>JBDTQB010000278.1:0-6402 GCA_039932395.1 Vicinamibacteria bacterium | reverse complement strand
GAATATCGAAAACGGGTAGGGTGAGTCAAGCCTTTGGCGGGGTTTTTCTAAAAAAGGTCTTTTCACGACTGGCCAATTAGTGCGTCAAACGGAGTGGTTTCCACAATGAATAGCACATTGGCCGCCGGGCTATCCACTGGAGTGGGTTTGGTGACCGAGTCGCGCCCTGCATGAATTTTTTCCCGGCGGGGCAATCGGTTTTGGAAATGACTAAAGACCACGGAAGACGAGCCGTGCGCCACTGCGGAGATCGATGGGCGTGGCGCTAGAGGCGAACGACGCGTCCCTGAAGGCGGTAGAGGCCTCTCGCCACGATGTCCAGGGCCTTGGGGTAGAGCTTGTGTTCTACGTGCAGGATTCGGCTCGACAGGCGATCCTCGTCGTCCTCGGCGCGAACCTCGACGGGCTCCTGCAGGATGATGGGACCCGAATCCAGCCCGCCATCAACAAAGTGCGCGGTGGCGCCCGACCAACGCACGCCAGCATCCACGGCTTGTTTCTGTGCGTACATACCGGGAAACGAGGGAAGCAGTGAAGGATGGATATTCAGAATGGGCTTCTTAAACCCGCCAATGAAGGCGCTGCCGAGAACGCGCATGTACCCGGCGAGGCAGACAATGTCGATTGACCGACTTTGCAAGGCATCAAGCATCAGGCTCTCGTGTGTGCTGCGCTCGATGCCGCGGCTCGGAATCAACAGCGCTTCGATCGAGGCCTCGGTCGCAACGTGCAGAGCACCGCTTCCCGGGACGTTCGAGATAACGACGGCTACGCGATAAGAATCGTACGCAGGCTGATCGCGGAGGAGTGCGCTGAGATTGCTTCCTCGGCCGCTTGCAAAGACAGCGACGCGTTTCAAACTAAGCGGACGCCGTTACCCGTCACGAGTTTGCCGATGCGATAGCACGTCTCACCGCGGGCCTTGAGCGACTCCTCGAGCTCGGATGCAATGGATGAGGAGGCGACGACAATCATGCCGATACCCATGTTGAAGGTTCGGAACATCTCATCGCGCTCCACCGGTCCGCCCTCGGCAATCAGTTGAAAGATGGGGGGGGGCGTCCAGCTTGAGGTATCGACGTGGGCACCCACGCCCTCCGGCAAAACTCGTGGAATGTTGCCTTCGTAGCCCCCGCCGGTGATATGAATCAGCGCCTTCACGCGCCTTTTCTGAATCTCTGGCCAGAGGGCATGCAGGTAGGAACGATGGGGGGCGAGCAAGGCCTCGCCGATGGTCGTCTGAAGCGGGGACGGACGATCGTGAACGCTCAATCCCATGTGATCGATCAGGACCTTGCGCGCAAGCGAGTAGCCGTTTGTGTGAAGGCCAAGCGAGGGGAGGCCGATCAGGACATCTCCGGCAGCTACATCGGGTCGCGGCAAGATGTTCTTCTTGTCCATCGCACCCACGATGAAGCCTGCGAGGTCGTAGTCATCTTCCTTGTACGTACCTGGCATCTCCGCCGTCTCTCCACCGATGAGCGGGCAGGAAAATTCGTCGCAGGCTCGCACGATGCCACTGACGATGGATTCCACACGCGCCGCGTCCATCTTGCCGAGGGCCACGTAGTCGAGAAAGAAGAGGGGCTTCGCTCCCTGGACCAGAATGTCATTGACGCAGTGTGCAACCAGGTCGTAGCCCACGCTGTCATGGATGCCGCAGTCGCGGGCAATGCGAATCTTGGTTCCGACACCGTCTGTGGAAGAAACAAGGACCGGTTCCGCCATACCGGCGAAATTGGGCTGGAAAACGCCACCGAATGAACCAATTTCCGAAAGTACGGAAGCTGATTTATTTCGAGATAAGAGCGCCTTGATGCGCTCCTTGGCGTCATCTGCCGCCGCGATGTCGACGCCGGCGGAGCGGTAGTCCAATTGGTTTTTCCTCGATCGTTTGGAAGAACTTAACGAACGGCGGCCAGAGCCTCTGCGTTACGCGTGACCGGGTAGCGATCCGTGAGCGTCTGAAGGTAGCTTGAGAAGAGCTTGTCCTTCTTGGCCGCAGCAAGGGAGTCGCGGATCGACTCGCGCTGGGCGACAAGCGCGTTCTCGTCAGCAGATGTTTTCTCAATGACGCGGACGACAACGACGCCTAGAGGCGTATCGAGAGGACCTGAAACTTTCTTGGCTTCGAGATCAAAGATCTGATCCTCAAGCGACGAGTTCTGAGGAATGTCCGTGAAGGACTGCCCGCGACCTACCAGCCCCTTGGTCTCAACGCGCGTGAAGTTCGCGCGCGTCGCGGCTTTTGCGAGATCGGTCTTCTCTGCCTCTGCCGCAAGCGACTTGGCGGCTTCACGAGCCTTCTCTCGGGCCCGGAACTTCACCAAATCCGCTTTCACGTCGTCTTTGACTTCGGCGAATTCGGGCACTTTCGGCGGAAGAATCTCGTCAACGCGAATGAACGCAGCGCCGCCGCCTGCAGGGAACCCATCTTTCGAAGTCTCTTTGGCTTTGAGTTCGAACGCGCTGGAAAGAAGAACCGGGCTGGTCAGTGGTCCCGCGCCGCGGCCCAGAAGCAGCGGTTGACTCTTCTTCACCGTCAAGCCCTGAGCGGCGCCGATCTGTTCCAGCGTCTGGTTTGACTTCAAGCCTTCGACCACGGCTTCTGCCTTCTGCTGAGCCAGTTCGCGCGATTTCGAGTCTTGCAACTGAGCTTCAATGCGCGTGCGAGTCTGCTCGAGTGGCTGCAGGCCACCGGGAAGCTTCGTGTCTACCTTGATGATGTGATAACCAAAGGGACTCTTCACGATGTCGGACGTCGCGCCGTTCTGCAGGGCGAAGGCCGCATTCTCGAATTCGGCGACCATCTGGCCTTTTCCGAAACACCCAAGGCTTCCTCCGTTCGAAGCCGAGCTGTCTTCAGAGTTCTCTTTCGCGACCTTTTCGAAGGGCTCGCCCTTCTTCAGCCGGGCCAAAGCGGCTTCAGCCATGGTCTTGGCTTCAGCATCCGTGTGACCTTCGGTGGCCGCGGCATTCTGCTTGACCTTCAGAAGGATGTGGCGCCCGCAGACCTGCTCTTGCGTCGTGAACTCTGCGACGTTGTTCTTGTAGTAGCTCTCGATCTCGGTGCCCGTGGGCAGGACTTTGGCACGAAGGTCGGCGGGATCGACCAGGAGATAGGAGAGAACACGTCTTTCCTGCAGCCGGAAACGGTCCTTGTTGGCCTCGAAACGCGCCTTGATCTCGTCCTCCGTGGGCTGGATTGTGGCCTCGTAGCGAGCCGTATCGATGTAGACGTACTCTGCGCGAATCAGATCGCTCCGGCGGCGGAATTCGGACTTCACCTCCGCATCCGACACGACCACGCCATCGGTGACGGCTTCGCGAAGGCGCTGGCGCTTGAGCTGACTTCGGATTTCATTCTCGAAATCGGCGACGGTCATTCCCTGCTGTTGAAGAAGGTTGCCAAGGGCTGCGGTGCCGATGAACTTCCCGTTGGTCTGAAGCTGGGGGTCTTCAGTGATCACCTTGACCAAAGACTTGTCGTCGATCACAAATCCCAGACGATCGGCTTCGAGCGATTCCAGACGGTCTCTCACCATGGAAGAGAGCACCTGGTCCCGCACGCCCATGCGCTCGAGCATGGCTTCGTCTACGCCCTGGTTCATGGCGAGGAATTGGCGGCGCTGGCGCAGATATTGGCGCTGGAACTCCGCAGCCTGGATAGGTTTCCCTCCAACGGTGGCAATTGTGGCGTCGGCAGACCGGGTAGCCGGATCCAGGTTCGGGATGTAGAGAATCACGAACGCGAGGATTACAACCCACAGAAAGACGAAAAACCAGCGCCGGTGACGTCGCAGAAATGCGAGGGCCATCAGAGAGTCAACTCCAGATCTCGAATAAGAAGAACGTTAGGACGGGCTTGCCGGCGGAAGCCGCAATCTCGACTGCACGTAGGCAAAGGGTCGTCGAGTATACTTCGGCGACCCGTCTCGGGACTCACCTGAGCCGCCTTTCGGGGTAATTTTTCGCACTAGAGGCGCCACGAAGGCTTTTTTTCGCGCCTTTCATTCGAAGGATTGGCGCTAACAACTTTGCCAGGCGCCGACGTTCCGGCCGCCGTCGTGAGCTTTCGAAAGGGACTCCCCCCCGTGTCCAATCCCCAACAGCCCGCAGGTACAGAACGCCGGCTGCGAACGTCACGGTTGATGATCGCCGTATTGATTCTGGCCGCTCTGGGCGTCGCCGGGTACTTCCTGACCCGCCCTGCGCAGACCCCCGCAATCCCGCTCGCGGAAGCCGCCAAGGATGTCGCCGCGCTCTTCGAGACCATTCAGGGCAACGTGAAGACTCGTGACGTTGGTGGCCTCGAATGGAAAACCGCGGAAACTAAAGTTCCGCTGCGCAAGAGCGATCTAGTGCGCACGTACCCTTCGTCATCTGCAGAGATCAAATTCTTCGACGAGACCCGCGTCACCGTGCGTCCGGATAGTTTGATCACGATCGAAGAAACCTCAAGAGGCCCAAATACAGGTCGAGTGGCGTGGAAAGTCTCATCGGGCGAGATCAACTACGAAACAACCCAGCGGGGCTCTGGGTCAACCGAAGCGGTCACTCCCACGTTCCGGCTCGCGCTCGAAAGCAACTCGGCGGGGACAATGCGTGTGAGCGAAAGCGGTCTGACGGCTGTAGCTCAGCTCGCAGGTGGTGCGAATCTGGAGACGAAGTCGGGTGAAAAAATCCACTTGGGCGCGAATGAAGGCATCCGCGTCGATGCCACCGGCAAGGCGGGCGCGAAGCAAGCCCTGCCCGACAAGCCGGTCGCTCAAAACCCTGGCGGAGCCACGGGCGTTGTCTCTCTGGGGCCCGGAGCGGCCCTGGCCCTTTCCTGGTCGCCATCAAGAGGCGCGACCGCGTACCGTGTCCAACTCGAGCTGAAAATCGCGGGTGGCTTCGAAACCAGTCTCGATCGCGATGGTGTCAAAGGCACGACGGCTTCAGCGCCAAGTCTGGCGGCTGGCGACTACACCTTCCGCGTCGCCGCGCAAACCGGCGATGGCGTGCAGGGTCGGTTCTCCGATGCAGTGTCGTTCCGGCTGGAACGAGCCGCCATTCCTCGAGGAGTTGCCACTCCCGCGGCCAGGTCGGCGACGGCTCCGGCATTGGTCATCGATGTGTTTGAGGCACGTAGCAACGTCGTCCGTCTCGCGGGAAAAACTGAGCCGGGCGCGCGACTGACGGTGAACGGGGATGCGGTCAGCGTCCAGCCCGATGGCTCGTTCCAGGAGTTCGTGACGTTGGCTCGCAAACAAGGCGAGCAGAGAGTGGTGATCCGTGCGATCTCCACATCCGGCGGCGTCGCCGAAGTCACGCGTACTCTGACTTCAGGGCAGTAGCAGCACGGAACGATCAGGGGCTGGCGCTCAGTGCCGAAAGAGATGGAACGACCGGGCGAAATGATGGCGGATTCGCTTCTGCGGATTCACTCCAGCCTGGAAGCGCCCGCCATCAGCGCGGCCGTGGTGAATGCGAGCGCCGAGTTTTTGGGTGGCACGCGCTGCCGCGTGCTGGTCTTTTTGCAGGACGACTACACGCGGGTTCGCACGCTGGGTGGCGACGAAGACGAGAAGCCGATCCTCGTCGCGAGCCTCGAAGGCAGGTTCTTGCCCAGTCCTGCCGAGACGGATGCATCTGGCACTGTCCCGGAAAGTGACCTTGAAACGGACGGCGCCTGGCGCGCACTCATTCCACTCAGCGTCGCGGATGAGGCGCTTGGCATCCTTGACCTGTCTTTCGAGCGGTCACTGACTTCGGCCGAGAGAAAGCGTCTCAACCTGCTGGCCCGAGCGCTGTCCATTTCGCTAAGGAACGCACAAACCTTCGAGAAAACGCGGAGGCTGAACTTTACGGATCACCTCACCGCGCTCTACAACTCGCGCTTCATGACGCTGTACCTCGATCGCGAACTCAAGCGCTGCCGGCGCACGAAAACATCTCTGACCCTTCTTTTCATGGATCTTGATGGCTTCAAAAGCATCAACGACACCCACGGCCATCTCGCGGGCTCAAGGACTTTGATCGAAGTCGGCGGCGTGCTCGAAAAGACCGTGCGCGATGCCGACGTCCTGATCCGTTATGGCGGCGATGAGTTTGTGATCCTGTTTCCCGAAACCCCCCTGTCCGGCGGCATGGTGATCGCCGAGCGGATCCGGCAGGTCATTGAAATGACCACGTTTCTTGAATCCCAGAGGCTCGAGGCAAGAATTTCCGCCTCAATCGGAATAGCAGCGTATCCTGAGAGCGCCGACGACGTTCGCAGTCTGATCGCGAACGCCGACCGTGCAATGTACCGGGCCAAGTCACTCGGAAAAAACCAAGTGGTGGCGGCCAGCCCTCTCAATTCTCCCATCCCTTAAAGAGGCCTTTAGGACTTCCCTTGAGTCTGCTCCGATCTATTCT
>JBDTQB010000277.1:0-6433 GCA_039932395.1 Vicinamibacteria bacterium | reverse complement strand
TCATCGCCAATGACGCGATGGCCGAGATCATCAAAGCGAAGAGCGCGAAGGGCAAAATGGTGCGCATCTCCGAGCAGGGCTTTTATGAAGTGCGCCTGACCTTGAACGGCAAGAGCCACACCGCTTTTATGCCGATCTCGACCACCGTGCTCGTGGCCGCAGTCGCCGACGACGAGTTCGCTTCGATTCCGATCGAGCGCTGATTTCTCGTCCGCCCCTATTTTTTTCCTGACGCTGCCCTTTCCGAAACGGCCGTCAGCAGCTCTTTCAAAATTTCTGGAGATAAACCCGCATGTCCCGTGATCTGAAGATCATTCACATTGGCCTCGGCCCCATCGGCGTCGGCATCGCGAAAATGGTGCTCGGCAAAGAGGGGCTCAAAGTCGTGGGCGCCTGCGACCCGGCTCCCGAGAAGGCCAACAAGGATCTTGGCGACGTGCTCGGTCTCGGCAAGAAAGTCAAGATCAAGGTGGCGGGCGATCCGGTCAAGTTCATCAAGAGCGCCAAGGCGGACGTGGCGATCGTCTCGACCACCTCTTCTGCCAAGGTGGTGAAGGCGACCATCGAAGCCCTGATCAACCGCGGCATCAATGTGGTCACGACGTGCGAAGAGTTCGCGTATCCCGTTCCCGCGAACCTGAAGGTCTTCAAGGATCTCGATGTGATCGCGAAGAAGAAGAAGGTTTCTGTTCTTGGCACCGGCGTGAACCCAGGATTCGCGATGGACGCGCTGGCCCTCACCATGACGGCGCCCTGCGCGGACGTAACAAGAGTCTCGGTGACGCGCATCGTCGATGCGGGCACGCGTCGCCTGCCCCTTCAGCGCAAGGTTGGCGCGGGCCTGTCGCTGGCGCAGTTCAGCCGCGCGAAGGCCGAGGGCACGGTCCGTCACGTGGGTCTTCCCGAATCCGTCCAAATGATCGCCGACGCGCTCGGCTTCAAGCTGGACCGCGTGGAAGAGACGCTCGAGCCGGCGATTGCGCCGCGTGACCTGAATACCGACTACCTCCGCATCGCCGCCGGAACCGCCGCGGGCATCAAGCAGAGCGCGCGCGGCTATTCGAAGACTGGGTTGGTGATCAGCCTCGACCTCCATATGTACGTCGGCGCCGACTCGCCTCGAGATCACATAGTGATCGATGGTTCGCCATCCATGGATATGACGGTCAAGGGCGGCATCGCGGGCGACATCGCGACCGCGGCCATCTCCGTCAACGCGATCCCGAAGGTGATGTCGGCCCGTCCCGGCGTGCTCACGATGCGCGACATTCCGTTCGTCCATTGCTACAACAAGGAAGAAGCGCGCAACCCTCCGAAGAAGTGATCCCTTCGGCTACGCTCAGGGCAAGCCTTTCCGGCCGCGCTTTCGGCGACAATGCTCCTCTATGGAAACCGATCAATGGAGGTCTGGCTTGAAGTTTGTATTTGTAGCCTTGGTCTTGCTCGCGGTGACTTCGGCCTATGGCCGGGGTGACGAGTGGCGGCAGTTTGGCGCCGGTCAGCGTGTCGAGGTCGACGCTGGGTGCACTGGAACTTTTGCTTCCGGTACGATCGTCAAGGTTGCAGACGACCCCAGCCACTCAAATCCTGCGCGGAAGCTTTACACGGTGAAGCTGGATCAGGGCCACGAGTGGTCGTTCCGTGCGCCGGACTTCGTGGCCCCGTGCGTCAGAGCGCCGGGCGGGTCAGAACGCGAGCACGCCTCACTCGGCCCGCTCCCGCTCCTGCCCGGTGTCTATGAATGTTATGGCCAGAATGCTTTGGCGAACCCGATGACGTTTGGGCTCATCGACGGCACAACCTATATGAGTTCGAGCGGACGACGGGGTCGCTATAGCTACGACAAGCACACGGGCATTCTCAGCCTGGACGCAGGAGTGAGGCCCGCGCGCTATCAGCGGACCAGCGCAAACATTTTTCGGCCTTTGCTGGAGAACGGCACACTTGGTGGCTTCAGCTGTCCGCTCAACCGGGCCAAGAATCCACAGCGCCCACCTTGGTGAGGAGCGCCTCACCGCCTGAGCGCGCGCGGCGACACCACCGCCGGGAAGCCGCATCTCCGTTCGCGGCTTGACACGATTCAAGCCGCGTCCCTAGTGTTCAGTCGTCATGTCGCTCCTCGTCGCGCCGCTTCAGCTCAGCATCGGTTCCTTTCTGGAGACTCTCCAGGCGACCGACTGGCCCGAGCGCCTGCGCCATCTCGAATGGCCGGTGTTGTCGGTGGATCTGCTTCAGTCGATGGCCCTCGGCATCGCCTTGGCGGCTTGTGCTGGCCTGCGGGCGTGGCTGCCTCTCTTCGCCGTGGGGCTTTCGGTGCGATTTGGCGTGTTGCCCATGGGGAATTCGTTTCACTTCCTTGGATCCAACACCGCGCTCACCGTCTTCGTCGTCGCGACCGTCATCGAAATGATCGCCGACAAGATTCCTGTGGTTGATCACGCGCTTGATCTGCTGTCGACTTTCCTCAAGCCCATCGCGGGGGTCGTTCTCGCCGCGTCCGTGATGTGGACGGTCGATGATCCGATCGTGGCGCTCGCCCTCGGCGTGATGGTCGGCGCGCCGGCCGCGGTTCTTCCGCACACCGCTAAGTCGACATTGCGTGCGGTGGTTTCGCCGATCACCGCCGGCCTCGCCGCTCCCATTCTTTCGGTCCTCGAAGACATCATCGCCTTCGGCCTGGTTGCACTCGCCATCCTCGCGCCCTTCGTCGTTGCGGCCGGCGTCATCCTCTTTGCACTTATGACTGGAAAATTCATGCGCAAGCGATTGAGTCAGCAAAACACCCAGCCGGCGGCAGCCGCGTGAATCGCAGCGTCCTCGGACTCGGTCTCGTAGCCCTCGCCGCGGTGACGCCTGCTGGAGCGGTGACCTCGAAGACTCAGAACCCTCAAGATCGTCCGCCCATCATCATCGGCGCCGAGGTTCAGGTGGTTTCGGTTCCTGTTCTCGTCTTCGACAAGGCCGGCCGTTTCATTCCCGACCTCAAGAAGGAAGACATCACTCTTCTCGAGGACGGGGTGCCTCAAGAGATCACGTATCTCGCGAACAGCACGGGCGAGGACCGCATCCCGTTGTCCATCGCGCTGACCCTCGACACCTCGGGGAGCATGCAACCAAGCATCGCCTTCCTGAAAGAGGCGGCCACGTACTTCACCGGAAAGCTCGAAGAGTCGGACCAGGCGCTGGTCGTCTCCTTCAATGAGAGCGTGAAGTCGAGCTCTGAGTTCACGGAAGACACCGAGCGCATGGATTCGTACATCAACGGCCTGCAGGTCTGGGGCGGTACGGCGCTTTACGACGGTGTCATGTACGGGCTCGATCGCTTGCGGAATCGACCCGGCCGCAAAGCTCTCATCCTTCTCTCAGATGGTGACGACAGCGGCGCAAGCCAGGCCAGCAAGGCCCAGGTGACGGCCCTGGCAAAGTCTCTTGAAGTGTCGATCTACGCGGTCGGCATCGAGGGCTACGACACGCCACGCGGGTTCCTCAAGAACCTGGCCGAAGATACGGGCGGCGCTTACTATTTCCCCAAGAAGGTGAGCGAGTTGATCAAGGTGTTCGAGGCCATCTCCAAGGACCTGAAGAACAACTACCTCGTCGCCTATTCGCCCAAGAGGGCCGCCGACAACACTTATCGAAAGATCGAAGTGAAGATCAACCGGCCGGAGACCACCGTCCGCGTGCGTCCGGGCTACATGGCGGCGAAGAAGCGTCGCAGCCGCGAGCAGGGCTAGGAGTCTTCAACATCTGTGCCGTGCCACGCGAGCGGCGGCGGGGCACTAGAATCTGCGCTCCCCATGGCTGTTCCTGAACTTCTTCTCAAATCGGCCGACGGCGAACGCCGCATCAAGGTGGACCTTCCGAGGATGACGCTCGGGCGCTCCAGAGACGCCGACATCTTTATTCCGGATCAGTGGCTTTCACGCATGCATGCGGAAATCCGCTTCGATCGCGGTGGTCTGATGGTCGCGGATCTCGGCAGCAAGAACGGCACGCTGGTCAACGGTTCGCGTATTCAGGGACCAACCTCGCTCCGTACGGGCGATCAAATCAAGCTCGGTGATCACACCGTCACGGTGAACTGGAGCGGGATCGATGACGAGCCAGAGGATGACATTCAGGCGATCGGCACCAAGGTCTTCTCGGTCAAGACGCTGCAGGAAGGGGTTCTCAAGGCTCCGAACAGCGCGGAAGATCTGGTTCGCAAGAACCGTGTTCTCACCGTTCTTTCAGGCGCCGCGGCCGCCCTTTTAGCGCATCGCCCACTGTCCGAGACCTTCGACAAAATCCTCGACATCCTCTTCGGAGCGGTTCCCGCCGAACGCGGCGCGATCGCTTTGTTCGAAGGACCGGTCGGCGCGGAGGTGCCTGAGGTCAAGGCCTCCAAGACCCGTCGGGGCGAGCCGATTCTTCGGGTGAGCCGCACCATTTCCCGCCGCGTGCTGAAGGAGAAGGTCTCGATCCTTCTTCCCAACGTTTTGGAAGACGCGATGCTGAAGTCGGAAGCCAGCATCGTCACCACCGGCATCCGCTCCGCCATGTGCGCACCCCTGTGGCACTCCGATGAAGGGATCGATTCCGTCATCGGCGTTGTGTATCTCGACTCCCGGGAACGGACGCATACCTTTTCGGAAGAAGACCTTGAGCTCGTCACCGCACTCGCGAGCGTCGCCGCAGCGAAGATCGAGAACGCTCGTCTGCTTGAGGAAAGCCTCGAAAAGCGCCGCCTGGAGGAAGACATGCGGGTGGCCGCGGAGATCCAGCGCAGCATGCTGCCGAAGGCTTCCCCCACGATTCTCGGATACGACATCGCGGCCGGTACCGAGCCTTGCCGCGCGGTCGGCGGTGATTACTTCGACTTCCATCTCACCAAAGACCGTCTGACCTTCGTGCTCGGTGATGTCTCCGGCAAGGGCACGGGCGCCGCACTCATCATGACCGTCCTCCGCGCCGCGGTGCGCGACCATTGGTTGGGCGAAGACCTGACCGCCGCGGTCGGCGAGATGAACAACATCGTCACCCAGAATGTTCCCGCCAACAAGTACGTCACATTCTTCCTCGGAAGACTGGACATCGCGACGGGCAAGCTCGACTACATCAACGCGGGCCACAACCCGCCGATTCTTTCCAAGGGTTCCGGCACCGTGGATCGGCTCACCACCGGCGGGATGGTCCTCGGTCTGTTCGAGGACGCGGCTTACGAAGGCGGCTCGACCATGCTGGATCCGCAGGACCGGCTGATTGTCTTTACCGACGGTTTCTCCGAGACCTGGAACAGCAGGGGCGACGAACTTGGCGAAGAAGGTCTCGTGACCTTCGCGCTTGATGTGAAAGGCACTTCAGCCACTGCGATGAAGGAACACCTTCTTCGCAAGGCCGACGAATTCGCCGAAGGCCTGAAGGCCACCGACGACCGCACGATTATCGTGGTTTGCCGGAACGCCGCTTAGCCTTGTCGTCCCGCAGCTCGGCGATCTCGCGTTCGAGCGTCGCAACATGAGCTCGGAGCCGGGTCACCTCCGTCGCCAGTGACGCGTCGGCGGTCGCCGAAGGAACGGCCGTGGGACTCGCGGACTGCGCCAGAAGGAGACGGAGCGTCACGCCCCCCATCGTTCGGATCCGCGTCAGCGGTGCCCCCGGGAAAGACCATGCGCGCGCATGTCCCAGAACAAGGGCGGCCGAGGTCGCTCCGGAGGCTTCGAGACGAAGGATCAGGAGAGAATTCAAACCCTGCGGGGGAGTGAGACCCGCCTCGTGCATCTGAGCGATCAGATCGAAGCGAAGCATCGGCTGATCACCCAGGACCTTCAACGCCGTCGTGCCTACTTCGCCAAGACCTGGCGCCAGTTCGAAACGCACGAGCCCGCGTTGTGTGATGGCAAGAATCTCGCCGCAATCGAGTCGCTCGACGGTCGCGATCCGTTCCTTCAATTTCGCGAGCAGATCCTCGGGTCGACCCGAAGCCTCCGCGAGCGCGAGCACGTCCTGAATCATCTGCTGCAGCATGTAACCTAAGGATCTTCCTATCGAACGGCCTTTGCCAATGTTGCCCGCTTGCAACAACGAGAGCAAGGTGGCCTTCAGAAGACCAAAAACCCATGATCAACGTCCTTCTCATCGGCGACATTGTCGGATCCCCCGGCCGCGCCATTCTCAAGCAGGCTCTGCCCAAGATCCTGCGGAAACGCGCCATCGACTACTGCATCGCGAATGCCGAGAACCTGGCCGGCGGGAATGGCGTCACCCGCGAACTCGCGGAAGAGCTGCTCAGCCTCGGGGTGAACTGCCTCACTTCGGGGAATCACATCTGGGACAAGCGCGAGATCATCCCGATCATCGACATGTTCCCCCAGCTCCTTCGTCCCGCGAACTATCCCGTGGGCCAGCCCGGCAAGGGCATTCACGTGGGAAAGAGCCGCACCGGCGTGAAGGT
>JBDTQB010000276.1:0-6436 GCA_039932395.1 Vicinamibacteria bacterium | reverse complement strand
GCCTCGAACCCGACCAGATCGCCGGAATTCGCCCGGAAGATGGGTTGATAAAACAACAGGAACTCTCGATGGGCCAGACCCTCGTGGAGTTCATTCTCAAGTTCGAGCAGGTGAATCGCCGCGCGATTCATGGTCGGATCGAAGAGTTGCAAACGATCGCGCCCGGCGTCCTTCGCGCGATACATCGCGGTGTCGGCGCTCTTCACCAGAGTCTGGACGTCTTCGCCGTCCTGCGGACCGATCGCGATGCCGAGGCTGATGCTGACGCGCAGCTCGCGCCCCGCCACTAGAAACGGCTGTCGCATGGCCTCAAGCAGCTTCACGCCCACGCGGGTCGTGTCTTCCGACTTGAGGCCGGGAAGAAGCACCGCGAACTCGTCGCCTCCCAGGCGCGCCACGGTGTCGGAGCCGCGAAGGACTTCGCGCAGACGTTCGGCGCTGCGAAAGATGAGTTGATCACCCGCGTCATGACCCAGCGAGTCGTTGACGTTCTTGAAGCGGTCGATGTCGAGAAGGAGCACGCCTACCGTGCTGTCATCACGACGCGCGCGCGCGAGTGCCGCGGCCGCGCGATCCACGAACAGCGCGCGATTGGGCAGGTCGGTGAGTGCGTCGTGAAACGCGACGTGGCGAGTTCGATCCTCGGCCTCTTTGCGGTTCGTGATGTCGTAGACCGTCGCAAGTATGGAGGTTTCGCCATCAAGCTCGATCGCCGACTCGGTGACTTCGAACCAGCGAACCGCGCCTTGCCGATCGATCATCCGGAGATCGAAGCTTCCTTTGACCGCGCCGTTGTTTGAGCGATCGCGCCCGATCGCTCCCGCCCGGTCGTCGGGATGCACGCTCGCCCAGAAGGACTGGCCGAGAATCTCGCCGAAGACGTCGATGGCCCATCGATTCGCGAAGACCACCCGGTCATCGCGTCGGATGAGCAGGCCGCAGGCCGCGCCCTCGGCGAACGCGCGGAAACGCATCTCGCTCTCCCGCAGCGACCGTTCCGCCGCGCGTCGCGTCGTCGCATCCCGGAAGCTCCAGACCCGGCCTTTGATGTCGCTCTTCGGCCCGAGCGGCCGCGAGAACCGGTCGAAAATCCGGCCATCTTTCAGGGCGATCGTCTCGAAGCTCTCGTCTTCAGGATGCTCCTGCAGTTCGCGCACCCGGGTCATCACGGCGTCGGGGTCCACGATCTGGCCAAGAACGGATGCGAGCGCCGCCTCTTGCTGGTACTCGATGGTGCCAAGAGGCAGCTTCCACATGGAGACGAACATGTCGTTCCACGCGAGGATCTTCCCGGTTCGATCGAGGACCAGAAGGCCGTCGCCCGTGGAGTTGATGATGGAGGACAAGAGCCCCGTGGACATCCCGGGGGCTTCTGCGCCGTCGTGGAGACCGAGTTCGGCCCTCGTTGGAATGGGACCGCTTGGTCCCCTCCATATGGGCGGCTTCGATCTGTCCGTCACGGACGGCTCTATCGGGGGTTCAGGAACTGGCCAAGCAGGCTTGCTCCCATCGAGGCGAGGTCGGGACCGGCGGCTGCGCCGCTTGCGGCCGGGGCGCCCGAACGAGCCGAGGCCAACAGGCCTGAAAGCATATCCATGGCCGAAGGCGCCTGATCATGCAGCGACTTCTGTTCGCCGAAGAGCGCACCCGCCAGGCCCGCGGCATCGAAGCCCGCCGCCTGTTTCTCGCGTCCGAGCTGCGCCATGACGAGAGGAGCCAGCATGGCCAGGAGCTGTCCAGAGGACCCCGCATCGAGACCCACGCTCTGGCCGAGGCCCTGCGCAACCGTCGCCTGCTGACCGCCGAAGATATGACCAAGGATGTCGGCGCCGCCAGCCGTTGCATGACCTCCGCTCACAAACCCCATCAGGTCGTCGAGCACGGAGCCATCATGGTTCCGATCGAGCGCTGCCAGCAGGGAGGACGCACCCTGCCCGCTGGCGGCATTGTTGGACAGGCTCTTGATGAGAAGCGGAACGGCAACCGCGATGGCGGCTTGAGCCATCTGTGGGCTGACGCCAAGCTGCTTCGCGATCCTATCGAGCGCTGGGCCGGAAAGCTGTGCGAGGAGTGATTGGACAATGGAAGGCATGATGGCTCCGTGGTCTGAAAGGAAAGGGACGTCCCGTCGGCCGGGAAAATCCCGCCGAGGTGGCCCGCGCCCCTGCGTAATCTACCCTTGAAACCCAACGCCCGGGTGAGAGAATCTCGCGTGCGCCGAAGATTGGGATGGCGGACCGGACTGGCGCTCCTCGCCCTGCTTTGGACCGCTCTTGATGCGCGCCCGGGCCAGGCCGCGTCCGTGCCTCCAAGGTACCGATTCCGCACCCTACAGGAGGGCCGAGTAAAGGTTCACTTCCACACGGAGGTGGAGGCTCCCGCCCGCCGGGCGATGTCCTTGATCCTGGAGATCCTTCCCAGACTCGAGTCGCGCTACCGCGTGATGATTCCCAGTCTGGATGTGGTTGTGCAGGACGCCCTCGATGCCCCAAACGGCCTCGCGACCTCGTTCCCTTATCCCTTCGTCGAGATCCGAACCGCAAGCTTCGACGGCGCTGACTCCGGCCCGACCGAGTCATGGCTGCGCATGGTGGTGACGCATGAGCTGACCCACATCGTTCACATCGAGCAGGCGCGCGGAGTCTACGGCGCGGGACGAAAGGTTTTCGGACGCGCCCCCTTTCTTTTCCCTGATGCGCTTCAGCCCACCTGGTTCATCGAAGGACTGGCGGTTCGGGAAGAGACACGCGGCACCGCGTTTGGTCGCGGGCGACACACGTTCACGAAAATGGTCGTGGATGAGGCGGCGCGTAGCGGCCAGCTTGGCCGGCTCGATCAGGCAACCCTCGGGCTCGACCTTTGGCCGCTCGGCAACGCCCCTTACCTCTTTGGGGAAGAATTCCTGGCGTGGCTCGAGGACAGGTTCGGAGAAGGTGCGGCGCGCGATGTGGCCCTCTCGCATGGGCGCAGCGTCCGACCCTATTTCGACAGCAGAACTTTCAGAGAGGTCACAGGCGTTGGCTTGAGTGCCCTGTGGCGTGACTTCGCCCTGGACCGCGGTCGGAGTGCCGCTGCAAGCGGCGATGCGGTTCGGCCGAGGCTTCTGACCACGCGCGCGACGCTTCAAACCGCGCCGCGGATTTCGCCCGACGGTGCGTGGATCGCCTACACGAGCCGCGCTTTGGACCGGCTTGGTGAGATCCGCCTCATGGCGAAGGACGGCACGTCAGACCGTCGACTCACCAGGCGCCTCTCCGGATCCGCTTTGTCGTGGTCCCGCGACGGGCGCTTTATCGTCTTTGATGAGACCAACGTCGTACGGAAGTTCGAGTCGCGGTCGGATCTGCATCGCGTGAACGTTGCAACCGGCCATCGTGAGCGCTTGACCAGGGGGCTGCGCGCCAGTGATCCTGACGTTGGCCCAAGTCAGGAGGACGTGTCACCGATTGTGTTCGTCCAGCGGTTTTCCGATCGCACGGAACTTGGCGTGCTGACGCCGGGCCGTTCGCCCCGGGTCCTGACGGCATCGACGGTCGGAACCGAATGGTCGCATCCGCGTTTCTCTCCAGAAGGCGATGCCGTGGTTGCTTCACGGATGGTCGATGGATTTCTGGATCTGGTTCTGGTGAATCCCTCGAACGGGGTCGTCACCGGCCTGACCCATGATCGAGCGGTGGACGCGGAGCCTTGCTGGCTGGACAACCAGACGATTGTCTTCCGATCTGATCGAGAGGACGCATCCTTCCGGCTCTTCATGGTGCAACGCGATGGCATGGGCCTGCGCCGACTCTCTGGTTCGTCGGACAACGCTTTCGCGCCTGAGCCTGATGCCGGAACGCACAGCGTGTTCTTCGCGCACTACGGCGCCAAGGGCTACGACATCGCGGTGGCTCCCATGGCCGACAGTGTGGCGGTGGGCGCATTTGTTGATCCATTTCCGGTTGCTCTGCCCGAGCCGGAACCGTATCCAGGAGGGTCGAAACCCTACTCCGCCATGACCGCGCTGGGTCCGCGGTTCTACACCCCCTTCACCGAAGTCACTTCGGACGAGTGGCGTCTGGGTCTCGCCACCGCCGCGTTTGATCCGTTGTTTCGCGTGACGTACGGCCTGGCCACTTCGATCGGCGCCGAAACGCACAAGCCGAATGCCCTTGGCTATCTCCGCTACGACCGATTCCTTCCGTCCTTCACGGCACTTGGTCGCGTGGACTTCTCGCCTTCGATCTCCGGTGTCACGAAGACCACGGAAGGCCGTCTCTCCATGGACGTGCCCCTCGAACGCTCCGCGCTTCGGTCCCAGACCGTGACTGTCACGGTCCGTCGCCGCCGCGAGACAGATTTATCCGCATCCCTCGACACCGGTACCGCGGCGCTTGGGTGGCAGCTCGATTCCACGAAGATCTATCCCATGTCGATCTCCCCCGTGGACGGTTTGCGCATAGGTGGCGCGGTCACGCGGGAGCTCAAAGCGCTGGGAAGCGATCTCGACTTCGGCAAGATCATCGCGGACGCACGCGCTTACGCCAGGCTTGGCCCGACCGTGGTGGCACTCCGGCTCGGCGGTGGCTGGACCTATGGCCCACGCGTGCCAAGAAATGCCTACTACGTGGGGGGTCTTTCGAGCCCAGCTCTTCTCGATCCGGTCGGGGACGAGCCCGCGGTGTTGCGCGGGTTCGAGGCTCCCGATTCCCGAGACGCCTCGCGATTCGGGCGCAAGCTGGCCTTTGGCAATCTGGACTGGCGCATTCCGCTCGCGCACCCTCAGCGTGGCTATCGCGCGTTTCCTTTCTTTGTGCGTCACCTTCATCTGACCGCGTCGCTTGATTCGGCGGTGATCGGCGAATCCCGCCTTGATTTCCGCTCCGCGCGGTTCGGCGCCTCGATCGGACTTGGGGCGGACTTGTTTGTGGGCCATCACCTTCCCGTGACGCTTGAGGGGGGTCTTGGTCAGGGCCTCAATCGTGATGGGCGCACCGTGCCCTGGTTCTCGATCGGCTTTCCGTTCTGATGAACGATCGAGCTGAGGCGTCCATCGGTCGCGGTTCGATAGGATCCACCCCCCGATGAGAATGCCGATGCAGCGCAGGCGGAGACGTGACGAGTCCGCCGAGGACGAGATTAAGAAGAGCAAATGGGAGCGGCTGAAAGAGGTTCTGCCCCTCGCCTGGACGTTGCTGCGCCCGCGCGCGCCCTCGCTTCTGCTCGGTCTCGTGGTGATTCTGATCTCACGCGGCGCCGGAATGGTGCTTCCCGCGTCGGCTCGGATCTTCATCGACGAGGTGGTCAGCGGCGCTCAGCCCGAGAAGATGCGGACGGTCTTTCTCTCCGTCTTCGCCGCGTCGCTCCTCCAGGGGGCGTGCTCGTTTGTTCTATTCCGGCTGCTGACCGTTCGCACCATTGAGATGGTGGCCGACCTGCGCTCGCAAGGCGTGAGCCATCTCATTCGTCTGGCCGTTCCATTTTTCGACAAGAACCGCACGGGGGCTCTTCTGCCGCGCGTGCTTCACGACATCGAATCGCTGCGCCTGCTGATCGGCTCCGGCTTTATCGACTTCGCGGGCGGGATCTTTTTCGCCTGCCTCTCCGCCGCGTACATGTGGACGATTTCTGCGCGGCTCACCCTGGTTGCCCTGGGCGGGTTGATCGCCTTCGTGGCGCTTTTGGCGTGGGCCTTCTGGGGTGTCTCCGATACTTACGGAAATCGCGCGAAGCTTTTTGCCGAGACGTCCGGCCGATTGAGCGAAGCGCTCTCCGGAATCCGTGTGATCAAGGCCTACCGGGCGGAAGACCGGGAGTCGCAGGCGATGCACGACTCCATCATGGCGATGCGTGACAACGCCATTCTGATGGCGCGCAACAATCGAAAATTCTCGCTCTGGAGCACCACATTGGTGGGAGGTCTGGGACTGGCTCTGATGATGATGGCGCTGTCAGAGATTCGTCAAGGCCGCCTGACCCTGGGCGGACTCACCACGTTCTCGCTGCTGCTTGGATTTCTCAACGGCCCGGTCTACATGGTGGTGGCGCTCTCGGGTCAATTCGCCGAATCGTTGGTCGCGATCGAGCGCCTTCAAGCCATCCTGTCCGAGCCGAGCGAGGCGGCGGACGCGACGGGGGTCGCTCGGGTGGCGCCGTTGCGTCCGGAGGAGGTGCGCGGTCGGGTGGCTTTCGAGCACGTGTCGTTCGAGTACCGGGAAGGTGAACCCGTGCTGAAGGACGTCAGTCTCGTTGCCCTGCCTGGAACCGCCACTGCTCTGGTTGGCCCGTCGGGTGCCGGCAAGTCAACCATGATGGGCCTGTTGGCCGCGTTCTACAAGGCGCAAAGTGGCACGATCACGCTCGACGGACACAACATCCACTCGTTTCCGCTCTCTGAATATCGCGCGAACCTGGGCGTCGTCTTCCAGGACACCTTCCTCTTCGACGCGACGCTGCG
>JBDTQB010000275.1:0-6438 GCA_039932395.1 Vicinamibacteria bacterium | reverse complement strand
GACTTCAAGCCGTCGGTCACCGCTTGGGCCATGTCCACCGGAAGCATCTCCGAACGGAACAACTCCACATGGCGCTCGTAGCCAGACGGGCCCAGTTGGACCGCGCGATAGAACGACCCAGCGCTGGTGCGCGCATCCTCCGAATGAAGGACGTATCGACCGTAACGCTCTTTGGTGTCCACAAACGCCTCAATTCAATGACGCGATCTCCCAGGAGCTGCCTCCTACCGTCAGACCTCCGGGCCGCTGTCGTTGCCGGGAACGCTACACGCGACGCGACGGTTGGTCAATGTCCCGCTCGATGTCGGGCGTGCGTCATGGTTATGGGTAATGCTTCGCTGTCATAGACGGGGCGTGCTATTCTGATAGTATTATAGCTATCGGAACGGAGGCACGATGTCTGATCCCCTTGCCGGACTTGAGAAGGAGCGCGAAGAGGTCCTTAAAGAGATCTCGCGCATTGGCGACATGCGGAAGGGCTCCATCACAGAGACCTATCGCTGCTGTGGCAAGCCAACGTGTGCTTGCCAGGCCAGCGACCACGCTGGTCACGGCCCCTATTTCGCCTTCACCACAAAGGTGGACGGCAAGACCATGACCGTTCAGCTTCGCGCTGGATCTCGGCTGGGCAAGTTCCAACGGGAGGTGGACACCTACAGACAATTCCGCGCGCTAAGCGACAAACTCATCGAGGTGAATGGGTCCATCTGCGAGGCTCGTCCCGAACCGACCGATGTGGAGGAGGAGAAGGCGCTAAAAAAAACCTCGCGGAAGTCATCCAGGAAGAGACCGCGGGCGAGATAGGCCGCATCGTCGCACGCGTTCTCGCGCGTCGGCCGGACGCCTCACTGGACCTGGAAGCAATTGAGATGGCGCTCCGCGCCTCGATGCATCAACTCGGCGGCGCCATTCTGGAAAGGCTGCTGGATGCGGACAGTGGCCACCGGGGTCCGCGCGTTCCCTGCGACAAGGGTCATACGGCCGAATTTGTCGACTATCGAACCAAGGACATTGTGACGGTTTTGTCGAGGATCCGAGTGAGACGTGCCTACTACCACTGCGCCATCTGTCGGGCGGGTACGCTCCCGAAGGACTCCGACCTGGACATTGTTTCCACCGCGTTCTCTCCCGGTGTTCGCCGCCTCATGGCCCGGGTCGGAGGCAAGGAGGCCTTCGATGAGGGACGACAGGATCTTGAATCACTGGCCGGCATCTTTGTGAAGACCAAAGAGGTGGAGCGGGTTTCAGAGACCATCGGCGAGGAAATCGAAGCGGTCGCTCGTCGGGAGCGCGGGGCTGTCCTCTCTGGGAAGATCGTTCAGATCAGGCCTGTTCCAAGGATGTACGTGGCCGTGGACGGTACCGGAGTGCCCATGGTGCCCCACGAGACCGAAGGGCGTCCGGGCAAAGACGAAACGGGTCGAGCCAAGACTCGAGAGGCCAAACTTGGCTGTGTCTTCACTCAGGTCGGCGTGGATTCCGAGGGCAGACCCATTCGTGATGACGGATCGACCACCTACGTTGGAGCGATCGAGACTGCGCAGGAATTTGGTAACCGGATCTTCACGGAAGCCATAAGGCGCGGCGCTCGATTCTCAAAACAAATGGTCGTCCTGGGTGACGGTGCACCGTGGATCTGGAATCTCGCCGCAGAACATTTTCCGGGTGCCATTGAGATCGTCGATCTGTACCACGCCCGCGAACACCTCTCCGAACTGGCCAAAATCATCTACGGCCCTGGCAGCACAGAGGCAAAGCAATGGGCAGACGCGCGTATCGCCGAACTGGACGTCGGCAACGTCGAGGCGGTCACTACCGCGATGGCTCGCCTGCGGCCTCGGAACGACTCCGTAAAGGACGAAGTCCGCCGGGCCACTGGATACTTTCAGACAAACGCTGAACGGATGCGGTACCGGGAATTCCGAAGTCAGGGACTCTTCGTCGGATCAGGCGTCATCGAGGCTGGCTGCAAGACCATCGCCGGACGAAGGCTCAAACAATCCGGCATGCGGTGGACCGTCAAAGGCGCAAACGCCATCCTCGCTCTCAGGTGCTGTGAACTCAGTGGTCGGACTGAACAGTATTGGGAGCATCGGGCCGCCTAGCCGAACCCACATTTATGACGCACACCCCTCGATGTCCTGCCCACGAGCGAAAGCGCCATGGCCAAGCCACGAGTCAGTGCTCGCGAGGGCCTGCCTTTAGGACGAAACGCTCGCCGCCCGGCGCGGTGAACACCGCGCCCTCGTCACGATCGACGGAAACACAACGCCACCCATCCACGAGGTCTCCGGCCGACACGACGCGGACCTGATCGCGCGCGCGAATCGAGACGCGCACCTTCCCCCCTGAAGACAGGAAGCCAATGAGGGAAAAGGGAGGCTCGACGGTCGGCTCGGGAGCGGGAAGCATCACCTCCGGTGTGGGGGTTGGTCGCGGACGCATGACCCGGACAATCGGCGCGGGTGTGGGTACTGGAGATGGCTCGATATTGGGCAGGTCGCTCCCACCGTCGCAGGGCGCCACCGTCGTCATGAGCCCTCTCGGGACGGTGTCGAGCACACCCGTGCTCGACGAAACGTTCCATCGTCCTGAGCGCTCCCGAAGTGCCACCGTCCTCAGAAAGCCGCCGTGAGCCGGATCACCCAGACGACGAAGAAGTTCGAGGATGGCCCCCTTCGAGCCTTCGGCATCAACCGTCGCGCCACCACCGGCCCCTCCCATCACGGACAAACTCAGCGGAGAAAGAGGCAGTCCCGCCGATGCGGCCACCGCTCTCTGGCGAAGGGCAGCAGGATCGGCGCTGGCCCGGCACGTGGCGGCCAGCGTGGTCGAAATGCGGTGTTTTTGGGTCGCCGCGATCTTTGATGCGCGGTCCGCCTTCAAACGATCGCGCCGGCTCTGACTCTGGAGCAGAAGGCGGTCCGCCTGATCCACGCGCATCGGCCCAATCCAGCCGAACCAAACGAAGCCAGCGATGATCCAGGGGACGAAGGCCGCGGCTTCGCGGCTAAGTGCGCGCCTCACTTTGCCCCAACTTTCGGACGGTGGCTGGCGGTGACGGTCGCACGCACGGATCCGGGACGATTTTCAGAACCCGGCTTGATGTCGGAGAAAAGCGATGACAGCGCGAGCGCGTTCAGAAAACGATCGTACGCTTCGGGGTTTGCGGCGACGACGCTCAGATCCACCTTGGCCGGGGCCTCGGGCAGATAGTCCAGCTTCATTCCAACGATGCTGACCGCGGGCGGGGTGAGGCTCTGGATGTCTTTCCAGACGATCTCCGGGGACGACTCAACGCTTGAGGCAGCAACCAAAAGATCGGGATTTTTCTGGAAGAAACGCCGCTCGTCGTCGGCTGCTCGCTGGGTCTGAGCGGTCTCGGCGCGCGCCCTGTCCAGCGATGCCGCTTCTTCGCGGGCGACCATCCACTCGTTGACTCCAATCACGATCACGTACGCGAGCACCAGAAGCCCGGCGATCTGGAGGCCACGCCAGAGGCCCGGCGTCGTGGACGGGCGGCCGCGGGAGCCGAACTCCGGGAGTCCAAGGCTCATCATCGCCCCTGCCGTTCATGGAAGACAGAGAGAAACGGGAATTGCTGCGGATCGGCGGAGCCCTTGAGCTCCGGAAGATCGAACGCCGGATGAATGACGGCGTCGGGGGATGCGCGAAGGCGCAATGTCTCGACACTCTCGCCCAGGGCGCGGATCTCACGAGGTTCGGCGGTCGCCCTCTGCGCTTCATCGACGGAGCGGCGCGCGCGGTCATCGCCCGGAAGCAGCAGGCGCAGATGAATCGCCTCCACCGAGCCCCGCAGATCACGCACGGCGATCGCGCACGCAGAATCGCCAAACACCAGATCGACCGTGCCAGCGCGTGCCGGAAGTCCACGCAGAGCGGCCGAGAGCGCCGTGGTCACTCGAGGGCGTGACAAGCCCAGGGACCCCATGACGCGCTCGCTGTCGGCGATGAGAGATTTCAGTACCGCCTGCGCCAGAACAACGTCTCTCCCAATCGATGCCGACGTCTCGGTGCGAACTTCGGCCTGCGCAATGGGAAACGGAAGAAGGGGAGAAAGCCGGAACCTCACAACATCAGCCTCGTCGACCTCGGACGTCTTGGCCTTGTCGATCGACGGGCGGTCGATAATGGACGGGAAGGCGGCACCCAGAGGTAAGACGACCGTCGCGTCGCTCGGGGGCGCCTTGAGATCGCGGATCAGTCTCGCAACCGACTCGCGGGAATCGGCAAGCACGTCGGAGAAGAGCGCCGACTGTCCCGCGTGCGACTCGAAGCGCTCAGACGCGAATCGTTCGAGCCGCGGACCGCTCAGAGTCTGACGGTAGACCGCGAGGGCGGCGCTGCGCGTGTCGACAAAGACCAGCGCCTTCTCGGAAAACCACATGAGCGGCAATCTTAGGGCGTCTTGCCGGTTTAGAACCGCACGAACGTGGCGGGATGAACCGGCCGGGGCACGAGCCGGTTGGTTGGAGACGGCGTGCATCCGCTACGATGCGGTGTCCCGCGACGGACAGAAGAGGAATCCGAAATGAAGTTGAGCCACTCGATCGGGCGATCGCGAATGATCGCCTTCCTTGCCGCCTTGTCTTTGCTGGGTTCGCGCGCCCTGGCGCAAGAGCCGCCGCCGAAGGGAGCGGCCACCCCCGTGACCGATGCGGCCACGGCTACCGATCTGCCGGCGGACGCGAAACGAGCGGGTCAGGATGTTCCGGTGCCCACCCGCAAGAAGTACGTGGCGCCCGAGTATCCGATGGATGCAGCGATCGCGGGCATCCGTGGCATCGTCATCATGGAGTTGCTCATTTCCGAAAGCGGCACGGTCTCGCGTGCGCGCGTCACGCGATCGATCCCAGGGCTCGATGAAGCCGCCATCAACGCGGTGAAGCTCTGGGAATACGAGCCGTCGAAGCTCGCCGGCAAGCCGGTCAAGGTTGTGATGTCGCAGTCGATCACCTTCGCGCTCAAGCTGCCGGACATCCAGCGCTCGGTCGGTCTTCCTGAACTGAAAAGCGGCGGAGCGCCCAGTGTTCCCGCCGGCCTGACCACGCCCGAGACAGCGTCCCTGATCGTGACCCTTGGGAGTCAAGGTGAGGTGCGCGAGGCCTCGCCGGTCGAGGGCAATGCGGCGCTCGGGGACGCGCTGCTGCGAGCCGTGAAGTCCTGGAGATTCATCGTGAGTGCCGGAGCGACACCGCCGTCATTCAAAGTCGTGGCGGACTGGACCCCCGGGGCTACCGTGCCTCTGGTGCTCAAGGCACTTGATCTGAAGAGCGCAGCCTTGCCCTCCCCTGCGGCCGCGGTCGGCCCGGCAACTTCACCTCTTCAGGCCGTCACTCCGGAGTCCAAAGTCTCCACCGAAGTGATTCCGTCCACCACGCCGTCCGATCCAAGTCCGGCGCCCACCGCCACGCCGTCCGTCGCCACCGATACACTCCCCGCGCGGGAGGAGCCGCCCGCGAAGGAGGAGGGAACCTCGGCGATCTCAGACGTCGCCCTCGGCCCGAACATTCCGGATCTGGTTCGTGGCCGGCGCCCCACCTGGCCGCCGCTCGCGCGTCTTGGGAATATCACGGGCGACGTCACGGTACGCTTCTCCGTCGACCTCGCTGGCAAGGTGACGGTGCATTCCGCCGAGGGTCCAGACATGCTTAAAGAGGCCTCGGAGCAGGCGGTCGCGACCTGGCTGTTTCGTCGCACTGCCATCGACCGCATTCATCTGATCGCCACGTTCAAGTTCGGCGGCGATCGTTCGATGGCGAAAGTAGAACGGCAGCCCTAGCTCTTCGAAGGACAAACGAAAGAGCGCCCGACTTGGGCGCTCTTTTTTGTGACATCCTGCCGCGGCCCGAAGGCCGTGGCGACCTACTTGGTTGCGGGAGCGGAAGCGGCTTCCTTGCTTCCCTTGGACGCCTTGTCCTTGGCCTTGTACTCGTATCCGACCAGCTCGATGAGCGCCACGTCGGCGTTGTCGCCCGCGCGGTGTCCGAGCTTGATGATGCGGGTGTATCCGCCGTTTCTGGTCTGGAAGCGCGTCCCGACCACGTCGAACAGCTTCTTCACGATGATCGGATCGTGAATGTCACGCGCGGCCAGGCGGCGCGCATGAACGAGCTGGGCCGCCGTTCCCTCGCGACGCGCGAGGGTGATGATCTTCTCAGCGAAGGGCCGAAGCTCTTTCGCCTTGGGCAGGGTGGTCTCGATGCGCTCTTCGCGGATCAGCGCCGTCGCGAGATTCCGCAGCAAGGCGATCCGGTGGGAGGTGGTCCGTCCCAGCTTTCGTCCGGCGGCTCGGTGTCTCATGGTTATAAATCCTTAGGTGTCTCGTTGCCCCCCTTCTCTTTCGCGAGAAGGGGGCAATTTGTTTGATTAGGCGTCGCGGCGAAGAAGGTCGGGCTGGAGACGCATGCCGAGGGA
>JBDTQB010000274.1:0-6439 GCA_039932395.1 Vicinamibacteria bacterium | reverse complement strand
CAGCGAGGCGGCGCATCGCGCGCGCGAACTCGTCCAGCAGATTCTTTCCTTCAGCAGTCAGGACAATTCTCGAAAGTCGGAAATCGAGCCGGTTCAGCTCGTCGATGAGACGGTGGCGCTGTTCCGAAGCACCCTGCCCATGAATATCGCGCTTGGCGTCACGAAGGACCCCACGGGCCGGCTCTTCGCCGACCCAACGGAGATTCATCAGGTCCTGCTCAATCTGTTGACCAACGCCAAACACGCGGTTGAAAAGACCGGAGGCTCGATCCATCTCGGGATCGACTCCCGGACGCTGAAAGCCGGATCGATCGTGCACCCGAATCTCGATGCGGGACGGCACGTGCGTCTCTGGGTCACCGACAACGGTGTGGGCATGTCCGTCGCCGTGGCCGATCGGGTCTTCGAACCCTTCTTCACCACCAAACCCGTGGGTCAGGGGACGGGCCTCGGACTGTCGGTCGTGCACGGGATCGTCACGCGAATGAAGGGGGCGATCGTAGTCAAGAGCGAGCCCGGCCTGGGCACGACCTTTGAGATCTACCTGCCCGAATTCGCGTCCTCCAAGGCCTGAAAAGTCGGGCCGCCGAATCGTCAACGCGCCGCATATACTCCGGCCCATGCCGCAAGAGTCGCCCCTGGCCAGAGACCGAGGCACCATTCTCGTCGTCGATGACGACGACGATGTCCGTTTTGTAGTGGCGGACAGCCTGCGGCAGGCGGGCTTCCGGGTCGAAGAAGCAGAAACGGGGGCCGTGGCCCTGCAGAAGCTGAGCCGAGACAGCGCTGCCGACGCGGTGATCAGCGATATCTCCATGCCGGGCCTCAGCGGCGTTGAGATGTTGCGCATGATCCGTTCACGCGATCTGGACATCCCGGTCGTGCTTCTCACCGGACGTCCGAGCCTCGAAACCGCGATCGAGGCGGTGGAAGGAGGCGCTCTGCGTTATCTGCGGAAGCCGGCGGCCACCGCGGAGATCGTGGAGACCATGGATCAGGCGGTCCGTCTCGGACGCCTCGCCCGCTGGCGTCGCGATGCGCTCGCCATCACACGCGCACCTTCTCAGTTCATCGGCGATCACGCCGCTATGAATCTGGCTTTCGACGAGGCGTTGACCGGTCTCTGGCTCGCGGCTCAACCCATTGTCAGCGCCAAGGATGGGGCGGTTTTCGGCGTGGAGCTTCTGGCCCGATCCGTGTCCACCCGCTTCACGAGCGTGGCCATGCTGATCGACATTGCCGAGAAGCTCGGGCGCGTCATCGCGTTCGGCCGACGGGTGAGACAGATCGCATCCACCGTGAAAGCCGAACCTCAGCAAGCGCTCTTCGTGAACCTCCACAGTCTGGAGTTCGACGATGAGGATCTCTACTCCGACAGGAATCCCCTGCGACATCTGGGCGCTCGCGTGATCCTGGAAGTGACCGAACGTCACTCCATCGATCAGGTGAAGGACCTGAAGGAGAAGATCGCCCTCCTGCGCGAGATGGGGTTCCTGATCGCCGTCGACGACATGGGCGCCGGCTATGCGGGGCTCAACAGCTTCGCCCTGCTCCGGCCGGACATCGTCAAGCTCGACATGGCGATTGTCCGGGGCATCGATTCCGACCCCTATCGACGAACGCTGGTCCGTTCGATGACGGCCATGTGCCGCGACTTCGGGATCCCCCTGGTCGCGGAAGGGGTCGAGACCGAAGCGGAGAAGACGGTCCTCGTCGATCTCGGGTGCGACTACCTTCAGGGATTTCTGTGCGGCCCGCCTCGGGCGCCGGGCCTGCGCGTTCCGCCGTCCTCGACACCAACCAACGCCGGATGATGAACGACCTCAGCCGTTACTGGACGGTCTGGAACGCTGTTCTTCGGACTCAGGAGTAGGCCGATTCATCCCACTCAAGCGCTCGCGCTCTGTGCGCTGCTGATTCCGCACACCGTCGGGGCGAAGGCCGAGCCGGTTCCAAAATCATCCGAAGTTCGCCTGGGCGTCATTGCGCAGATGGCGAACGAGCCTGATCGCATGCTCCGCGTCTACGCTGACCTGCTGGACGAGCTGCGCAAGCGCCTCGTACCCAGAAACGTCAGGGTCGCCCCTCTCGTGATCGCGCAGGACGTGGCCGACTTGGCGCGCAAGGTGAAGCACGCGGACGTCGACATGGTCGTGGAGACCGCGTTCGCGACCTTCGCGCTTGAGGATCAGAGCGAGCATGGGGTGACTCCCCGCCTTGCGATCGTGCGCCGAAACCAGCGCACGTATCACACCGTTTTCTTCACCAGGAAGGACAGTCCGGTCCAGAAGCTCGAAGACCTGCGTGGTCGAACCATCGTGCTCCAGGCCGACCGCTCAACCTCGGCCTATGCGGTGCCCAAGGCGGAGATAGGGCGGCGAGGCATCAGGCTCGTGCTCGCCGGACAGGTCGCGCAGTCAAAGGCGAGCGCCTTCTACCTCTTCGCGGGCGCGGAGCTCAATCAGGCGGTGTGGGTGCTCAACGGCAAAGGCGATGCGGGGGCCTTCAACGAGATCGATTGGGCAAGCCTTCCCGCGAAAATGCGCGCGGGTCTGAGGATCTTCCACGAGACACCTCCACTGCTGCGCGGCCTGCTGTCGTTCCGCACGGGACTCGACGCCCGGACGAAGGCCATTTGCGAAGAGGTCCTGCTCGGCCTCGACAAAGACCCGACGGGACGCGCAGCCTTGGACAAGGCGGCCGGCGTCACCCGGATGGAACTCCTGACCAGCAAGGATGTGGCCGATCTGGCTGCCTGGCGAGTCACTCTGAAGGGCGCATCCAGATAGATGCGCATGGGTCTGGGCCGACGGTACGCCGTCTATCTGTCGGCCTTCACCCTCGCGAGCATCACGCTTGCCCTCGCCGCCGCCGGAGTCATCGCTTTCCGTCAGGCGAACATCCTCCAGAGTCAGATCCGAGCCGCGGTTTCGACGGTGCAGAGCACCAACGAGGAAGAGCGGCTCCGGGGCACCGCCCAATACCTGGCGGGGCGGCTGTTCAATCCGCTCTTCGGACTGGATGTGGAACGGATCGACGAAGAGATCGCTCAGGTTCGGCGCTGGCTGCCGATCCGCGACTTTCTCGTGACCGACCCGGGCCACTTCATCATCACCGATGGAACGGATGCAAAGCTCAGCTTCGGTGACGCGCTCGATGGCGTGTGGCCGTCGGCAGATTCCGGGGCGCTTCTCGTCACCGACGCGGGCGGACGGCGCCAGGTCCGTTTCGCAATTCAATCGGGGGGGACGCTGGCGGGATTCGCCGCGGTCACGTTCGCCGAGGATCCCGCACAGGTTGGGCTGCGGCGTATTGACGAGGAGACCTCGAATCTGTGGGCCCGTCATCGAACCTCACTCCTCGGACTCTTCCTGGGAGCGCTGACCCTGATCCTGCTGCTCGGGGCGGCCACGAGCGCGTGGCTGTCACGTTCCCTGAGCCGCCCGCTTGCCGACATGAGCCAGGCAGCCGCGGCCTTCTCCAAAGGACAACACGACCATCCCCTGCCCACCGACTCGCACGATGAGCTGGGCGAGCTGGCGCGCGCCCTGCGAAAGATGTCGGAGGATGTCCGAAACCACGAAGGTGCCCTGCGTGACGAAACCGCTCGCCTCCGACGGGCCGAGGCCGAGCGCTCGGAACTGATGGCCGACCTCGGCCGCAAAAACGCTGAACTGGAGAGGTTCACCTACACCGTCTCGCACGATTTGAAAGGTCCGCTCGTCACCATCCAGGGATTCGCAGGGATGGTGATGGCGGATCTCGGCGCCAACGTGCCGAAGCAGGTCAAGAACGATCTTGGCCGCATCACCGCCGCCGCCGAAAAAATGCAGCACCTGCTCACCGACTTGCTGGAGCTGTCACGCGTGGGCCGTATCGTGAACCCGGTAGAAGTCGTCTCCTTCAGCGAGATCGTGGCCGACACCGTCGAGCTCCTCCAGGGCCAGCTGCGCGAAAAGGACGTCGAGGTTTCGGTGACGCCTGATCTTCCGCGCGTGCGCGTCGATCGCAAGCGCATGGTGGAAGTGCTCCAGAACCTCCTGGAGAACGCTGTGAAGTTCGGCATGCCCGACCGAACCCCAAGGGTAGAGATCGGATTGCTTCGCACCGAAGAGCACACGTTCTTCGTGCGAGACAACGGCCTTGGGATCGACCCCGCCTACACGGAACGTATCTTCAACATCTTTGAAAAGCTGGATCCCAAAGCGGAAGGCACGGGCGTCGGTCTTTCGCTGGTCATGCGCATCATCGAAGCGCATGGAGGGCGCGTCTGGAGCGACTCTGCGGGGGTGGGAACGGGAACGACTTTCTTTTTCACCCTCGGGCCTTCATGCTGGCCGGGTTCGGACGCTGCGACTACCTCTTAGGCGGAACGGGCGGCTTCCGACCGGTATCCGGGCCACGCTTCACCAGCAGATTCGCGCCGTACCAGATGCGTGTCTTGGTAATCGAAACTCCCGTGGGAGTGACCGCGAGCTTCGCGGTCGCGTGTCCCACCTCCACCGTATCCCGGAAGGAGGCGAGGAGCGTGATCGGCTTCAGCCAGTTGCTCGCGATCTTCGTCTTGAAGCCTTGCGCGACGAGTGCTTTGACATTGTCGCCCACCGCCGCCTTTCGGAGCGCCGCCTCGCAAAGCGCGTTCTGGCTTTCGATGAGGTCGTCGATAAAGTCCCAGGTGCTCTGTTGCGGCTCCACCTTGAAGGCTAAGTCGATCGGCTGGAGCATCGGCCTCACAATCAATTGCTCGCCACGCGCCTCAATCACCAGACGGCCGTGCAGACGCGCCACGATGGGAGGAACGGACGCCTGAAGTTCGTGCTCGCTCGTCAGATCGCCGCAAACGATGCCGGCGAGCTTCTTCCCATCCCACTTGAAAATGAGCTTGGCCTTCACGTTTCCCGACTCGACGTTGACCGGCAGGTCGACCGCGATCCGGTTGGAGCCGAAAGTGAGGCGCGGCGTCTGGGGTTTCACACGCGCCGTGACCTCCAGCACGTTGACGGTCAGGTCGTAGTTTCCGAGCGTCATCATGCCCAGGAAGGTCTTGGTCTTGATCGTGTCCTTGCGGTTGACCTGGACGACATTCTTCAGGGTTAACAGAACATTACGAAGCGGGCCGGTGATCGCTTCGGACGCGATCTCTGTCACAAGCGTGGTGGGCAGGCCGATCAGGATGTCGCCCGGCGGCGCGTCGACCAGCTTCGCGTCGTCGGTGAGCACCGCCCTCAACTCCTCCTGCAGCCTGGTGCGCTCGGCCTTGAGCCCTGCGATCTTGATCTGGGTCTCCGCCACCGTGGGCCGCTCGAGGGTCTGCGCGAACACGGACGCTCCGGCGCAAAAGGCAACCGCTACGCCGAGGCGGAGAGCTGAGCGATTCATTTCGCGGATTTCCGCGCGGCGGCAGAAGGCACGGGCGAACTCGGCGGTTTGAGCACGGTGGCGGGGGCCCGAGGAACCGATCGGACCTGCCCCTTCGCCGTCGTCGTGGGCTGCCAGCCCGTGGTGGTGACATGGACCATCGCCCACAATCGCCCGGATAAGGGAATCACGCGGGAGACCTCGGCCTCGAAAGGCACGCGTCCGGCGGGGATGGTCAGCGGTCCGCCCGACGCTCCCGGCAGATCGAGGCCATCTTCAATGCCCACGGGAATGCGCAGCAGCGGGACGAGATCACGCAGCGAGGTCAATGCGTTTTCGCCAAGGAGCAGAACGAGAGTGCGAACCCAGTCGCCTTCCGCGCCAACCGCAGAGGCGCGCTTGACGTCCCAGCCATCCAGAACAATCTCCGCGCGCAACACCCCCGTGCCGGGCTCGACTTCGGCGGTGTTGATCCCACCGATCAAAGTGAGATCCGCGAAGGTCTCGGGATTCGAAAGCGCCCAAATACGACCCTCGAGCCTGACCGATCCCTGCATCGAGCGGAACGACACCTGAGCCCGGTCGATGCGCGCACGGAAATCGTTGGCGACCGGCTGTTCGATGGGAAGCGCCTGCTCGAGCGTTGATTGAACGACCTGCTCGGAGACGCCGACCGCGATGTCCTTGGGCGCGAAGAGCGTCCCGGACTTCGCGTCGGCGATCGCTTCGCGCAGAGAAGCCACCTGACGCTCAAGAAGCTTCTGCTCCGACGCAAGCGGCGAATCCGGGGCGACCGTCTCGGGGCCCCTGCGGCATTCGAGAGTTGCGAGGGCTAAGGCGATTAAGGGGAGAATGGGTGCGCGCATGAACTCGGGAGATCACATCATCGCACCTGTGAACCGGGGGAGACCTGCTTGAAGCACCTGTACTCCCGATTCCTTTCCGCCTCACCAGGACGCCTGCACTTCGCCGCCCATTCGCACCATCCATGGCCGGACGTCACGCGCGATGCCCAGATCAAAGCCTGGGAAGACGCCGCCCTGATGGCCGATCTGAAATGGGAACGCGTGTTCGGAACCGT
>JBDTQB010000273.1:0-6471 GCA_039932395.1 Vicinamibacteria bacterium | reverse complement strand
TCCGGCAGGTTCGCCTTCATGGGGAAGGCGGTCTGCGGCAGGTTCAGGGTGTGCTTCCAGTCGTTAGCTTCGCTCATGACAATCCTCCGATTCTCTCAGATCAGGAAGGCCTGCCAGAATCCCCATCAATGATGCAGCTTTCTGGACGTTCCTGGAATCGGGCCCTTCTTGTGGCTGCCGCGATGATGCTCGGCGCTTTGTCGTCGTGCGCCTCGACCGAGGAGTGCGGCACTTGTTCGGGCGACGCCGATTGTCGGTCCGGCTTCTTCTGCTCCACCTTCTCCGATGGAACCAGGCGATGCGCCTCCGGCATGGGCGATAGCACGTGCGGTAAGAAGTAGCCCGCTCCGCTTCCCATCTTCATTCTCACGGCGAGGACATGAACGGACCGCGGGCAGGGACGCAGGGCGTGGCTTTCTCGTCCGCGAGGGAAGCGTCGATCGGCAGCGCGGTGCGTCTCGCCGCGGAGATCGCGGTCAGGTTTTCGTCAATCGTCGCGACCTTGTGGCTGACCCGATCGCTCGGAGTGACTCTGTTTGGCGATTTCATCCTCTGTTTATCGGTCGGCCTCATGATCGCGGAGTTGTGCGATCTCGGGCTGAACGCGATCGTGGTCCCTCAAATCGTTCGTGATTCCGCGAGTCTGCGCACGCTGCTTGGGCTCAAGGCCGCCATGACTCTGGCGGTCGTGATCATCGGCGTGGTCCTGGTTCCGGCGATCGCCGCTTTGACTTCAGTCGCTCCGTTTGTGCTGGCTCTGGCCACGGTGCATTTTCTCGGCGCCAGCTGGATCGAGTTCATGGGCACCAGCCTTCGGGCCCTGGGCCGAAGGGGAGAGGAGGCCGGATTGCTTCTCCTGTTTCGTCTGGCGCTCGTGTCCTTAGTCATCGGTGCGCCGTTTGGGTTGACCCTGCGCGGCTCGGCCATGTCTTACGCAGCGGCGGTCGTCCCGGCTCTGGTCGTTGGTCTGATTCTTGTGGGCAAGCACTTGCCGTTGCGAGGGACGGTTGTAGTGGATATCCGCGCCGTCTTGAGGCAGGCCGCCCCCATGGGGGTGAATGGATATCTTTCACTTCTTTCCACTCGAGTGGAACTCTTCGTTTTGCAGGGGCCGTTCGGTTCACACGTCGTTGGATTGTTTGGAGGCGCGCTTCGCATCGTGGAGTCGTTGCTGACCCTGCCCAGTGCCATCGCGGGCGGAGCGCTTCCCGCGATCTCGCGCGACGTGGTGACGGGTTCCCGAGGAGCGGCCCAGCGAACGTTCGGCCTCGTGGTTTGGCTCGCCGCGCCGTGCGCGGTTGGCCTGGCCCTTCGGGCACCCCAGGTTCTGGCCGTTCTCGGACCGGGCTTCGTCGACGCCACCCCCGCGCTCCAGATTCTCTCCGTGGGTCTTTTTCTGTGCTTCTCGAACGTGGCGCTCTTCCACGCACTGATTGGAGCGGGCGAGACGGCGGTGATTCCCCGACTGACCGGGCTGCGCGCCGGCGCGGCCGTGGCGCTGGCGCTTTCGCTGATTCCTTCGCTGGGTCTGGTCGGCGCGGCGATTTCGTTCACGAGCGCGGAAGCCTTTCTTCTCGCGATGCTCACGCGTGCGGCGCGCCTTCATGTGCATATCGACGTGACTCGACCGGTCGTGTGGTCTCTTGGCGCGTGCGTTCCCATGGCGGCAGCACTCTCGCTGTGGACCGCCGCCCTGCCGATCAGCATTGCGCTTGCGGCCGTCTTGTTCTGCTTGACCGGCGCCGCGATTCTCAGTCGAGGGACGGAGTTGGCGGGCCTGGCCTGATGTCTCGGTCCGTGCTGCCACAAACGGTCACGGCTCCCCTCGGGAGGCCACCTGCGACTCGCCTTGAACTCACCGACGCGGAGAAAGGCATCTTGCTGCCCGTGGTCTACGCGTCGATCTTTCAAGCGCCTGTGAGGCTGGACCGGCTCTGGTCTCAGATTGTTGGCGTTGAAATGAGTCCGATGGAGATGTGCCGCGCTCTTGAAGGTCCGGCACTTCGGCAGATGCTGTCGCTCTCCAGCGACCTCGTCTGTCTGCGCGGGTCGGATCTCGAGGCGTCCTTCATCCAACGTGAAGCGTCGACACGCGCGCTGCTTGAACGGCACCACGATGTGCTGTCCTTCGTCGCCGGTCTTCGTACGGTCCGGCTGGCGGCCCTCTCCGGCGGCTGTGCTCATGACGCTGCGGATGATGGAGATATCGACGTCTTCGTTGTGACGGAGCCCGGCGCGTTGTGGAGAACTCTCCTTCGCTCGACGCTGGTCGCGAAAAAGCGGGGCTGGCGCAAGCTGCTCTGCTTGAACTACCTGGTCGACACGACAGCGCTCGCGCTGCCCTGGCGCGACTTCTATGGTGCGTTTGAACTGATCAGCCTTAGGCCTTTCAAAGGAGAGGCTGCCTTCGCGGAACTCATCGCCGCCAATCCTTGGGTGGAATCGATGTTTCCGAATTTCTTTCGGTCAAGAGTGACGGGGCAGAATCCATCCACCAAAACCTTGGACGGCCCTGGGGGCCGGCTCATCGAGACCACCGCCCGAATGATTCATCGCTCCTATCTCCGTTATCGTCTTCCCAAGACTTCGGGCATCGAGTTGTCCGACCGCGTGGTGCGACTTCACAGCACCGATCACCGCACCCGGCTTCGGGGACTTTTTCAAGACGCTTTGCAAAACATCGGGATGGAAGCGCCGTCATGGATCTAGAGACCCAAACAGAGACCCGGCCCGCGGAGCGTTCTTGGGTCGCCTCGTTGTGTTGTCCCGAATGCGGTGGGCCGCTGACCGAATCCGGCGGCGGTCTGGCCTGTGCGCGCGACGAAGCGTTCTTCGCCACCCTCTCCGGTGTGCACCGGCTTCTGGGCCATGAACGCCAGGCCGAACTGGCGGCTGCGACCGCCTTCTATTGTCGGGTTCGTGCGGATGAAGGCTTCAAGCATTCGTCCGAGCTGCCTCGTGTCCCGCGAGGTCATGTTCAGGAGCGGATCTGGAAACAACGTGCGCGTCATTTCTCCCGCTTCATGGACTGGCTGGGCCGTGACCGTCCCAAGGCGCAGGCGATCGTCGACATCGGCGCCGGGTGTTGCTGGGCCGCCCAGCGTCTCGCCGAGCAAGGCCATGTGGTCGCAGCTCTCGATATCAATCTGGATCCGCTGGATGGGCTCACCGCGATGGGCGATGAATCAACCCGCTTTGCCGGGATCGAACGCATTGAAGCCGACATGGAGTTCGTGCCCCTGAGCGCGAACTGCGCCGACGTCGTCCTCTTGAATGGCGCGCTTCACTACGCGCGCTGCCCGCAGAACGTTGTGGCCGAGGCACGTCGCATTCTGAAGTCGACCGGTTGCATCGTCATTCTTGATTCGCCGATTTATCGTCGTTCCTCCGACGGAGAAGCGATGGTCAAGATGAAGCGCAAGGACTTCCTTGGACGCTACGGATACGCGCCCTGTCGCGACGCCGCCGCCGGATACTTCACGTTGTCAGAGTTGAGCCGGCTGCTTGATCGCAGCGGATTTGACGTGCGCGTCGTTGGCTGGCCCAGCCGTCCGCGGGAGATGGGTCGCGACTTGATCGAAACGTTCCGTCACGGACGTCGCACCGCTCGTTTCCCAATGATTGTCGCAAAGAGGCGGTCGGCCTGAACGTCTGGCTTGCGGCGCGATGACGTTCGATTCTCTCGCCAAGAGCTATGACATGACGTTCGGCTTGTCGCCGGTGGGACGGGCTTTTAGATTCCGGGTTTCTGAGCGCCTCACGAGCATGTGTCCAGCGCCCGCGCACGTGATTGACATCGGATGCGGAACCGGCGAGGACGCCCTCTGGCTCGCGAGCCAGGGCTACGCCGTTGATGCGTTCGACGCGTCCTCGAGCATGATTGACGTGGCGCGCGACAAGGCTGCGCGTTTCCGGTCAACCGCGTCATTCGAGGCCGTGTCGATCCAGTCGCTGCCGGAGCGTGGTCAAACGTACGATGTCCTGATTTCCAATTTCGGCGCGCTGAACTGCGTCGCGTTGGCGGAATGGACGTCCGTGGTGTCGGGACTGCTCAAGCCTTCAGGCCGCGCGTTTATTTCGCTGATGGGACGGAAGCCCTTTCCGGAGGGGGCGCGCCGCGGCTTCGGGTCAGCCCATCGGGAAGCCCGCGCCTGCGTCCCGATCGGCGGAACTCCGGTGTCCGTGGAGTATCCATCCGTGTCGGACGTCGAGCAGGCGTTGTCGGGGAGGGCAACCGTCGAGCGCGTCGAGGCGCTCGGATGCTTGGTTCCCGGTCCCGGATACTCGGGTTTCGCGCGTCGCCATCCCCTCCTCCTTGAGGCGCTGGCCATGGGGGAGGCGGTGGTGCGCACGTTGCCATTTTTTCGGCACCGCGGCGACCACACTCTGATCGAGTTGAAGTCCGCGTGAAACCCGGCGCGCTTCGTCTTCTGGTGATGCACGTGTCCACCCGTTGCGACCAGACCTGCGAGCATTGCTCCATCTGGAAACAGTTGAGTCCTTGGGGGAAGCCGTTGACCGCGAACGAAAGGCTGGCGCTTCTGACCGAGGCCCGCGCGCTCGGTGCGACTTCGGTGCTGTTCACGGGCGGCGAACCGCTGCTGTGTGATCACATCGAAGAACTCTCGCGCCAGGCTCATCGGATCGGGCTGGCCGTTCAGATCGCCACGAACGGGCTCGGATTGGCCCGCCACGCGGGGTGGATCGCCGCGGTGGTCAGCGAGGTCTATGTCAGCCTCGATGGGCCGCGTGCGGTTCACGATTTGGGTCGCGGCGCCTCCATGTTCGACCGCCTCCAGGCATCCCTCGCGCCCCTGGTGTCTTCGCCGACCCGCCCGCGCATCATTGGGCGCTCGGTTCTTTCTTCCCGGAACGCGGCGGCTCTTAAGCAGACGGTGGCAGCCGCGCGTGAGATTGGCCTGGACGGCCTTTCGTTTCTCCCCGTGGACACCACCAGCGGAGCGTTCGGAGGAGAGCCTGATCGTCGAACCAGTCTTGACCTCAGCGATGAGGACCTGATGGCGCTGAGAGCGGGAATCCTGGCGCTGGACATGAGCCAGGAACTCGGCGGCTTCGTGCTCGAAACCAGAAGCAAGCTGACCTCGATGGCGGATGGATTCGTTCGTTCGCCTTCCCACGCAGTGGCTCCGCGCTGCGACGCTCCGGAGTGGTCGTCGGTGATCGAGGCCGATGGATCGATCCGCCCCTGCTTCTTCCAGCCGACCGTGCTGGGGACTCCTGCGCTTCGTCTCGGTGAAGTCAGGCAGTCACTCGAGTACGCCGGAGCACTTTCCCGCCTTGGCCCGTCGAACCCCACATGCAAGCGGTGCGTGTGTCCGAAGTACGTGGGAGACGCGTCTTTGTCGGGTCGGGTCCTCGCGGCGGTCGGACGTCGATGGGCGGCGTTGCGCCAACCCGGAGAGAATGCCGCGTGAGCCGACGCAAGATTCTTCTTTACAACCCGCGCGGCGAGAGCCACATTCTCCCCCTGGCGCTGCTTCACATCGGCTCGGCCTTACCGGAGTTCGACGTGCGGATCATCGACGGCCGCATCGAGATGACGCCGGAAGCGACCATCGCGGAACTGGCGGACGAGGCGGTCTGTCTTGGCGTCACTGTGCTGACCGGCAAGCCCATCCTCGACGCGCTGCGCGCGAGTCGCGCGGCGAAGCGGAAGAATCCAAAGCTTCCGGTCATCTGGGGCGGCTGGCATCCGTCACTTCTTCCCGAGCAGTGCCTCGCCTCGCCGCTCGTCGATGCCTGCATCAGCGGTCAGGGGGAGGAAACGTTTCGCGAGGCGGTTGTGAAACTCGCGGCAGGGGAGCCGATCGATTCGATTGGCGGCCTGACCGTCAAGCGAGAGGGCGTGGTGGTGAAGAACCCTCCGCGCGCGTTTCAAAACGTCAATGGATTTCCGCGCGTCGACTACGGCCTGATTGACCTTGAGAAGTACTTCAAATTTCGCGGCGCGCGACGACTCGACTACTGCTCCTCGCAGGGCTGTCCTTTCGAGTGCAGCTTCTGCGCCGATCCGATGGTCTACAAGCAGCGATGGAGCGGCCTCTCGGCCGCGCGCGTGATCGAGGAGCTGACGGAGTACAAGGCGAAGTACCGGCTCGATCAGGTCTTCTTCAACGACGACAACTTCTTCACCGACCTCAAGCGCACCGAAGCGATCGCCAGGGGCATGATTGACGCGAAGCTGAATCTTCAGTGGTTCGGCACCGGCCGGGCTGATCTCCTGAAGCGCCTGACCCCCGAGCAGTTCGGGCTCATGAGGGAAAGCGGTTGCTACAAGGTGAACGTCGGAGCTGAAAGCGGCTCCCCGCAGATCCTTGAAACCATCAAGAAGGGCACGTTGGTCGAAGAGGTTCTGGAGGCGGCCGAGAAGTTGAACAAGGCGGGGATCGGCGCGCGCTTCTCGTTCATCGCTGGATTTCCGAACGAGCCCGCAAGCGCCCTCGCCGACAC
>JBDTQB010000272.1:0-6490 GCA_039932395.1 Vicinamibacteria bacterium | reverse complement strand
CAGTCGCTCCCTAAACTTTCACCCTCGGTGTCTCACGCGTGTTGACACGTTCCGCACGGAGATGAGGCCGAGGAAAGGCCCGTCGTCCGCAGCAACACCACCGAGGCGCACCGACCGCGAATCAAAGATGGCGCACCGGAGGGATCGGCGGCTTACAACGACCTTCCCGACCATGAACCTCCCGACGACGAACCTCCCGACGACGAACCTCCCGACAACGAACCCGCTTCGTGGCCTTTGGTCCCTTCGACTGCGAGCAGACGGACTCCTGCTTAGGGATCGTTGGCCGCACTACTGAGGACTGCCTGATCAGGCGACGGCCTTCGGCCGCGCAGTCTGCCGGCTATCGGACGTCGAGGGCTTCGCGCACCGCGCTGTCGTTCTCACGCCAGCCCTTGCGGACGCGGACGAACAGCTGGAGATACACGGGTGCGTGAAGAAACGCCTCGATCTCGGTGCGCGCTTCGGTGCCGATGCGCTTCAGCATGGCGCCCTGCTTGCCGATGACGATGGCCTTCTGGCCGTCGCGCTCCAGCATGATGTCGGCGGCGATGATCACCTTGCCTCCGTCTTCCTGCTCGTCGGCCCACTCGCGCACCATGACGGCGGTGGCGTAGGGAACTTCCTGACCGCAGCAATGAATGATGGCTTCGCGGATCAGCTCGGAAACGAGAAAGCGCTCGGACTTATCAGTGAACTCGTCGACCGGAAACATCGCCGGACCTTCGCGCATCTCGTTCAGCACCGTCTTGAGCAACAGCTCCACACCCTCGCCCTTAAGCGCTGAAACAGGAACGACCGCCTTGAAGCTGAGCCGATTGCCGAGGCCTGCCATCAAAGGCAGAAGCTGAGACTTGGAAACCTTGTCGACCTTGTTGAGCGCCAGGATCACCGGCTTGCCCGACTGACGGATCAGATCGGCGATGGGACGGTTGTGCGGGCCGTCGCGCTCGGTCGCGTCGACCATCCAGATCACCACGTCCGCTTCGCCAATCGCGGAATGCGCGACGCTCATCATGCGCGTATGCATCGCATGGAAGGGCTTGATCAGTCCCGGTGTATCGATGAACGCGATCTGACCATTCGGCCGATTCACATAGCCGAGGATGCGGTTGCGCGTGGTCTGCGGCTTGTCGGACGTGATCGCAACCTTTTCGCCCACCAGACGATTGAGCAGGGTGGACTTGCCGGCGGAGGGACGACCGACGATGGTGACGTAGCCCGACTTGAAGCCGGGAGGCGTTGAAGCCGGTGCGGCCTTGGGCTCTTCCGGAGTGAGAGGGTTGGAATCAGGCGTGCTCACTGCGCGACCTCAACCGGCGTGCGGGCGAACTGGACGCGGCCGACGCGCTTGGGAGTCGCTTCGAGAACTTCAATGGAATAACCCTCATGTTCGATCTGCTCGCCCGCGCGGGGCACGTGACCGAAGAGATTCATGACCAGACCACCCACAGTATCGACATTGTCGGGCATTTCGAAGCCCGGGTTCAAGGCGTCCTTCAGGCTTTCGAGGCTGACCCGCGCGGAGGCGTTGATGGACCCGTCCTTCCCCGCGATGATGGGCTCGGCTTCGTTGTCGTACTCGTCTTTGATCTCACCGACGAGCTCTTCAAGGATGTCTTCGATGGACACCAGACCGGCGGTCACACCGTACTCGTCGACCAGGATGGCGATCGACAGGCGCTTCGCCTGCATCTCACGCAACAAATCGACCACCTTCTTGCCATCGGGAACGACCAGGGCCGGACGAACCAGCGACTCGATGGTGGCAGTTTCGGAGCCATCGTGGCTCACCAGGTCGCGGACGTGAAGAACGCCCGCGATGTCGTCCAGCGTTTCCGCGTAGGCCACCAGCCGCGAGTAGTGCGACTCGCGGAAGAGCTTGCGCGCCTCGGCCACGGTGCTTGACGTCGGCAATGCGGTGATATCGAGCCGTGGCGTCATCACTTCACGAGCCTGGGTTTCAGCGAACCGGGCCAGAGAGTCGACGATGCGCGATTCGCTCTCGGCGAGCAGCGGAGGCGGCGGAAGTTCAGTATGCGGCGAGGTCACTCGGATGGCGCCTGAATGGCCGCTCAAGTCGTCATCGCTTGCGTCGGAGTTGCCCGTCGCGCGTTTGCGGAGAAGCACGGTCAGCGGCGAAAGAAGCCGCGCATAGCGATGGAAGGGCCGGATCAGGGTCAGCAGGACGCGCTCTGGCCCGCGTCGCGCGATGGCGTAGGGAAGGGTCAGGCGGAAGATCAGCAGATAAATGACCATGGTGACGAGAGCGACCAGCATGGCCCACTGATGAAGAAGATCGAGCAGCAGAACCGTGACCAGGACCGTCATCGCGACGTGTGCGGTGTAGGTGCCGATGTGAATCGGCATCAGGAGCGACGGTGGATCTTCGAAGTAGTTGCTGAGCTTGATCAGCTCGGGCGAGTCGTCGTCCGCCATCTTGTGCAGGCTGCGGCGTTTCGCCAGATAGAAGGCGGCTTCCATGGTGGCGAGCGCAATCGAAATGACGATCGAGAAGAAGATGGCTGCGAGTCCGAGGAGCGTCACGCGGCGATCCTTCTTGAGCTTGGCGTGCTTGAGCTTGGCGTGCTTGAGCCTGGCTTGCTTGAGCCTGGCCTGGTCAGAAGCTTCGTGCGCAGCTTCTTCTCAAGCGCCTCCATCTCGCCTTGGTCGGTCTCATGGTCGTATCCGAGAACGTGAAGGAACCCGTGAAGAGCGAGGATTTCCAGTTCGCGATCCAACGTGCGACCCAGGCGCAGGGCGTTCGCGCGCGCGGTTTCGACACTGATGGCGATGTCGCCCAGGCCCATGTCTTCGCCCTGGCTCTCGAACGAGAGAACGTCGGTGGGCTTGTCCTTAAAGCGGAAGTCGCGATTCAGCTGATGAAGCAAGGCATCGCCCGCGAAGACGATGGACAGTTCGCCCGTCGAGTTCATCGCAGACGCCGCGCCGTGAAGCACCCGGCGGATGTCGTCGACACGCACGGAATGTTTTCTCTGGCGATTCGCGAAGCACACCGAGAACTCAGTCTTTGTGCTCACGATCTGCTCCGAGGGCTTGTGCTGAGCCGACCGGCCTGACCGCATGGGTGGGCGTTGGTCAGGCTCCGAAGGCGTTGCCGAAGCACGGGATTTGGACCTGCTCAAGAGGCGCTCCCATTCGATGCGAGCGGAGCGGCGACCTGCGGCGCAGACATCTGCGGATCGCGCTTCTCGTACGCCTTGATCACGCTCTGCACCAGTTTGTGGCGCACCACGTCGCGCTGATCAAAGTAGCTGAAACCGATGCCTTCGACGCCGGTCAGGACGTTGATGGCGTCGACCAGACCGGAGGTCCGGCCCTGAGGAAGGTCGATCTGGGTGATGTCGCCGGTGACCACGACTTTGGAATTGAAGCCGATGCGGGTCAGCACCATCTTCATCTGCTCGGGCGTCGTGTTCTGCGCTTCGTCGATGATGACGAACGCATCGGACAAGGTGCGGCCGCGCATGAAGGCGATGGGCGCCACTTCGATGACATGCCGAGCGATGAGGCGCTCGACCTTCTCGAACTCCATCATGTCGTAAAGCGCGTCATAGAGAGGACGAAGATAAGGATCAACTTTCTGCTGCAGGTCACCGGGAAGGAAGCCAAGCTTTTCGCCCGCTTCCACCGCGGGGCGCGCCAGGATGATGCGCGCGACCGACTTCTGCATCAGCGAGGACACGGCCTGCGCCACCGCAAGGTACGTTTTGCCGGTGCCTGCGGGACCGATGCCGAACACCATGTCGCTCGCGAGGATCTGCTCGAGATAGCGGCGCTGGTTGAAGCTCCGAGGCACGATGGTCTTCTTGCCGCTGCGCACCACCGCTTTGAGGAGAAACTCCTTCAAGTCGGCGTTTTCATTCTCGGAGATCAGGTTCGCCGCGAGCTTCACGTCGCCGCCCGCCAGTCCATAGCCGGTCGCCATCAGGCCCATGAGCTGCGTGAGGACCGAGTGCGCCATGCGTTCGCCGCCCGGCGTGCCTTCGATGACGAGATCTGCTCCGTCATTCTTGATGCGGACTTTGAGAATCTCCTCAAGCGAACGGAGATTCTCGTCCTTCACTCCGAAGAGCTCATCGGTCCGCCCCGTCAACGAAACGCGTGTCATCGGTTCTCTATCGCTTGGACAACAGAATGCCGAGGTCGCGCATCTGATCGTCACGGACCTTGGACGGAGCGTTGCACATCAGATCGGTGGCGGAAGCGGTCTTCGGGAAGGCGATCACATCTCTGAGCGAGGTGGAGCCGGAGAGCAGCATGGCGAGCCGGTCGAGACCGAGGGCGATGCCGCCGTGCGGAGGCGTGCCGTAGGACAGCGCATCGATGAAGAAGCCGAAACGCTCGCGCGTCTCTTCTTCGGTCAGGCCGAGGATCTTGAACGCCTTCGCCTGGGTGGCGGAGTCGTGGATTCGATAGCTGCCTCCACCCACTTCCATGCCGTTCAACACGATGTCGTACGCCTTTGCACGGACCTTGCCAGGCTCGGTGTCGAGCATGTGCGCGTCTTCGGGCAGGGGAGCGGTGAAGGGGTGGTTCACGCTGTAGAAACGCTTCTCGCCTCCGTCCCATTCGAAGAGTGGGAAGTCGACGATCCAGACGAACTTGAACGCCTTCTCGTCGATGAGCTTGAGTTCCTTGCCCATTTCGATGCGCAGGATGCCCATGGCCATCGAGATCGGGCCTTCGGCGTCGACGCCGACCATGATCGTGTCGTCTTTCGAAGCGCCGGTCTTTTCGAAGATGCGCCTGGCGACTTCTTCGGAACAACCCTTCTTGACCAGGTTAGCGACCGCTTCGTCGGTGTACTTCAGGGTGAAGAGGTTGCGCTTGGTGCCGCGGCTGTCGGGAACGATGCGGTTCATCCACAGCTCTTCGTTGATCTTGCGCATGCGCGTGCCGGACGGAGCACCTGCGGCCGGCAGGACAATCGCGCGTGCCACCGCACCCGCTTCGATAGCGGCCGGGAAGCCTTCAAGGCCCAGCGTCCGCATCTCTTCGGTGATGTCCGTGATCTCCATGCCGAAGCGGAGATCGGGCTTGTCGGAGCCGTAACGCAGCTGAGCATCGGCGTAGGTCATGCGCGGGAAAGGACGCGGAATCTCGACGCCGATCAGGTTCAGAGCCTTCTCATACAGCGGCTCGATCAGTTCGAAGATCGCTTCCTCGTGAGGGAACGACATCTCGATGTCGACCTGGGTGAACTCAGGCTGACGATCGGCGCGCAGGTCTTCGTCGCGGAAGCAACGGGCGATCTGGAAGTAGCGGTCGAGCCCGCCCACCATGCAGAGTTGCTTGAACATCTGCGGCGACTGCGGCAGGGCGAAGAACGAACCGTGATGGACGCGCGAGGGAACCAGATAGTCGCGGGCGCCTTCCGGAGTCGACGCGGTGAGAATCGGAGTTTCGATCTCCAGGAAGCCGTGCTCGTCGAGATAGGTGCGGATCGACAGCGCCAGCTTGTGACGGAGCATCAGCGCCTTTTGGATGGGCGGACGGCGCATATCGAGATAGCGATACTTCAGGCGAATCTCTTCCGCGGTGTTGATGTCGTCTTCGATGGCGAAGGGAGGCGTCTTCGCTTCGGAAAGGATCACGATCTCGGTCGCGGTGACTTCGATCTTCCCAGTCTTGATCTTGGGATTGACGGTGTCGGCATCACGTGCGTCGACGCGGCCGGTGACGGCGAGGACATACTCACCGCGCACCTTGTCAGCAACTTCATGAGCGGCCTTCGAGACTTCGGGACGCGCGACTACCTGGCAGATGCCCTCACGGTCGCGCAGGTCGATGAACACGACGCCGCCGAGGTCGCGCCGAATGGCCGCCCAGCCCATAAGGGTGACGGTCTGTCCGACGTGCATGGTGTCGACGGAACCGCAGTAGTGCGTGCGTTTCAAAGAATGCTCCTGTAGAACTGAGAAATTGGAAAGAACGCCCTACTGGGCGTTCTGCTCTTCGAGGTACGTGTTCTTGTACTCGAAGTAATTCTGCGCATAGTCGCGCAACCCGGCCTTCTCGTCGTCGGTCAACGGACGCTTGATCTTGGCGGGACTTCCCATCACCATGACGCCGGGCGGAATCTGCATGCGCTCGGGCACGAGCGTGCCGGCCGCGATGATGCTTTCAGCACCCACGGTGACGCCATTCAGGATGATCGCGCCCATGCCGATGAGGGCGTAGTCGCCAATAGTGCAGCCATGAAGGACGACCGAGTGGCCCACCGTCACATGATGGCCGACCACCGTCGGATAGTCGGGCGCCATCACATGAACGACCGAGTTGTCCTGGATATTCGAGTACGCGCCGATGGTGATCGAGTGGCAATCGCCCCGAATCGTGGTGCAGGGCCAGACGCTCGCGTGGTCGCCAAGCGTGACGTCGCCAATAACCTGCGCCGAAGGGTCGATATAAACGCCTTCGCCGAGGCGGGGCTTCTGGCCTTTGTAGGATCGGATCATTGAAATGT
>JBDTQB010000271.1:0-6505 GCA_039932395.1 Vicinamibacteria bacterium | reverse complement strand
GTCGAGATCAGCTACATCGAAGTCGATGCCATCGTCACCGACAAGGATGGCAATCCGGTCAAGGGCCTGACCAAGGACGACTTTGAGATACGCGAGGAGGGTAAGACCCAGCAGGTCGACCTGGCCGCTTTCGTGGACCTTCCGCTGCCCGCGTTCACCGCGGAGACAAAGGACGCGGTGGTGAGCGATGTCCGCACCAACGAAAGGCCTTTCGAAGGCCGCCTCTACGTGATTGTGCTCGACGACCTCCACACCGGCCCGACCCGCTCGATGGCGGTGAGACAAGGGGCTCAACGCTTCATCCGCCAATACCTGGCGGACGGAGATCTTGCGGCCGTCATCTTCACCTCGGGCCGCTCCACTTCTCAGGATCTGACCGACAACCGTCCGCTGTTGCTCGACTCCGTCAACAAATTCATGGGCCAACGCATTCGCTCTTCGACTCTTAACCTGATCGATGACTACAACATGAAGCGCGCGATCGGATCGACGGATCCGGCTCGCGATCCGGAGAAGGCCGCTCGTGGATACAACGCGCGTCAGGCGATCGACACTCTTAAAGGTGCGGCGGATTGGCTCGGCAACATTCGGGGCCGTCGGAAGGCGATCATCTACTTCAGTGAAGGCATTGACTACGACATCTCGGACATGTTCGGCTCGTCGGATACGTCCACGATTTTCGATGGCACGCGCGGATTGATCACGGCCGCCACCGCTGCGAATACCAGCATCTACAGCATTGATCCGCGCGGCCTCCACTCGATGGGTGAGGAGTCGATGGATATGCAGCCGGTGCTTGACACGTCTCTCGGCTTCGATGGAAGCGGCCTGCGCAATGAACAGCGGCTGGCCGCCGACAGCCTGCGCGTGCTGGCGGAGGGAACTTTGGGCCGAGCCGCGGTGGAGACAAATGACTTCGAAGGCGCGTTCGAACGCTTGGTAAAAGACAACAGCTCGTACTACATGCTGGGCTATCGGTCGACCAACGAAAAGCGCGACGGCCGCTTTCGTAAATTGACCGTGAAGCTCAAGCGCCCCGACCTACGGGTGCGGGCGCGGAACGGCTTCGTGGCTCCGGGTGGCGGAAGGAAGATCAAGCCGCCCACTTGGTCGGGCAGCAAGACGCCTGACCAGCTTAAGGAAATGCTGGCGCGTCCGATGCAGGAGAGCGGACTCTTGATGTCGGTTCATGCCGCGGCGTTCCGAGGCATCGGCAAGAACGCGAACGTCGTGGTCACGGTTCAGTTTGGGCCGGGAAGTTTTCGCTTCATCGAGAAGGGCGGCGAGTTCCACGATGTCCTTGACCTTACCGTCGCGGCGGTGAACAGTGACAGCAAGATCAGCGGAAACGACACGCACATGAACCTGGACCTCAAGCCGCAGACTCGGCGTCTGGTGGAGACGGTGGGATTTCGATCTATTTCTCAGATCGACCTGCCGCCCGGTCGCTACCAGCTCCGCGTCGCCGCCCGCTCGGTCAACGCTAACCGCGAGGGATCGGTTCATTACGATCTGGATGTGCCCGACTTCTCGGACGGCTCGCTCGCGCTCAGCGGCCTCGTCCTCGGTTCCGCCGCGGTGGGAGTCGTGCCAACCGCCGGAATATTCGAGCCTCTCAAAGGTGCGACGACCACGCCCTCTACGACGTTCAGGACCTTCCTGCCGAGCGATACGCTTAGCCTGGCCGCCGACGTGTATGACAACGACTGGAAGATCGCGCACACCGTGGACATTGTTACGAGCGTTTCGCAGCACGGCGCGGCGAAGCTTCATACCGAAGTGGAGCGGAATACCGCGGAGCTTCCTGAGGGAGGGGCTTTCATTCACACCTCCAGCATTTCCTTGAAGGATTTCTCTCCCGGTGAGTACACGCTGAGGTTGGAGGCGCGTTCCCGGATGGGGAAACGCCCGTCCGCGTTCCGTGAGTTGACCTTTACGGTCTCGGAACCTTAGTTTCGGAAGCTGGAGCAGGCACTAGAATTCGCGGCAGTGTCCCCAACCCTTTGGACCGGGATCTTCCCGATCGCCCCCACCCCGTTTACCGAAGCGGGCGACCTCGATCTGATCGGCATGCGTCGTGTTCTCGATTGCATGGTTGACCAGGGTGTGGACGGTATCTGCATCCTGGCCAACTACTCCGAGCAATTCCTATTGACGGATGACGAACGCGACACCCTGCTCGAATTGTGTCTCGCCCATGTCGCGGGTCGCGTGCCGGTGATCGTGACCTGCAGTCATTTCTCGACGCGCATCGCGTCCTCGCGAGCAAGGCGGGCGGTCGAGGCGGGAGCGAGCATGCTGATGTTGATGCCGCCGTATCACGGCGCTTCGCTGCGCGCTGAAGAGAAGGGCATCGTCGAACATTTCGCCGCGGTCGCGGCGGTGTCGCAGGGCAGGCCGCTGATGGTTCAGGATGCGCCACTCTCTGGTACGCATCTGCCGGTCTCGCTCCTCGTTCGTCTGGCGAAGGAGGTGCCGCAAGTACGCTACTTCAAGATCGAGGTGCCGAACACCGCCTCCAAATTGCGCGCGCTCATCGAGGTGGGTGGAGATTCCGTGGCGGGACCCTTCGATGGCGAAGAAGGCATCACCTTGATGGCCGACCTCGACGCGGGCGCCACCGGGACCATGACCAGCGCGCTGATTCCCGACGTTATCCGGGCCGTGGTGACATCCCACCTGGCGGGCCGGCGCGACGAAGCGGCAGCCATCTACGCGCGCGCACTTCCTTTGATCAACTATGAGAATCGGCAGTGCGGCCTACGCGCCTGCAAGACGGTGATGATGGAAGGCGGCGTGATCAAGAGTGATGCCGTGAGACATCCACTTGAAGCGCTCCACCCGGAGACGCGCGCGGGGCTGCTGGAATTGGTTCGAGAGTTGAATCCTCTGGCGCTACGCTGGGGGAGATAGACGCTCTACTCCGAATAGGAGTGGTCGATAGGGAACGACGCAAGGCCATCTGCGCCAGAAGCCGAAGGACGCCGATGCGATACGCGGCTCCTTCGATTGCGCTCAAGAACTCGCGCGACGTGACCTTGCCTGACTTCTCCATCCTGCACGGCGGACACTTCGGCATTCTCGCGGCGGTCTTCGGCGGCGCCCGCGCGACGCTGTGGTCACTTAAAGGCGTTGTTGGTCTTCGCTCGCGCAACGTGACCGGTCTCGAGAACGACACAGAAAAGCCGGCAACTCCGATGGTACGATTCCACTTTGAACCACTTAGAGGCAAACCTGCGGCATTCATGTTCCTGACGATGGTCTCAACCAGAAGCCGCACCCTGCTGCTGGCCCTTTCAATGCTGCCGGTGCTGGCAAGTGCTCAGGGCACCGCTAAAACCCTCGATATCTACTACATCGATACCGAAGGCGGCCAGGCAACCCTCTTCGTTTCACCGACGGGCCAGACCGTACTGGTCGATACCGGCAACCCGGGAACCCGCGATGCCGAGAGAATCGTTCAAGCGATCACCGCCGCCGCCGTCAAGCAGATCGACTATCTGCTGATCACGCACTATCACTCTGACCACATCGGCGGATATCTCGAACTGGCGAAGCGGATTCCGGTACTTCACTACGTGGATCATGGCCCCACCGTTCAGCCGGAGCAGAACATTCCTTCGCAGCAGGCCTACGCCGCGGCCATAGCGCAAGGCTCCCATGTGATCGCGAAGCCCGGAGACACTTTGCCCGTTACCGGTATCGACTGGACCATAGTTTCTTCGGCGACCAAGACGCTGACCACGAGCAAGGCGAGTTGGCCCGGTGCTGCGAAACCCAACCCCGCGTGCGCCGATTTCGTTCCCAAAGAGACCAAGGCCGACCTCGAGAATGCCAACTCCGTCGGCAGTGTCATCAGCTACGGTGCCTTCAGGACGGCGGATCTTGGAGACTTGCTGTGGAACTACGAGGCCGAACTCGTTTGTCCCACCAATCACCTTGGCACGGTCGACGTGTTGCTGACGACCCACCATGGCGTGAATATTTCGGGTCCCAAGGCTCTGGTGAACGCTTTGCAACCGCGGGTGGTCGTGATGAACAACGGAATTCGCAAAGGAGCGCACGTCGAAACTTTTGAAACGCTGGAGACCTCCCCTGGCCTTGAGGATCTCTGGCAGCTTCACTGGTCATTCAATGGGCTGCTCGAACACAACGCACCAGGTCGTTTCATCGCGAATATCGAGGATGCCACCACGACTTCGGCGGTGGTAGGCGCTTTAGGGGATGTACGGGGGCTTGGCAATCCAGAACATTCCCCTGCGTATTGGATCAAGGTCTCGGCGCAGTCTGACGGGACGTTCACGGTCACCAATGCGCGGAATGGTTTCTCAAAGACGTACCGTCCTCGACACTAGACATGATCTACGCGCTCCTTGCTATCGCGACCCTGGTGCTTCTGGTGACCTGGCTCAAGGTCAATCCCTTCATCGCACTGCTGATGAGTTCTTTGGCGCTTGGAGCGATGGTCTCGCTCGTGCAGGGCACCGTGACCATGGCGGAAGTCGTGAAGGCGTTCCAGACCGGATTCGGGAACACCCTTGCGAGTACCGGTCCCATCATCGTCCTCGGGGTCGTCTTCGGGAAGTTCCTGGCTGAGTCGGGTGGGGCGGGCGTGCTCGCCAAGCAGTTCATCCACACTCTTGGACCTGAGCGCGTTGGGCTCTGCGTCGTGCTGCTTGCCTTGTGTGTCGGCATGACGACCTGGTTCGCGGTCGGCTTTCTGCTCATTCTGCCCATCGTCATCACGCTGACCAAGGAGAGTGGCCAGCCATTTCTACGCCTGGTTCTTCCTTTGCTTTCCTTTCTCTCCGTGATGCACGGTTTGATGCCGCCCCATCCCGGACCCGTTATCGCTATCGAAACGCTTCACGCGAGCATGGGGAAGGTGATCCTGTGGGCCTTGGTGCTGGGGATTCCCGTGGCCGCCGTCGCCGGCCCCTTCTTCGCGCGGCTTGCGGTCAAGAGAGTCCACGTTGAGACACCCGACTTCGAGCCATCCGTCTCGGCGGGTCAAAGACTTCCCGGTTTCGGGCTGACTCTGTTCACGGTTCTCCTGCCGGTTCTCTTCCTTCTGAGCGGGACGGCCGTGGAGATTCTTCAGGCGAAGGAAACTGCCTGGGGTCGAATCGCGTGGTTCATTGGCAATCCCGTGATCGCTCTGTTGCTCTCCGTGCTCTTCGCCGCGTGGGCATTCGGCCGCCACTGTGGTCGCTCGGCCGAGGAGATGCTGAAGTTCTCCGAAGCGAGCATCTCAAGCGTCGGCATGACCATCGTGCTGGTTGGGGCGGGCGGGGGATTCGCTCTCGTCATGCGCGCCGCCGGAGTCGACAAGCAATTGGCGGATCTAGCGGCCAGTGCGGGCTTGCCTCTGCTGGTCTATGGCTGGCTCGTTTCCGCCTTCGTGCGGGTGGCGACCGGCTCCGCGACCGTGGCGATCACCGTCGCCGCGGGATTCGTCGCACCGATATTGGCCGCGCATCCGGGGACGAACCCAGAGCTCGTGGTCATTTCGATCGGGTGCGGTTCGCTCTTCATGTCGCACTTGAATGACAGCGGATTCTGGATCGTCAAGGGATGTCTTGGCCTGACCGTCGGTCAGACACTGAAGACATGGACAATGACGGAAACCATCGTCGGCATCTGCGGCCTGGGAATGACCCTTCTCGCCGAGCAGGCGCTGAAACTTTTGAGCTAATTTAGGAGACTGGATGCCGCGCAGAATCAAGAAGGATCCCACGAAGCTTCGTTCCCAGAAATGGTTCGCGAATCCCGAAAACCCGAACATGACCGCTCTCTACATCGAGCGGTACATGAACTGGGGCCTGACCCGCGAGGAGCTCCAGTCCGGGAAACCCATCATCGGCATCGCGCAATCGGGTTCCGATCTTTCGCCGTGTAACCGGCATCATCTCCAGCTCGCCCATCGGGTGCGCGAAGGAATCCGCGAGGCGGGCGGCATCGCGTTCGAGTTCCCGCTTCATCCTATTCAAGAAACGGGGAAGAGGCCGACCGCGGCCCTCGACCGCAACCTCTGTTATCTCGGACTTGTCGAAGTCCTTTATGGCTACTTCATCGACGGTGTCGTTCTGACCACCGGATGTGACAAGACAACGCCGGCGCAATTGATGGCCGCGGCGACGGTGGACATTCCCGCGATCGTGCTTTCCGGCGGGCCGATGCTGAACGGCTGGTTTCGTGGCGAGCGCACCGGTTCGGGCACGATCATCTGGAAGGCGCGTTCGTTGCGCGCGGCCGGAGAGATCGACGACAAGGAATACATCGACCTGATCGCATCGTCGGCTCCTTCGCCGGGGCACTGCAACACCATGGGCACCGCGTCGACCATGAACTCTCTGGCGGAAGCTCTCGGCATGTCGCTGCCCGGTGGTGCCGCGATTCCAGCACCTCATAAGGATCGCGCGGTGAACGCCTACGAGAGCGGCAAGCGCATCGTCGATATGGTGTGGGAAGACCTGCGCCCATCGAAGATCATGACCCGCGAGGC
>JBDTQB010000270.1:0-6510 GCA_039932395.1 Vicinamibacteria bacterium | reverse complement strand
GACGAGGCCTTCAAGATGGTCACGATCAATCCCGCGAAGCAGCTCCGCATCGACAAGTGGGTGGGCTCGATCGAAGTCGGCAAGGACGCCGACCTCGCGATCTTCAAGTCTCATCCGTTCGCGCCCGACACCCGGGTCGAAATGACGCTGGTGGACGGCAAGGTGCTCTTTGATCGAAGCAAGGACGTGGCCGCCCGCACCGGAGTCGCGGCGACGCTTGGAGGTGGACAATGAAAATCAACCGCACGGTCGTTGCCGCGCTCAGCGCATTTCTTGCTCTTGGATTCGTATCCGACGCTTCGGCCGCTGATGCGCCTCTGGTCATCACGGGCGCGCGAGTCGTCACGATCTCCGGTCCGGTCATGGAGAACGCATCGATCATCATCCAGAACGGAAAGATCACGTCCGTCGGCACAAGCCTCACCGCACCCGCGGGAGCGAAGATCATCGATGGCAAGGGCAAAACGGTTTACCCCGGGCTCTTCGACGGACTCACCACTCTCGGCCTGGTTGAGATCGGTCAGGGCGCGAACGGAACGGTCGATACCACTGAACTCGGTGACGTCAACCCACACGCGAAGGCCTGGGTGGCGCTTCAACCGGACAGTGAACTGATTTCAGTGGCGCGCGCCTTCGGTATCACGACCGCGCTGTCGGCTCCAGGTGGAGGCTTGATCGCGGGGCAGAGCGCCGTCATCCGCACCTTGGGCGACACGCCTCTGGCCATGACGGTAAAGGCCCCGGTGGCGATGCACATGCGTTATCCCACGGGGGCGCCGGTGCTCGACTTTTCGCAGGGCATTCCCAACATCGAACCCAAGACCTTCGAGCAGCGCCTGCAGGAGCGCAAGAAGAATCAGGAGAAGGAACTCTTGAAACTTCATGGCTTGCTCGAAGAGGCGCGGGCGTTCGGCGATGGAATGGCCGGCGGTGTCTCGCTCAAGGTTGACCTTCCCAACGAAGCTCTGGCCGCGGCCGCGAACGGCAAAATCCCGGTGGTCATGCGCGCCAACTCCGAGGCCGATATCAAGGGCGCCATCAAGTTCGCGAACGACAACAAGCTCAAGATGATCATCGCGGGGGGTGCTGAAGCCTGGCGCTGCACCGAGGAACTCAAGAAGAGCGACATCCCGGTGCTCATCGGCGTCGATCAGCTCCCTTCGCGTGAAGGCGATCCTTACGACGCGGCCTACGCGAACGCGGCGACCCTCAACAAGGCGGGCGTGCGTTTCGCCATCGTGACTGACGATGCCTCCAACTCGCGCAACCTGCCGTTCGAAGCGGCCATGGCCTTTGCCTTCGGCCTGCCCCGGGAAGCGGCCCTTCGCGCGATCACCCTGTCTCCAGCGGAGATCTTCGGGGTGGCGGGCATGCTCGGCTCCATCGAGACGGGCAAGGCCGCGACTCTGATCATGACGAACGGCGACATCCTCGACCACCGGACCAGCATCACCAACGTCATCATCGACGGACGCGAGGCGTCGCTCGACAACAAGCATCAACGCCTCTACGACAAGTACAAGGCGCGCCCGTAGCTCGCGCACCCTCGTCGCTCTGGCCATGGCGATGAAGACGTCTGCAACAACGCCTCCCGGCGGGAAGCCGGGAGGCCCCGCCACTCCTTCGAAGAAAGCACCAGCGACGCCGGTGCTTGATCGTGGCTTCGAGGTTCAGCTCCTCTGCCCGCACTGCGGCGGACCGTTCGTCGCCTCAGACGCCACCGTCAGTCATGTCTGTCAACACTGTCGTTCGCTGCTCATCATCGGCGCGCCCGAACGGGAAGAGATCTTTGTCGAGCCCGCCCAGGTCTCAGATCCCAAGGCGATTCTCGAGACGCTTCTTCAGTATCGACTCGACGCCCATCGTTCCGCTCTCGTCGCCGAGCACAGCGATGAAGAGGGGAATCTGCCGCCGGAGTTGCTGATCGCGCCCCTGCTCAAACGTTTCGAGACGCGCCTGCGTGAGACCGCGAAGATCGTGGACTGCCGTCCGATTCACGTTCCCTATCGCCAGACCTCCGGCAAGATCGTCCAGGCCGTGCTCGGCAGGCGTGGCGAGGGCGCCAAGGTGGCCCGCCTTCGCGCCTACACGGCCGAGCAGACCACCCAGGCGTACGACGCCGCGCAGTTCAATCTACGTGACACAGGCCTTCGCCTGGGCCACCGCGTGTTCCGGCCGCTGCTCAGCGCAGATGTCGCGAGACTCGGTCGATTCCTTCCTCGCACCGAGGCCAATGAGTCACGCCGCGAACTAGAGAAGTGGCGCGGGCAGAATCTGGAGGCAGGGTTTGAATCGGTGGCGAAGCAGGGTCAGGTGGTGGTGTCGTTCGAAGCCACCGTCTATCGGCCCTACTTCCTGGTGCGCGCCATTCTCGACCGCGGCGACGAGACGTTGCTCTTCGACGGAAGCTTCGGCACCATCGCTGGCTACGTCAAGGAAGATGAACGCGATCGTTTTACCCGTGGCAAGGACACGGATCCGCTCGGCACGCAGAATGCGGCGTTCCGAAGTGTGAATGTGGTGGCGGCCCGATGTCCCAATTGCGGCGCCGATCCAAAACTCGCGGAAGACGCGCTGGTCACGGTCTGCGAGAACTGCCATGCGGGGGTCGCTCCCTCCGGATCGGAACTGCGCCTGGTCAACTACGAGCGCGAGGACGGCGTGATCCCTGCCCGCGAGACAACGTTTCTGCCCTTCTGGCGCCTGCCTTTCGAAATCCGCCTCGCCGGCGCCGCCCCCATCAAGACCCTGGAAGCGTACGCAAAGATCGTTTTCCCCCAGGCTCTGCCCACAGGCTTCGCGCCCCAGGGCGAGTCGATCTACGTTCCAGCGTGGCGCCTGCTGACCACCCAGGCCGGTGACGAGGCGTACGCGACGCTCGCGCAAGCGCTTCATACGAAGGCGTGGAACTGGACCTCCGACCGCATCGGCCTCGACCTACGACCGAAGTTCGTCCCTGCGTCCATTTCCGAAAGCGAAGCCAAAGAGCTGGGCTGGGCCAGCCTGTTCGCTTTCCACACCAAGGCCTCGGCGGCACGACTCAACACCCTCTTGCTGAAGACACTGCTCTTTGACGCGAAAGTCTCGTTCGGCACAGGGACGGTCGCTTTTCTCGGTTTCACTTCGAACCAACGCGTCTACGCGCGACCGGACATGAGCGTTTCCATGCTGCTGGTTGATGGCGGACCGCTGCTCGCCGCGCAGCGTGTCTCTGTTCAGGCCGCGGCGGCAGAGTTCATCGCGTCGCAGAAACGGCCATCCATTTCAGCCCGCATCAAGACCTCCCGCTTCAGCCCGACGCAGGAATAGCGCGATCAGTTCGAATTGATCGAAATGAAGATCAGGGCAACGATGATGACCGCGAGTGCGGCGAAAAAAATCTTCACCCACGAAAGCGGGTGCTCGCCCGCGATCTTGCCGGTGTAGCCATTCACGACCACCTGGAACGGCTTGCCGCCGTAGAGATAGCTCAGAAGCCAAAGCGGCGCCAGCACATGCTTGAAGGTCTGGGCCGAGTACTGCTGCTGCGTCTGAAGGTTGCGCTGAGTGTCACCCGGGACCTGCTGTGAACAGAGGGCATCGGTCATGCGCTCCATCTCGCCGCGTGACCTTTGCGACGCAGTGCCTAGATCGACCTGATAGCGCTCCACCACAAATCCCGCGAGATAGCCGGGGTCGTAGGGAACCGCTTCCTTGGTGGGAAAAGGCTCGACATCACGAAGGAGCTTCGGATGCACGCCCTTCGATCCGCAGATCAGTTCGTCATCGTAGAAGTGCTCAAGCTCGCCGGACGCGGGCGACCAGCGAGTGTGCTGGACCTGACGCGTTCGCCGCTGGCCGTTCTCGGTGTAGCTCTCCGTCGTGTAGTAGTAAGTCCCGGATTCCGCGGTCCACACCGCGTGGACCTTCGCGTCGAAGGTCCAATAGGGCACGTACAGGCCACGCAGCGTGTCGGTCATGGCCTTCTCCCCAAGCGCATTGGGAGCAAACCAGCGTGAGCCGTACCAGCGACGGATGTCCTCCCGAACGCGCGTTTCTGACACCTTCATCGGCAGCAGACTCTCCGGCCGGATGATTTCGTTGACATCCTCGTAGGGAACGAGGGCCGCCGATCCGCAGAACTCGCAGTTCTGCGCGACGCGATTGGGTTCGAAGGACGAGATGGCCTGGCAGCTCTGACACTTCACTTCCGTGGCCGCGCGCGCAAGCCCGGTCTCGCGGCCTTTGAGCGAAGCGAGGGTCTGCTTGAGATCGTGCTCGATGATCTCGCCCTTGGTCTTCAGTTCGGCCGCCGACTCCGTGCCGCAGAAACCACAGATGAGCATCCGCTTGCCTGGATTCCAGGTGGCTTCCGCTCCGCACGCCGGGCAGGCGTACTTGGAGCTCGCTTGTACCTCAGCCATCGGATCTCATTCCCAAGCTGGATCCCGGCGTCCGCCGGGACACGCGGCGCGCCGGATCCATGAGCGCGACGCTAACTCTTCAGGAAATCGTCGAGGGATGCGCGGGTGATGCGGAACTGGGAGCCGATCTTCTTGGCTTTCAGATCGCCCGACTCGATGGCAGCAACGACGTCGGCCTCGGAGACACCCACCAGCTTCGCTACGTCGGCCGGACCGAAGAGCTCAGGCATTCCGACAGCCGCCGCTGGACTTGCAACCGGCGCGCCACCAGCGACCGGGAACGCACCGGCAGCTGGCCCCGAGCCGGGATTCTGCATCCCCTGCATCATCTGCTGAGCCATCGCGAAGCCCATGGCCATTTCCATCGGAGCGCCAGCACCTCCGCCCGCTCCGCCGGGCTGCACCACGGATTGCCCCATCTGGTACTTCACGTAGTCGTTCAGGTTACCCAGCGTGGACATGGCCGCACGCTTGTCGATCGCCTGTTCCACTTCGGGCGGAACGGAGACGTTCTCGATAATGAAAGTGCTGAGTTCGAGGCCGTACTTCTCGCGGATCTTCGGATTGATGACGTTGAGCAAAGCGTCGCCCAACTCGCCGTAACGGCCGACCAATCCGACCACGGGAATTTTCGCGGCGCCCAGCGAGTCGGAAAACATCGAGACCAGGCGGGAGCGCATGGTGTCGGCGAATTCATCGAGACGAAAGTTCGTGTCGGTGCCCGCGACTTCACGAAGGAAGACCTTCGGGTCGACAACCTTGAAATCGTAGGTCCCGTAAGCCCGCACGCGCACGATGCCAAAGTCTGCGTCGCGCATCATGATGGGGTTGGCGGTGCCCCACTTGTTGCCAGTGAAGAGGCGCGTGTTGACGTAGTACACGTCCGCCTTGAAGGGCGATTCGAAGCCGTACTTCCAGCCTTTCAGGCGCGACAAAACCGGAATGTTGTCGCTGACCAGCGTGTGCTTGCCGGGGAAGAAGGTATCGCCGTACTGCCCGAGGTAGACGAACTGGGCCAGCTGCGACTCGCGCACGATGAGCTGCGCGCCGTTCTTGATTTCCTTGTCTTCGTCAGGAAACAACCAGGAAATCGTATCGCGCGAGTCATCCTGCCACTGGATGATTTCCAGGAACTGACTCTTGATGAACCCTTTTAGATCGACCATGGACTCTCCTCGGTGCGGGCGCTCAGCGCCCGCTCACACAGAAATACGTAGCCGCGCGAGTTTAGTTCGAGGAGCCGTGGCGCAGCGCCTGGATGCGAACTTCGAGCGGAGGATGCGTCGAGAACAGCGCCATGAAGCCAGCGCGACCGCCGGAGATCTTGAAGCTCGCGAGCGCCGGCGCACGGTTGTCCACGACCTGACCGCCTTCGGCGAGACGCTGAAGAGCCGCCACCATGTTCTCACTGCCCGCCAGATGCGCGCCCCCCGCGTCGGCGCGGAACTCGCGGTAGCGGGAGAACCAGGCCGTGATCATCGAACCCAGGATGCCGAGAAGGATTTCGCAGGCGAAGCGGACGATGAAGTAGAGGCCGCCGGAACCGCGCTCGTCGCGCGAACCGCTCGTCACCACCGAAGCGATGATGCGCGCCGCGAACATCACGAAGGAGTTCATGATGCCCTGAAGGAGCGTCATGGTGACCATGTCGCCGTTGGCGACGTGCGACATTTCGTGGCCCAGCACGGCTTCCAGCTCGTTCTTTCGCATCGCCTGCAGGATGCCGCTGGACACCGCCACCAGACTTCGGTTCTTGGATGGGCCGGTGGCGAAGGCATTGACCTCGGGAGAGTTGTAGATGCCGACTTCGGGCATCGGCAGCTGCGCCTGCTGCGCGAGTTTCGCGACCGTCCGGTAGAGCCAGTCGGCGTCCGCATTGCCGGTGTTGCCGTCCACGAGCTGCACGCCCATGGCGCGCTTGGCCATCCAGCGGGAAATGGCGAGCGAGATGAAAGCCCCGCCCATGCCCCAGATGAAGCAGAAAACCGCCATCTGCCCGAGCCCGCCGCCGGGACGGACGCCCAGGACACTCAGGACAACGGAAATGGTCGCGACGACCGCGATGTTGGTCAGCAGGAATAGAAAGATGCGTTTGGCCACAGGTGCC
>JBDTQB010000269.1:0-6512 GCA_039932395.1 Vicinamibacteria bacterium | reverse complement strand
AGAACCGCCTTGGCTCGAAAGACAGCGCCCTTGGCTCAACCCTGCGGGTGGATGGATCCGACTATGTGCTGATCGGCGTGCTTGGAGGGAAGCTCGGCCCGCCCTTCAACGGCAACGACCTGTTCATCACTCACTCGTGGGAGCCGCCTTCGATCGCTCCGGCGGGAGTTCGCGCCGGATCGACCTATCTCCAGGTCACCGCGCGGCTCAAACCCGGCGTCACCCTCGAGGCTGCGAACCAGGAGCTCGCCGTGCTGTCCGCGCGCTACAAGTCCAGCTTCGCCTCAAACCTCGACTCGCAGACCAACTCCGACACGCGCACGCTCAGTGAAGAGATGGCGGGAAGTCTGAGACCCACCTTCCGGCTGCTTCTGGGCGCGGTGGCCGCCGTCCTGCTGATCGCGTGCGCCAACGTGTCGAATCTTTTCCTGGTCAGCCTCTCGTCGCGCAGCAAAGAGGTCGCACTCCGCCTGGCCCTTGGCGCCGAACGTCGCGACCTGTTGCGACAGTTCATGCTGGAGAGCCTCCTGTTCGCGGCGCTCGCAACCGCGCTCGGCGGTCTGGTTGGACACGCCGCGATGAAAGGCATCGAGCATGCGGCGGTCAATCAGCTGCCTCCCAATACCGTGTTCGAATTCAACCGCCTGACCTTCGCCTTCATGTCCATCGTATGCGTGTTGAGCGCCTTGATGGTGGGTCTCGTTCCAGCACTCCAGGCCTCGAGAATCGGCCTGGCCGACGTGCTCAAGGACGCGGCGCGTGGAGCTCCGGGCGGCACGCGTGGGACGAAGGTCCGGTCCACTCTGATCGTGGCCCAGGTCGCAATGTCGGTGACGCTTCTTGTGGGCTCGTCCTTGCTCCTGCTGAGTCTGTATCGGCTCCAGAGCACGCCGGCTGGCCTGAGAACAGATGGGGTCGCCACCGCGTTTGTGGGTATCTCCACCGAGCGCTACAAGACACCGCCCGAGCAGGCGGAGTTCTATCGACAGGTGGTGGAGAGACTCAGGAGCATTCCGCAAGTCAAGAATGCGTCCGTCGCCTTTGGCCTGCCTCTCACCGGATCACCCATCGCTCCGTACACCGTCTTTGGCAACCCCGTGCTTCCGCTGTCCGAGCGGCCGCTCGCCAACATCAACATCGTCGACGCCGACTTCTTCAACACCCTGCGAATTCCATTGCGAAAGGGGCGGTTCTTCGACGCCAACGATCGCAGTGACACGCCGAAAGTCTGCATCATCAACGAGTCGTTCGCCGCCCGGCTCTTTCCGAATCAGTCCGCCCTGGGTCACTCGCTTCTTCGCGGTCCCAACGCAGAAACGCATCTGGAGATCGTGGGAGTCGTCGCCGACGTCAAGTCGAACGGGCTGGGCGTACCCGCGCCGGATTCGCTCTACTCCGCGTTCCCGCAGATGGGACGCCCGGGCGCCAACATCCTGGCACGCGTCGACGGCGACCCGACGGTTTTGCAACCGATGTTCCGCGCCGCGGTGGCCCTGGTCGACCACAACCAGCCCATCTCGTTCTTCCAGACCATGGACACCGTGTTGCAGCAGTCAGTTGGATTTCAGCAACTGATGGCCGGCCTGGTCGCGATCTTCGCCGCGGTGGCGCTGGTCCTCACCGCCATTGGTCTCTATAGCGTGATCGCGTACTCCGTCTCCCAGCGAACGAGCGAAATCGGAATTCGAATGGCGCTGGGCGCGCAAGCCGGACAGATCGTGTCGCACGTTCTCTCTGGAGGCATGCGACTGGTGGCCCTTGGACTCGCGCTTGGCCTGGTCGGCGCCGCAGGCGCGGCGGAATTGATGTCCTCGCTGCTCTTCTCCGTCGCACCGATCCAGCTGGGCTTGTATGCCGGAGTCACCATCCTGTTCACCGGAATCGCGGCACTCGCCTGCCTGCTTCCGGCGCGGCGCGCGTCTCGAATTGACCCCCTTCAGGCTCTTCGGTGCGACTGATCATGAACTTCTGTGAACCTAGCGCTCACGCGTCTCGTCTAATTGATGTGACTCTCGAATAGGACAGGTGCGCTTCCATGAATGACATCCGCTACTCCCTCCGCTCGCTGGCGAGATCCAAGGCCTTCACGATCATCGCGATCTTTACCCTGGCTCTCTGCATCGGCGCCAACAGCGCGATTTTCTCGGTCGTCAACGCCATTCTCCTGAAGCCGTATCCGTGGCCGAATTCGGATCGCCTGGTGTTCGTCTACAACACCTATCCGCTCATGGGCCTGGTGAACGCGGGAACCTCGATCCCCGACTTCCTCGATCGGAAGGCCGGGGTAGCCGGTTTTGAAGATGGTGCGATGTTCAACAACCAGAGCTTCAACCTTTCGAGCGACGGCGAACCGGAACGCCTGGTCGGCATGCGCGCGACTCCGTCCCTGTTCACCACTCTCCAGGCGCATCCCCATCTTGGCCGCATCTTCAACGACGCCGACGCCGAGCCCGCGAACGACAAGGTCGTCATCCTCTCCTACGCCCTCTGGAAGAACCGATTCGGCGCGAACCCCAGTCTGATCGGGCAGTCCATCCGTTTGAACACGGTTCCCTACACGGTGGTGGGCGTGATGCCAGAATCCTTCTATTTCCCCGCGCCCCGCATTCAAGCCTGGGTTCCCTTCGCCTTCACGCCGGCACAGAAAACCGACAATGAGCGAGGCAATGAATACTCGTCGATGATCGCCCGGCTCAAGCCTGGGGCGACCCTGGACGCGGTCCAGCGCGACCTCGACGTGATTCAGGCCAGGAACGCCGAGCGCCTGACCGAGTCACGCGAGTTCTACAAGACCAGCGGCTTCGGCGGACGCGTGAATGGCTTCCTCGACCAGAACGTCTCGAACGTCCGCAGCATGCTCTGGCTGGTTCAGGCGGGTGTTGCAGCAGCGCTTCTCATTGGCTGCGCCAACATCGCGAGCCTCCTTCTGGCGCGGGCGGTGGCGAGGGAGAAGGAACTTGCCATTCGATCCGCCATGGGTGCCGGCCGCAGTCGATTGATGCGTCTGCTTTTGACCGAAAGCGTGCTGCTGTTTTTCGGTGGAGGCATTCTCGGCGTCGGCGTCGCCTGGTGGGGCGTCGGAGCGCTGGGCAGTCTGGGCTTGTCCACCATGCCGCGCGGCTTCAGCGTCGAGTTGGACATGACCGTCGTCGCCTTCACTCTCTTGAGCGCTTTAGTGACGGGCGTGCTGTTTGGTGCGCTGCCCGCGTGGGGCGCTGCGCGCAGCGATGCGGCCGCGACCTTGAAGGAAGCGGGAGGTCGCGGCACCTCAGGCGGTCGGCGCACTCAGTTGCTTCGCTCGGGACTTGTGGTGTCCGAGATCGCGCTCGCGGTCATGCTGTTGTCTACGGCCGGGCTTCTCGTCCGAAGCTTTGAAGCTCTCCAGCACGAGAGCCCCGGCTTCACGCCGCAAGGCGTCGTCACGATCCAAATGTCGCTGCCGGCAGCAAAATATGATGTTCCTGAAAAACGGGTCGCCTTCACCGATACGGCTCTGGCGCGCATCCGCTCGATTCCCGGGGTGAAGTCGGCAGGCTTAACCGACGTTCTTCCCTTCACCGGCAACAACAGCTCCGGCTCGTACTCCAGTCCCGACATCATCGTCCCGCCCGGGGCACCGGCACCTCACGCCCAACAGCGAGTGGTCGATCCCGGCTACTTCAAGACCATGGGGTTCACCCTGCTCCAGGGACGTCTCTTCGATGAAACGGACGTCGCCACGAGTCAGCCGGTCGTCGTGGTTGATCGCATCCTGGCCGACAAGTACTGGAAGGGTCAGGATCCCCTGGGCAAACGCATCGCCCGCGGCGACCCCAACAAGCCTGCGATCATCGTGGGCATCGTCGCCCCGGTGAAGTTCCAGAGTCTCGAAGAGGACGTCAAGAAGGAGACGATGTACTTTCCCTACGCGCAGAGAGCGGGGACGCAGGTCATCCTCACCGTGAAGACCGACGGCGATCCGCTGCGCATAGCACCTTCGGTGCGCGAAGCGGTTAAGGCCGCCGATCCCGATCAGCCGATCTTCGATATCAAGACCATGGAGCAGCGGATGGATGACACAGCGCTCGCCCGTCGCGCGCCGATGGTTCTGATCACTCTCTTCAGCGTCGTCGCCCTCCTCCTCGCGGTTCTGGGCGTTTACGGTGTGCTCGCCTTTGCGGTGGCGCAACGGACGTCCGAGTTCGGCGTACGCATTGCTTTGGGCGCCAGTTACAAGAGCATCGCGCTGTTGGTTCTGCGTCAGGGTGCGGGGCTCGTCGCCATCGGCGTGACCGCGGGCCTGATCGGCTATCTCGCCTGTTCGCAGATCGTGGGCAAGCTGCTCTACGGAGTCGCCGCAACGGATCCGTTGTCACTTACGATCGCCCCTCTCGCCCTTGCCCTCGCGGCGGTCGTGGCCTGCGTGGTACCAGTGCGGCGGGCGACTTCGATCTCACCGCTCGAAGCGCTTCGAATCGAGTAGTTCTACAAAACGCGGAACTGAGGATGATCAAGGATGGCCTTCTCGAAGGCCTCCCGCTCTGTCTCCGGCAAATCAGCCGGAACCTGGACGTGTGACTTCTTCCAGCGCGTCAGGAACGCGGCCCCGAGCAATTCGTGTCGTGACGCGGTGCCACGCTTCAATGAAGCCGCGGTCAAGGCGATCGTGCTCTCTGCCTTGACGTCGGTCGCACGGCCCCTGGCTACGTAGAAGCCGCCGCTCAACATCGCCACGCGTGATCCCGTTGAAGCGGTGTAAGTGAACAACTCAACATCCCGCTCGCCCACCGCCGCGAAGAGGCGCTTAAACGCATCCACGGCCCACGACGGGGCGTCGGTTCGGGTCGAGAACATGTCGAAGAAGATCAGGTCAGGCGCGTAGGGCGCCGTCTTCATGGTTTCCCAGAAGTCGCCCTGGATGAGATACCAATGCAGGCCGGGATACTTCTTCGAGTGCCACTCACCGCGCTCCAGAAGCCCGCCGGGACCGCCGTGGCGTAGATACGGGAAGAGCTTGATGTTCTTGTACGCCAGTCGTAGTGAATCGAGGTCGTTCTCGAAGCTGACCATGATGAAGTCACGCACCACCCCGCGGTCGGCCTCGTCCTGGTAGCACTGGATGGCCGCGATCGCATTGGCGGCAGCGCCCAGGCCGACGTCCCAGATGACCAGAGGAGTCGCCTCGCGAGGATTCGCATCGCCCGACAGACGGACGCGCTCGCGGATCTGCGCTTGCTCCGTGTACAGCGTCCGCGCTTCCTCGATCGGATTCGTGTGGGCATGCATGGTCTCGCCCGACGAAATCTGGCGGATGCTCGCGAAGCCTTCGGGCGCCATGTGGACGACGTAGTTCCCGAGCGTCTGGGCAGGTGCAGGACGGACCTTCACCACGGCGTTCTCGTTGTCGATGTCGTGCTCGGCCAGAATCTCGCGCTGCTCTTTGTAGAGCTCCAGGAATCGACCTTCGAGAATGCTTGCCCGAATGTCCCGCATGAGCTGGTGGTAGAAGTAGATGTTGTGCTGACCCAGCAGATGCCAGCCGAGCGGTTCGCTCGACTTGGTCAGATGATGCAAATAAGCTCGTGAATAGCGGGCGCACGTAGGGCAAGCGCATTTCGGATCGACCGGAATGTCGGCGAACTTGTGCACACCGCGTCGAAGCTGCACGTAGCCTCGCGAAGTGAAAACGCCCCCGCGCTGGGCAAGCTGGGTGGGAATGATGCAGTCGAACATATCTACGCCGCGATGCACCGCTTCCAGGATATCCAGCGGTGTGCCAACACCCATCAAATAGCGCGGCAGATCCTTCGGCATCATGGCCGCGGTCAGCTCACACATGTCATGACGTTCGTCCTTCGACTCGCCCACCGCCAGACCGCCGATGGCCAGGCCGTCGAACGCCATCTGCGAGAGGACGTCGACGCTCTCTTTACGAAGGTCCGGGAACAGCGCGCCCTGAACGATGCCGAACATGGACGCTGGAGAATCGCCACGAGCTTCAAGGCTGAGCGCGGCCCAGCGATGGGTCAGATCCAGCGCCTGCTTCACCGTCTCTCGATCCGAGGTGGAAGGCACGCACTGATCCAGCACCATCATGATGTCGCTGCCAATGGCGAGCTGGGTTTCGATGCTGACGCGGGGCGACAGAAGAATCGACTTGCCGTCGATGTAACTCTGGAAGACCGCGCCCTCTTCCGTGATCGCGCGGGAATGCGGTAGCGAGAAGATCTGATAGCCGCCGGAGTCGGTGAGGACCGAGCGGTCCCAGGTCATGAAGCGATGGATGTCGCCAAACTTCTTAAAGACCTCGACGCCCGGACGAAGCAGCAGGTGGTACGTATTGGCCAGCAGAATCTGAGAGCCTGATGCCGCCAGAGTCTCCGGCAACTGCGCCTTCACCGAGGCCTGCGTACCCACGGGCATGAAGAGGGGCGTTAGAACTTCATTGTGAAGGGTCCGGAAGGTTGCGGCACGAGCACGAGAGCCTTCGGCCTCGGCGTCGATGCGGAAATTAAGTCGCGAAGAGGCCATTC
>JBDTQB010000268.1:0-6517 GCA_039932395.1 Vicinamibacteria bacterium | reverse complement strand
GACTCGGCACTTCGTCGTAGCGCGTCCAATCAACGACGATCGGAAGCACGCCGGTGGGCTTAAAGCCCGCGGCTTCCAGTTCCTTCCGGTTGAACTCGCTGACGCCAAGACCCAGGGCCGAGCGCTTCGCAAAGGCCTCGAGCTCGCGCTGGCCGTGGTAACAAAGCCGCGCCAGATGCGGGTGGAATGGAAAAAAGAAATGCGGTGGTGTGATGTTGTGATACACGCAGATGAGTGGATCTGTGCGGTGATAGACGAGCGACGATGCGGCGCTGCCGATCGAGAAGTGGAACATGCAGAGCGAACCTTCGCCCGCGGCAGTCTCGTATTCCGACAACGGCCGCGCCAGACTCGCCATCTTGGGATGGACCTTCTCCGCGAAGATCTCCGACACGTAGCCGCGTCGGCGGAGCTGATCGCGGATCGCGAGCGCTTCGTTGCCGATCGCATCGCCATAGGCGAGTGCTGCCAGAACCTGATGAACCGCCTTGGGCTTCATGCCGCCTTCTTCGCCTGCCGCGCTGCTTCGATCAACCGCAGATACTTCTCGAGGATGACCGGCCAGGCGTAGTGCTCGTCGAAGTAGCGATGCCCAGCTCGTCCCATGCGCGCTCGAAGCGGTGCATCGGCTTCCAGGACCTGGAGAATCTCGCGGAACTCGTCGTAGTTCGAGTAATAGAGCCCGCCGCCTGAACGTCGGCATTGGCCGCGCAAAACGGCGCACGCTGCGTTTGCAACCACGGGACGCTCCGCCCAGAACGCTTCCAGCGTGACCATGGACAGGCTTTCGAGGCGTGAAGGAATCGCGAGTGCCAAACACTCCGAGAGCGCGTCCCATTTGTCCGAGTCGGCAAGAAAGCCAAGGGCCTTCACCGAATCGTCTTTCGGCAGATCGAGAACTGAGCGACCAATCAGGACGAGGTTGAGCCGCGATCCGGTTTCCGCGCGGTAGCGAAGGAAATGATCGAAGAGTTCGGGGCATCCCTTGTTCAAGTCGATCCGACCGACGTACAACAGGAACGGGCCATCGATGCCGAAGCGTTTTCGAAATGCAGCTCCGTTCACCTTCGCGGGAAGGTCTGAGCCGACGCCCACGATCTCGCCGGGGAGCGGCTTCCCCATCGCCGTCTCCAACATCTGCCGCTCTTCCACACTGTTGAACGCGTATTGGGTGACGGAGTCGAACAAAGGTCGGAATAGCGACAGACGATAGAGACCATCGTCCTCGGCAGTCGGAGCGAGGATGGTCGGGGTCTGGGAAACCGTCAGCGACCGGTAGGTGGACCAGTAGCGATACGAGAAGAAGATCAGAGCGTCGTGGCTTCCTTCAGCGGCAAGTTTCGCTACGTGATCGCGAAGAGCCGGCGCGTAAGGCCCCTGCTCATCCATCCAAGCGTCCTCGTCCGCGGGCGTGTGAGCCGAAGATTCGAGCGCCTCGGACAGCCGCGCAAAACGCAAAATCTCGCGCTGCCTCTCGACCCGAAAACGATGAATGCGCACGCCATTGAGGACCGTCTCGCCTTCCGGGTAATGGTTCTTCCACTCGACATAGTCGAGCGCGCAGGTGGTGAAGACCTCGACGTCGGCGTGATCGCGCAGCAACTCGGCGATCAGGCGGCAGTGATACTCGGCGCCGCCGGCGATCTCCACACCGTAGCGCTGGACGACGAACGCCAGCTTCAGTCTTGACGTCATGCGCTAAGCGCTTTCAGCAACGAGCCGAAGGCGCGTCCTATGAGTTCGCCTTGGGCTGGTCCTTCAGAACCGCCAGAGATTCGAGCGCGCGCTCGCGCTTGCGCAGTTCTTCAAGACTGGCGTCCGTCTGCTGAAGCCGAGCGCGGAGCTCCTGCACTTCCAGGTTCATGCGGGTCAGCTCAAGAGTCAGATTGTGGAGCATCTGCACGGTGTACTGATTCAGGTCGGACTGACGCGACAGGGCCGCGATCATGGGCGTCGGATTCCAGAAGAGCTTCTGAATCGGCTTCAGCAGGTTGCGGATGGAGCCAAGAAAGCCGCCGACACCGCCGCGACTGGTGCGGTAGATCGTCTCGGGGTTAAAGGTGTAGTTCCACACTTCCGACTTCGTCTTGAAGTCTTTGAGGAAGTCGGGGTTGAACTGGCGCGACTCCAGAACCGCCTCCAGCTTGCGCTCGGCGATCTCGCGGATCTCTTCGTCGGTGTAGAGGCCGCGCTTCTTCTCGGCGATGCGTTCGCGGATGTCGGCCATGATCTTCCGCACGTCAACGTCATTGGATTCGATCTCAATACTCATCATGAAACTCCGAGCGGTGTGGCGACGCCCTGGGCGGTGTAGACAATCGCGATCACCAGCAGAACCCACAAGGCGACGGCCGCGAGCAGCGGCCGGTCGGTGAGCAGCATATCGGTCGGCGAATCTCCGCCATCCTTCTGGTGGACCAGGTAAAGATACCGAAAGATCCCGTACAGAACGAGAGGCAACGTCCACGAGAGCTTGGAGGTCCCGAACTTCGAGACCGTCTCCGGCGAGAGCGTGTAGAAAGTGTAGGCCGTCACGACGGATGCGGTGACCACCGACGTCATCTGGTCGATCAGATAGGGCGAGTACTCGGCCAGGATGGCGCGATGCTTGGAGGCACCGTCGCCGAGGGAAGTGATCTCGTGGCGACGCTTGGCAAGAGCCAGAAACAGCGCCAGCAGCAACGTCAGCACGAGCAGCCATTCGGTCACGGGAACGTTGACGGCGAAACCTCCGGCGAGGGCTCGAAGGACGAAACCCATCGACAAGGCGAGCACGTCGAGAATCACCACGTGCTTCATGCCGAAGGAGTAGCCGAGGTTCAGGGCGAGGTAGAAGGCCGCACAGACGCCAAGGTGGAAGTTGAGCCAGAAAGATAAGGACAAGGATGCGATGACCAGGACCACCGCTCCCAGGGTAGCGGCGCGGATCGATAGCTCCCCCGCCGCGATCGGACGAAGCTTCTTCTTGGGATGCCGCCGGTCCTGTTCGACGTCAGCGATGTCGTTCCACAGGTAGACGGCGCCGGCGAGCCCGCAGAAGGCCACAAAGGCCAGCGAAGCGCGCAGGAAGGGCTCCGCCTCGAACAGGTGCTTAGAGAAGAGCAGGGCCGCGAAGACAAGAAGATTCTTCGTCCACTGGTGAGGCCGGAGGGCTCGAACGAACGCGATCATGAAGAGAAAGCCTAGCTCCAATAAACAACAAAACCCGCGACGCCGGTCGCGGGTTTGCGTTTTGCGACGCCGGCCTCAAGAGGCCGACTGAGAATCAAGCGAAGCTCTTGACGGCCTCGTCCTCGGTCTCGAACGTCTCGAACACGGTGAGGAGTTTGGTGATGGCGAGGAGATCCTGAATCTTCTTGGTGAGATTGAGGAGCTTCAACTTGCCGCCCTTCTTGTTGACGGTGCTGTAGCAGCGGACGAGTTCGCCAAGGCCTGCGGAATCCACGTACGGAACCTCGGCCAGATTCAGCACAAGTTTGGTCTTGCCGGAATCGATGGCTTTGTTCACGGCGTCGCGCAACGCTTCGTCGCCTTCGCCGATCATGATCTTGCCTTGCAGGTCGATGATGGTCACGTCGCCAACTAGGCGCTCAACAATATTCATGGTGAGAATTTCCTTTCGGATGGGGGTCCGCCGAGAAGTGTAGCAAAGCCCTGAACGGGTCAGCGCGCCGATTCTCGAAACTTTTGGCCCCGCGCGTAGAGCGCTGCCCGCGACTCGACACCGCGGGCGAGATCGGAATCACCCATAGCCCTCGCGATCCCGAGGGCCGTTCCGGCGGTCTGGAAAGCGCGCTCGTGCTCTCCGACTTCTGCCAGCGCAGCGGCGAGTCCGTCGAGTGCATCTGCGTCCCGGCTTTGAGTGAGATCCACGGCGCGCTGAGCGAGGGCGCGCGCGTGCGCGCCGTCGCGTACGGAGTCGTCGGGATCGGTCGCCAGAATCCAGGACGCGCGCTTCAACAGCATCACGTCATTGGGCAACATTTCGAGAGCCTTCAGATAGGCCGCCACCGCAGCGCCCATACGGCCCGTAAGCGCGTAGGCCTCACCCAGATTTCGGGATGCCTCCGCGTAGTCGGGCTTAAGGGTGAGGGCCCGCTGCAGGTGATCGATGCCGTCGTCCAGTTTGCCTTGGGCAGAGAGAGCCACACCCAAATTCGCCTGAGCTTCAACGTTGTCGGGCTGGTTCTCCACCGCGACGCGCAGGTGGCTTTCCGCTTCCAAGAAACGCCCCGCGGTCAGCAGCGAACTCGCGTAGTTCGTTCGGGCGCGTGAGTTGTTTGGCCGTTTGGCGATGGTATCGAGCCAGATCCGGTCGTAGTCCTGGTAGTCGAGGTTGCGAGCGCGAGTCATCGAGCCAAAGATGATGGCGATCACCGCGATGCCGATCGGACCACCCACCGCGAGCCCAGACTTCAATCCAGGAATCCGCTCGGAAAGGCGTCGGAGCGAATAAGCCGCGCCGAGAACAACCGCGCTGATCACTGCGGCAAGCGGGAGATACATGCGGTGCTCGGCCGCCACTTCGGTCACGATGGGCAGGACGCTGGACGTGGGGGCGAGGATCAGAAAGAACCACCCACTTATAAAGGATGCGGATTGGCGCCGAACCACGCCCCAGATCGTCATCAAGAAGAGGGACACGATCAGGAGTCCCTGCAGGATCACCTGGGAGAGGGATTGAACCGCGGGCCATTCGTAATCGAGGACCAGAGGTGAAGGGATGAAGCTCAGCTTCAGATAGTGAGCGAGGATCTCCGCCTGCGTCATCAGGTACTTCCACCAGGGCCACTCCGCAAAACCAAATCCCACGGAGGAAGACCTGTAGCCGCCGAGAACCAGGCCCAGAAGAATCAACCAGGTCGCCATCAGACCGCCGTACAAGACACGTCGCGAAGAACGAGCGCGCGGAGCGAACAGTCGATCCCACAACATCACCACCAGAGGAGCTGAGACCATCACCTCTTTAGTTCCCATGCCGAGGGCGCAGGCCAGGATGGCCGCCGCAGTCCACAGGCCTCTCCGCGCGGGTTCGGCATCGAGCGAGCGGATCGACGCGTACAGTGTCGCCAGAAAGAGCAGGCCCATCAACGACTCGACCCGCTGAACAATGTAGGTCACCGATCCCGTCTGGAGAGGATGGACCACGAAGAGCAGGGCGATGGTGAACGCTTGCCAGAGAGAGGTCGCGGCCGCGACTCCCGCTGCGATCAACGTCCAGCGAATCACACCGAAGAGCAGAAGTGACGCGCTCAGATGAATCGCGAGGTTCGTCGCGTGATAGCCGGTCAGCGCACCGCCATAGATCGCGTGATCGATCGCAAAGCTCAGCGTCGCGACAGGCCGACCGGCAAGTGTCGTGTCGCGCGGGGCCGTCATGGCCCGGGACAGCGGCCAGAGCGACTGAAGATTCTGGTTCTGGGCGATCGCGGGTTCATCGTCGAAGACGAAGATCCCGGAGAAGCTGCTTGAGTAGGCCCATAGCCCGGCCACCACGATGATCAGGGCTGGCCACGCGCGATGCAGAATGGAAGGAAGCGCAGATGGCTCGCCTTCCGAAGCGTGAGCCACAACGCGGGCCGGGCGGCGCCTGGAGCGAGCTTGAGCCAAGGATCGAAAGGGTAGCACGCAGACAAAAAAATCGGGCGGCGAAAGCGTCTCGCCGCCCGATCAGGGCTCAACGGAGCCCGGCTACGACTGACCTAGAACGACAGACGCGCCTGCAGACGGATCGAACGCGAACCGAGGTACGCATTCGGCAGCTTGTAGAGCGGGGACAGACGGCCGCCCGAAGCTCCTCCGCTCGCGGCAAGACGCGCAGCCTGGATAGCCACGGTGTCAAAACCGCCCTTCTGGAAGAACGCGCCACCCGGATCGTTGGGGAAGCCCGGGATGACGAGCGCATCGCGGTACTGCACGAAGCCGATCTGGGTGACGGTCTGCTGGTCGAACACGTTGTTGATGTTCGCGCCGAACGTCAGCTTGGTCTGGCCCTTGATCTTGAAATCGTGGGTCAGGTTGAGGTCGGTCTGGGTGACGAAGGGCGTGCGGCCGAGATCACCGCGACCGTAGACATACACGGGAACCGACTGATAGGTCACGGTGGTTGAGTTCACCGTTCCGCTGCGCGCGTAGAAGTTGAGGCCGATGTTCGTGCCCCAGGGTGCGGTGTAGAAGCCCTGAACCTTGAACTGGATCGGACGATCGGTGTTGAGCAGGCCATTCGCCTCGTTGCCTTTCTGGTCGAAGGACAAGTAGAGCGCGTCGTAGTAGCGGCTGACGTTGGGAGCAGTACGGCCGTTTTCGTCAGAGCTCGCGAGACCGCCGTAGTTGCCGTAGAGGCGGCTCCAGAGCAGGCTGCCCGTTGCAGACCAACGATGGCTGTAGCGCTTCTTCACGCTGAGTTCGACGCCGTCGTACGTGTTCAGAACCTTGGGTTCCGACGGGAACTGCGCGCCGAGAGGCGACTTGCCGAGACCCGAGCCGGGGTTCGCGATGTAGAACACTTCGCCAACGC
>JBDTQB010000267.1:0-6521 GCA_039932395.1 Vicinamibacteria bacterium | reverse complement strand
AGCGGCGCAGGAGTTGATCGGCGTTTTGGGACTGCGCGGCGTCGCGCGTCAGCACGGCCTGCGCCTGATTCAGTGCCGCCTGAAAAGGACGTGGATCCAGCACGAAGAGGGTGTCGCCCGCCTTGACGTCCTGACCTTCGGTGAAGCCGACCGTCATCAGCTGGCCGGTGGCCTGCGAGCGGATATCGACCGTCGATGATGCCATCACGGTGCCCACGGCCTGGAGAGTCACCGGCATCTCCCGCTCGATCACGGTGGCGATCGACACCGGAGCCGCACCACCGCCTCCGCCGCGTCCCGCGCCCGCCGGTCCCGAGGTTGAAGGCGGCGCATGTTTGGTGCAGGCCATCGCACCCATCAGGAGGAGACCCGTCAAAGCAGATCGCATAGATGACGATGGTCTCACTCGGCCTCGGTCGGTACAAAGGTAACCAGCAGGCCCGCGCTCACTAGAATCGACCGATTCACATCTCAGGAGACTTTCATGACTCGAAGAATGCGCGTTTCGGCCGGTCTTGCTCTGTTGGCGGGCGCTGTGCTGACCCGGCCTGCGACCCTCGCCAACGCGGCCGATCCCTACGACGTCATCCTCCGCGGCGGCACCGTCCATGACGGAACGGGCGGAAAGCCGTTCGTCGCCGATGTCGGCATTCGCGGCGACCTCATCGCAACCATCGGAGATCTGTCCAAGGTCACCGCGATCCGCGTGCTGGACGCAAAGGGATTGGCGGTAGCGCCCGGCTTCATCAATATGCTGTCGTGGTCAGTGGACTCGCTCATCGTCGATGGACGGTCGCAGGGCGAGATCCGTGAAGGCGTCACCACGGAGATCTTCGGCGAAGGCGACTCCATGGGGCCGCTGACTCCCGAGATGAAGAAGCTCCGCGAAGACGGCATGGGCGACATCAAGTACAAGATCGAATGGACCACGCTGTCCGAGTACCTCCAGTACCTTGAGAAGCGAGGGATTTCGCCGAACGTGGCGTCGTACATCGGCGCCGCCACGATTCGCGAGCATGTGATTGGCCTGGACGACAAGAAGGCGACGACCGCGCAGATGGAGGAGATGCGCGAACTGGTGCGCATGGAGATGAAAGCGGGAGCCCTCGGTATCGGTTCGTCGCTGATCTATGCGCCCGCCGTGTATGCCGATACAGACGAGCTGATCGAACTCTCGAAAGTCGCCGCACAGTATCAGGGCAAATACATCTCGCATATGCGCAGCGAGGGCGACCGCCTGCTGGAGTCGGTGGACGAACTCATCACCATCGCGCGCGAGGCACGGATCCCCGCCGAGATCTATCACCTCAAGGCAGCGGGGGAGTCGAACTGGAACAAGCTCGATGCGGTGATCCAGAAGGTCGAAGCGGCGCAGCGCGAGGGGCTCAAGGTCACGGCCGACATGTACACCTACACCGCGGGCGCCACTGGGTTCGATGCGTGCCTTCCTCCCTGGGCGCGGGCCGGCGGACCGGATGCTCTCTTCAAGCGGCTCGAAGATCCCGCGACGCGCGCGCGCATCGGCGCAGAGATGAAGGCCAAGGGGGGGAACTGGGAGAACCTTTGCGTCGCCGCCGGTTCCTCGGACCGGATTCTGGTCCTCGAATTCAAGAACGAAGCGCTGAAGCCCCTTCAGGGCAAGACTCTCGCGGAGATCGTCAAGTTGCGTGGCGGGAAGGACTGGACGGACGTCATCATGGATCTGGTCCACGAAGATCGCACCCGCGTGGGCGTCGCGTTCGATTTGATGTCGGAAGACAACGTCCGCAAACAGATCAAGCTTCCGTGGGTTTCATTCGGCTCGGATGCGGGATCGATGGCGACCGAGGGCGTCTTCCTGAAGTCGAAGACGCACCCGCGCGCCTACGGAAACTTCTCGCGTCTGCTCGGCAAGTACGTGCGCGAAGAGCGCCTCATCCCCCTTGAGGAAGCGGTGCGGCGTCTCGCGGCCTTGCCGGCGGCAAACCTGGGGCTCGATCGTCGTGGGCTGCTGAAGGAAGGCATGTTCGCTGACATCGTCGCCTTCGATCCGCTCACCGTGGGCGACAAGGCGACCTTCGCAGAGCCCCATCAGTACTCCGTTGGAATGAAGCATGTTCTGGTCAACGGCGTTCCGGTGCTCGTCGATGGCGAGCACACCAACGCTCGATCGGGCCGCGCCCTCTATGGTCCAGGTCGAGAGATGCCAAAACTGACCATCCACATCGCCGGAGACTCGACCGCGGCGGAGAAACCTTCTGAGAAGCGGCCGGAGACGGGTTGGGGTGAGCAGCTTCAGGGACTCTTCAAGGACGATCGCGTGCGTGTTCAGAACGACGCGAAGAACGGGCGAAGCACGCGGACCTTCATCAGCGAAGGCTTGTGGGATCAGCTGATCGCGAACGTGAAGGCAGGCGACTACGTCTTCATGCAGTTTGGCCACAACGACGAGGTTCCGACGAAGGCAAGCTACACGCCACCCGCCGAATTTCGAGGCAATCTGGAGCGCTTCATCAAGGAGACACGCGCCCGAAAGGCGTTTCCGGTCCTGATGACTTCTGTAGCGCGTCGGAAGTACGACGCGGCGGGAGCCGTCCAAGACACGCACGGCGAGTACCCTGACATCATTCGAAAACTTGGCCTCGCCACGAAGACACCCGTGCTCGACCTGCAAAAATCGACGACGCAGGTTCTCGCGGAGTATGGCGTCGACCGGTCGAAGGAGCTGTTCCTTCACCTGAAACCAGGCGAGAACGTGAACTATCCGAACGGGGTCGAGGACAACACTCATTCGTCGCCCAAGGGCGCCGCCCTCAACGCGAGCCTGGTGGCCGACGCGATTCGCGAGACCGGTCTTCCCTTGGCGGCGGCGCTCAAATAGAAAACGCCGGGGCCATCCCCGGCGTGAATCGATGGCTTAACCCAGCGCTTACTTCGCTGCGGGAGCGTCAGCCTTCTTCTTGTTGGCTTCGACGTTCACCGTGATCTCCACTTCGTCACCCAGCATCAGCCCGCCGGTTTCGAGAGTCTGGTTGTAGATGATTCCGTAGTCGCGCCGGTTCAGTTTCGTGGTCAGGCTGAAACCCGCCTTCTCCGTTCCGCGTCCATCCTTCGCCATGCCGCCAAAGTCGACGGGGACGGTGATTTCCTTCGCCGTCCCGTGCATGGTGAAGATTCCGGTGACGTTGAAGGTGTCTTCATCCACCGGGACGATCTTCGTGCTCTTGAAGGTGATCTCGGGATTCTTCTCGGCGTCGAAGAAGTCGGCGCTCTTCAGGTGGGTATCGCGCGAGGAGTTCGCGGTGTTGATCGACGCGGTCTTGATGGTGAACTCCACCGAGGACGCGGCGGGCTTGCCGGGGACCATGTTGATCACGCCGGAGAAGTCATCAAAGCGTCCCGAGACCTTCGTGACGAAGTGGCGGACGCGGAAGCCCACTTCAGAGTGGACCTTATCGACGTTGTAGATGTCCTGAGAGAAGGCGGCGGAAGCGGCGAGAGTGAAGGCCAGGACGAAGGGTGTTTTCATGATGGTTTCTTTTCTGAGAAGGGCGATGGATTGTGGTTGAGGGGGAATCAGTGTTTGCGCAGGGACGGACAGCGAGCGGCGCACGCCTTGCGGATGGAATCGAGGCTTTCGAGGAGCTTGTCGAGATCGCCCGGCTTGAGGCCAGAGAAGAGAACCTCGGTCGCTTGAGGCACGCTCGCGTCCAGCCAGGACAGGAGCTTGAGCCCCTTAGGTTCGATGTGACACAGGACCTGCCGACGGTCCGTTCGCGTTCGCTCCCGGCGCACCAGGCCAGCCGCTTCGAGACGGTCCACCAGACGTGTGATGCCGGGAGCCTGCTCCACCATGCGGGCGCTGATCTCGAGCGTGGGCAAGCCGGTGGTCTCAGCGCCGCGCAGGATGCGCAGCACATTGAACTGCGCGATCGAGATGTTGTGCGGCTCAATCACTTCGGAGAGACGCCACCTCAGCATGTCGGCGGTCCGCAGCAAGGCCACGAACGCCTCATCGCGCGGGCTGAGGAAGGGTTTGTTCTGGCGCAACTCTCGGGTCAATGAACTCTGTGCCATGAACGGGAACATAGCAGGTGAATAGTTGTTATGTCAACTATTCACCTGTGCGCTTGACGGGAAGGAAACCTGGCGCTTACACTCCTGCCCCTCATGAATAAACAAGTCCAGATGGTCGACCTGCATGCTCAGTACCTTCGCATCAAGAGTGAGATCGACACCGCGATGATGCGCGTGGTCGAGACCACCGCCTTCATCAAGGGCCCCGACTGCACCGCCTTTGAAAAGGAGTTCGCAGAGTTCTGCGGCGTCGCCGCCTGCGTCGGCGTGGCGAATGGAACGGACGCCCTGATCTACGCCCTCCGCGCCTACGGCGTCGGACCGGGCGATGAAGTGGTCACGGTGGCGAACACCTTCATCGCGACCGGGGAAGCCATCATGCTGAATGGTGCCACACCGGTGTTCGTGGATGTCGATGATGTGACCTACACCCTCGACCCTGCGAAACTCGCGGCCGCGATCACCAGCAAGACGAAGGTGATCATCCCGGTCCATCTTTATGGCCATCCCTGCGCGATGGAGGCGATCAACAAGATCGCGTGCGAGCACGGGATCCCCGTTCTGGAGGATTCGGCCCAGGGTCATGCGGCGACGCTCAATGGGAAGCGCGCGGGCAGCCTCGGTCATGCCGCCTGCTTCAGCTTCTATCCGGGCAAGAACCTGGGCGCCTACGGCGACGCGGGTGCCGTGGTCTCGAACGACAAGGAATTCATCGCCAAGGTCCGCCAGATCGCGAACCACGGCGGCGGCACGAACAAGTACGACAACGTCATCGTCGGGACGAACTCGCGCCTTGACACCCTTCAAGCCGCCATCCTTCGCGCGAAGCTTCCGCATCTGCAGCAGTGGACCGAGGAACGCGCTGAGCGCGCCGCGCTCTATTCGAAACTCCTCGCGGGCATTCCCGGGCTAATCACTCCAAAGGAAGCGCCGGGCGCCACCTCCGCGTGGCATCTTTATACGATCCGTACCGCGAAGCGCGACGGTCTGATCGAAGAGTTGAAGAAGCAGGGCATCTCGACCGCGGTTCACTACCCGCGTCCGATTCACCTTCAGCCCGCTATGGCGCCGGCGGGCGGGAAGGTAGGAGATCTCCCGGTTTCTGAAGGGCTCACAAAAGAAGTCGTTTGCCTTCCCCTTTACCCTGAGCTCCCGCTCAGCGAAGTCGAGCGCATTGCCGCCGCCGTTCGTTCGTTCCTGACCGCGTAAGCGGCGCGCGTTGTCGACTTTGCAGAGGCTCTCATGAAAATTGGACTCGTCGGGTGCGGTTACTGGGGCAAGAACATCGCCCGCAATCTCCATCAAATGGGCCTGCTTGGCGCGGTGTGCGATCCGAGCCCCAAGATCCTTGAATCGGTTCCGAAGCTGTATCCCGGAGCGGTCGCCACGGCGGCCCTTCAGGATCTGCTTCAGTCGAAGGACATTGATGCGATTGCGATCGCGTCACCAGCCGCCCAGCACGCCGCGACCGCGAAGGCAGCACTCAAGGCGGGCAAAGATGTCTTCGTCGAGAAGCCACTGGCCCTGAAGGTCAGCGAGGCGAAGTCGTTGCTCGAACTGGCGAAGAAGAAGAAACGCATCCTCATGGTCGGCCACATCCTTCACTATCACCCGGCGATTCAGACACTGAAGGAGCTGGTGAAGGCGGGCGAACTGGGCGACATTCAGTATGTGTATTCGAACCGGCTGAATCTCGGCAAGATCCGCCACGAGGAGAACATCCTTTGGAGTTTCGCGCCGCACGACATCTCCGTGATTCTGTTGCTCCTCGGCCGCATGCCCAAGAGCGTGACCACTGCGGGCGAGAGCTGGCTACGCAAAGGCGTCGCCGATATCACCATGACGACACTTGAGTTCACCCACGGCGCGCGCGCTCACATCTTCGTGAGCTGGCTCCATCCTTTCAAGGAGCAGAAGCTCGTGGTCGTGGGCAGCAAGCGCATGGCGGTGTTCGACGACGTCATCAAGGAAGGCAAGCTGAAGCTGTTCGACAAGGGCGTCGATTGGATGGATGGCCAGCCGGTGATCCGGCAATCATCCGAGTCGACGCTGTTCTTCCCGGAGCTGGAACCGCTGCGCGAGGAATTGCTCCACTTCGCGGATTGCGTGCGCACACGGAAGACCCCGCGCAGCGACGGCAAGAACGGCCTCGATGTGCTGCGCGTTCTCGACGCCGGACAGCGATCGCTCGACAACGGCGGCAAGCCCGTCGCCATCAAATAGGAATCCGCCATGTCAGAGAAGAACTTCTTCGTCCACGAATCCAGCTACGTCGACGAGCCCTCCACCATCGGAGAAGGCACGAAGGTCTGGCATTTCTCCCACATCCTCAAGGGTGTCGAGGTGGGGAAGAAGTGCAACATCGGGCAGAACGTGGTGATTGGACCCAACGTCAAAGTCGGCGACAACTGCAAGATCCAGAACAATGTGAGCGTCTACGAAGGCGTCGAACTCGAAGACAACGT
>JBDTQB010000266.1:0-6538 GCA_039932395.1 Vicinamibacteria bacterium | reverse complement strand
GTGACACGCTTGCTCGATCGCGCGCGCTGAGTGGTGATGTTGAGCCCGCCGTCATGGGTGACCACGTAACGATCCGCGTTCTTCGGATCGACCCAGATGTCGTGGGTGTCGCCACCCATGGGAACCTGCTTGAAGGTTTCTCCACCGTCGACCGATCCCCAGAACGACGAGTCGGCGACGTAGATCTCGTCGCGGTTGTCGCTCGAGACTTCGATGCCAATGTAGTAGCCCGCGCGCCCGGTTAGAGCGCGGTCGTAGTTGATGGCGCGCCAGTTATTTCCGCCGTCATCCGAGCGCCAGACCGAACCCTGGTCCGCGGTCTGAATCAGCGCGTAGACACGATTCGAGTCGGTCGGCGCGATCGCCACATCAATCTTGCCAAGCGGCGATGTGGGAAGGCCCGAGTTTTCCACGCGCTTCCAGGTCGAGCCGGCGTCGTTCGAGATGTAGATGCCCGAGCCGGGCCCGCCCGACATCATCGCCCAGGGATGCATCTCGGCCTGCCAGGTTCCCGCGATCAGCTTGCGGGAGTTCTTCGCGTCCATGTCGAGACCCGAACAGCCGGTGTTCTTGTCGACGAAGAGAACGTGCTCCCAGGTCTTGCCGCCGTCCATCGTGCGGAAAACACCGCGCTCCTGCTGCTGGCCGGTGATGCGGCCGGTCGCGCAGACGTAAGCGATATCCGGATTCGTCGGATGCGTGACGATCTTGCCAATGCGCCCGGTTTCACCCAGACCCGTATGAGTCCAAGTGCGACCGGCGTCCATCGATTTGTAGATGCCATCACCCATGACGTCACTGTCCCGGACGGCCCAGGCCTCTCCGGTTCCCGCCCATACAATGCTGGGATCGGCGAGTGAGACGGCAAGCGCCCCGATCGCCTGAACCGGCTGACCCTCGAAAATCGGAGCCCATCGATCGCCGCCATCGGTGGTCTTCCAGATGCCCCCGGACGCCGCGCCCGCGTAATACGTCGTGGGATCGCCGGGAATGCCGGCAATGGCCGAGATCCGGTTGCCCACCGCAGGACCGAGGAATCGCCAGGTCAGGGTGTCGGTCTGGCCGGCGCCTCGACCGCGTTGAGCCAGTGCGGGATTCGCGAGAAGGGCGGACACAAGGCCGAGGCCCAGGATGGCAGGAAGTTTTGGGGCGCGCATGAAGTCTCCAGTCGGAACGAGGTGCGGCGATTGTAGTCCCGCCCCAACCCCGTGAACCGATGCGGCCGGGAAGACAAATCGAACTGCGTCCGCGACGCTTGACCTCCCCGCGTCAGAGGGCGGGACTTGTCTTTGAGGACTTGAACGACTCAACGATCTGCTTCAGTTCGGGGCCCATTTCGACGAACTGGTTCGCCAGGGCAAAGGCGATCACCTGGTAGAACTCGTGGTCTTTCAGGACGAGGCCTAGGTAGCCCTTCACCTCGATTGCGCCGACCTTGCGCCGGGTCGTGAGCAGGAGTGCTGTGGCATCCTGGTCGCCGAGCACCAACGGACGCTCCTCCAAAACCTCGAACTCGTCTCCGGTCTTTTTGAAGTTGGCCACCACCGCGTCGCGCAGGGCCTGCATGGGAAGGGGTTCGGCCAGATTCTCCGCGATGACGATCACGTGCGCGTCCCGATCCGGGCGGATGATCCACCGATCGGAATCCGGGCTCTCTTTTCGAGAGACCGCCGCGTTTCGCAGGTACCACTTCCCCGCGGTGGGCAGCGTCACGTTGTAAGGAAACTTCGCGCCTTCAACCACCGTGACCGAAGCACCGTCGACCTGCGTCATCAAGGCAACCTGCGTGACGGGGTTGTGGCCGATGGTCAGCGCAACCAGGCCAAGCATCTCCAGGGAAAAGTACGCGCCCGCGAGCAGCACGCCCATCGCCATGCGCAGCTTCCCGGGATCACCCAGCAGAAGCATGAGAAGGCCGGCGGAGAAGCCGAATTGAATCACGGCGACCAGGGGATTCGCAGCCGCGATCTGAAGTCCGGTGAACAACAACATTCCCGCCACCACCCGGAAACGCGCCCAGCCAAGAACCGAGGATCCGTCTTCCCCACGGAGAAGCTTGTATCCAATGAAAAGGTCGATCAGTATCGAAACCAGCGTTCCGGAGACCGGCAAGGGCGTCTTCGTGTCGGCGGGCATGACCATCCGCTCGAGAAGGATGCCGACCACATTCACAATCAGAACGCCGCCGGCGATGCGCGCGCCGGTTGGAAGGTCACCGTGCTGGATTCGCGCGGCCGAACTGAAGAGCTCAGGCAGCGGCGGAGCGGGTCGCGTTGGCAACGACGGGGGTGGACCTTCAGCCACGCCATCGCTCAAAGGACGCGGCGACGCGAGGGGTGCGTTGCGCGTCACCTTGGGTCGACAACCGGGACCGACGCCCGTCGGATCAGGCCCGTGCGTAAACCCGCACAAAGAACAGAAACGCAACTCCGCCATGTCTCGCCCCCTGATGAAGGCGAGACTCTAGGCGCTGGCTGGAGCCCTGGTCAATTTTTCGCGCGGGTCGCGCGAACGCAACTCTCCACCCAGGGGCGCAAGGCGGTGGTCATCCTCAGCGAAGGATTCACGGTGGCGCGCGACCGGCGGGGTCTCGCGCTGAATTCGCCGTTCGATGGACTCTTCGCCGACTCAAACGCAGACGGCAACGCCGCGCTCCGGATGATCACGGAGGTGGCCAACCGAGCTTCGGTCGTCTTGTACACCATCGATCCGCGAGGCTTGATGTCCGACGGGGTCGGCGCCGACTCCAATGCGACGGCGAGTCAGGCGACGGAGATCCGGGAGTCCAACTGGTTCGCCCGAGTCGAAGCCAGGGCGGACTCAACCAGCTTGCCTCGGACACGGGCGGCATCTCCGTGACGAATCGGAACGACCTCAGGGCGGGTCTGGCGCAGGTGGTCAAGGATCAACGCGCTTACTACGTGGTCGGTTTTGAACCGCCCAGGACCGCCTTCTCAAAGTCTTCAGGAAGGCCCAAGTTTCATCGAATCAAACTCACGGTGAATCGGCCGGACCTCCGCGTCCGCACGCGCTCTGGCTTCTATGGCGTCACTGATCAAGAAGTGATTCAGCGCGCGCCCCTCATGGTCGCGCCGGAGTTCTGAGGAAGGCGACGGCGCTCAGGCCCGCGAGCGTTTCCGCACGCGATCAAGCAACGGGGTGATGTTCTTGACCACGCCGCGTCGGCGCATCACGAACAGAACGATCCAGAGTGCGGTCAGCGAAGACATGCCGATCAGCGCGCCGATGTCCGGCTCGACCGTGACGTCGCGCGCGTGATGAAACCCGAAGTCGGCGCCGAGGAGGATCGCGTGAAGCAGCGCCAGCGGCAGGACGAAGTACACCGCCTGATGAAGAACCTTCCATCGCTTCGGTCCAACCTTCGTGACCATTCGATCGAAGCTCGTGGCCGCAAGTGCTGCGAGGGTCGAGAGCAGAAGGCCGCCGATCACGAGGCCGGTGATCCATAGCCATCCTTCGGCAAGCGCTTCTTTGATGAAGAGGTCCACGCCGCCCTGAGCGAGCAACGTGCCGGTGTAACTCAAGGCGTGAAGGGTGGCGAAGAAAAATGCGGACACGCCGATCGCGCGTCTCCCGAGCACCAGATAGGCGCGAAAGGGAAAGGGCCTCAGCACCGAGGTCAAAGGACCGATGAGCATGGACGTGATGAGAAGGCCCAAAGCCCAGAGGCCGAAGAGCTGTCGCCCGCCAATCCACGGTGTCTCGGGATCGTCCATCGCGCACACCACGGCCACCCCGACCGCGCTCAGCACGAATACAACGTACAAAACGGCGCGAATATGGCGAAGCAGCCAGGGCGGGGGGGTCATGGGAAAAGTTCAGTTGGCAGTTCGAGCGCTGATAGAACTAACGCAGGCGGAATTTCACTTCCGCCGGAGCGCGGGGTGTGAGGGGCTCGCTCCCCCCACCTCAATCAACGCCCAGCCACACGACGGCCGATGTCGATCGTCTTGAAGCCCGGTTCGCCCCAGTTAATGACGAACACGCTAAAGCCCTGCTGCATGCGCATCTCGATGTCCTCGGCGCGGGCGGGATAGCCGCATGCGACCTTGAACTCTTTGCACGCGGCCAAAACCTGCTGGATCGCAGCTTCCCAGCCGACCGTGTCCACCACTTTCTCGCCCTTGTCGTTGGTGTTCGTGAACACACCGCGTAGCGTGCCGGCGCCGGGGAACAGCACGCCGATCCCCTTGACCGCAGCGATTTCGCGAACATGCGCGAGACCTTCCTTGCTCTCAACAATGGTCCAGTTCATCAGCTCGCCCTTCGGATTGAGCGGCCAGAGATCGGCCTTCTCGCGATACTCCTTGTCGGTCATCCCCCAAAGGGCTGGAGCGGTGCCGACACTGTCGCCGCGCGTGCCGCCCTTCGCCTTGTAGCGCATAGCGGCGAGACCGGTCTTGACTTCATCGGCGCTTTCGACGCCGACGAACACCACGCCGCTCACACCGAGGTCGAGCTGACGTCCGATGCGCTCTACCGCCTTGACGGGATCAGGAGCAATCTCATTCATCTTCACGACGAGCGGATGGGTGAGGTAGTGCTCGGGCGCAACAATGCCTGCCTGTCCCATCGCCTTGGCGAATTCGGCGAACGGTGGATAGGCCTTTTCGAAGTCACCCTCCATGCTGCCGTCGAAAATGTAGTCGGTGGACTTGTAGGCCACCGCATCTTTCGCGAGTTCCAGCGGCGTCTTCGGCGGAATGGGCGTAGGCGTCGGCTGACCAGGAGGCGTGAAGCGCCGATTGCTCGGCGCGTAAAGGCCAAAGACCGGCTTCTTCAGATCGAGCAGATCGATCACCGGGTTGAAATGTTTGTGGGTTCCCGTCTGGGCGACCGCAAGGGCTGCGCCACCAAGAACGGCCAGGCAGGCCGCCGTGGGAATCAATCGTGAATGCATGTTTTCTCCGCGCTTTATGGGCCGCCCGTCAGTGACTGCGCAAAGCATAGCGGTCACCCGTTTCTGTCGGGAATCGGCGTGAATCAGAGGTCAGCATTTATGGTGCACATCGTGCCGCGATCTCGAACCCCCGCCGGACCCGAAAAGACCGCCTTCGTCGTCCTTGAGTATTGCGGTGGCGACCGGACCGACGCGCTCTATCGGAAACTCGCTGGGTGGAACAAGGACGCCACCATCTATGTTCTGGACAATGCGAGCCCCACGAACCGCGCAAAAAGCGCCACCCACCGGAACCGCGTCAATTCATACGTCGGAGGTGGAATTCGCGAGTGCATCGAGCTCGCTGAGTCGATGGGAGCGAGCTACGTCTTCTATTGCGCGAACGACGTGAATTTCCAAGGCTCTCTGGATATCGCAACCTTCCAGCGGGTCATGGACGACGATCCGTCCGTTGTGCTCTTCAGTTGTTCTCTGACCGCAGACTCGCATCAGGCACGGGTCTTTCCCTGGATGGTTCAGCGCGCGGGTGGATCGGTGAGGCAGGTACGGGCCATCGATCCGCTCTGCTGCCTGATGCGCCTCGACTTCATCCGCGGTTTCGGAGGCTTTCCCGAATCAAGAGGCGGGTGGGGTTTCTCTGCCGAACTCGCCTTCCATGCGCGAACGCAGGGGAAGAAAATCTATGTGAGCGACACCTGCGCCGTGGGACATACGACGGCCGGCTCAGGCCTCGTCGGAGAAAGGGGCGCGAAGATCTCCAAAGCTACGGAAGCGGCCCAGGTCTATGCGAATCGCTACGGCTCGATCGACGTGATTCGCGACGCCCTCGAACCGCCCGATTTCGATGAGACGCGCGACGTGGAGCTCACGCCGAAGATGAGGGCACCCTCTGGAACGCCACAGGATCCGGGAACTTCGGATCGATCTTCCACGTATTAAGAGGCACTGGAGCACTCCTTATGAGTTTGAAGAGCGACGTGATGCTGAGCCTGCGACGGCTCCGCAAAGACCTGGGTTTCACCGGGGTCGCGGTAGCGATTCTGGCCTTGGGCATCGGGGTCAACACCGCGATCTTCTCGCTGGTGAACGTCATCCTGCTGAGGCCGGTCACCGGGGTCGCCGCGGATCGGATGGTCAGTCTCTTTCACAAGGACACAACCAAGCCCGACGCCTATCGCGCTTTCTCGTATCCGGACTACAAAGAGATTCGCGCGAACAACGACGCCTTCGAGAGCCTGGCGGCCCACAACTTCTCCCTCCTCGGCTTCACCGAGGGCGACGTCACGCGGCGCGTTTTCGGTGATGTCGTGTCGTCCAACTATTTCCAGACCCTCGGTGTGCGTCTGATGATGGGGCGTGCCTTCAACACGGAGGAAGAGGTGCCGGGCCGAGAAACGCCGGTCACCATCCTGAGCTACGGCCTGTGGAAGAAGCTGGGTGCCGACACCTCGGTGCTGGGCTCCCAGGTCAAGATCAACTCGAAGAACTTCACGGTGATCGGGGTGGCGCCTGACGGTTTCAGCGGAACCATGGCGTTCGCGGCTCCCGAACTCTGGATCCCTCTCAGCATGTACGACTCGACGCTGAACGATTTTCAGAAGAAGGATTCCAGCACCG
>JBDTQB010000265.1:0-6541 GCA_039932395.1 Vicinamibacteria bacterium | reverse complement strand
GGGATAACCGTCGGGCCGGACGGAGCCGCCTTCACGTCGGCCTCCACCTCACTCACCGCCTTGAGATCGGCCAGCACGAGATCATAGGAGCCGCTGGTGACCGCGGTGCGAAGATCCGCGCGTGTCGTCACCGTGCGCACTCGATGTCCCGCCCGCTCGAGCCCCTTCTTGAGATCTGCGCCCGAAAGCGCAGCCGAGACGGAACCACCAGGATTCGCATAGAGCAGGATCGCGCCGCGATGAGGAGCGTTGCGGCCGACCGCCGCACGTTGTCCCCGCGCCACCACCATCAGCTTGTCTCCGCAGGGGAGCGCCTGCGCGGGCAGGGCGAGTGCTGCAGTTACCAGGATCACGCGTTTCAGGATCGACGTCGTTTGTTTTGTCATTTTGTCCTCCGTTTGGCTTGCCCAACCCTGAGCTAAGCTTCGCGGATACTAGGTCTGGGCTGTGGACGATGTCATTCGCGAAACCTTCGATAATCATGATTTCGTAACCACCAAAGGGATGCGTCTGCGATTCGCCACCGGTGTCCTTGATGGAGAAACGCGCGAACTTCTGGTGGGTGGAGTCCGGCAGGATCTCTCGCCTCGCGCTTTCCGGCTGCTTGAGTTGTTGATCGACGCGCGACCGAAGGCTCTCGGGAAGGCCGAGCTGATGGATCTGCTGTGGCCGAATGAATTCGTTTCCGAGTCGTCGCTTCCACGGCTCGTCGCGGAGGTGCGCGCCGCCCTCGGCGACGACGCCAAAGAGCCGCGGTTCGTGCGGACGCTTCATACCTTTGGCTACGCTTTCTTCGCCGATGCGGTCATCGAATCGCCGCGAGCGCCGGCTCCTCCGGCAATCTGTCACCTCGTCTGGGGCGACCGGCATATCCCTCTGCTTCAAGGCGAAAACATTCTCGGTCGCGGTGCCGAGGTACGCGTGGCTATCGACCTCGGCCGCGTCTCGCGCAACCACGCGCGCATCGTGGTGGGCGAAGGCAGGGCCTTCATTGAGGACCTTGCCAGCAAGAACGGCACGTTCGTCCGCGGCCGCCGCCTTAAGGACCCCTTCGATCTGGAGGACGGCGACGAGATCAGCGTCGGTCCGGCCGTGCTGGTCTTCAGACGGACGAGCGTCGCGGAAACCACCCAGACCGGATCGCGCGCGAGCCACTAGCCACCCATGACTCTCCACGCTGACGCGAAGATTGGCCCTTACAAGGTCATAGACTCGATCGGCTGCGGCGGGATGGGTGAGGTTTTTCGCGCCCGCGACCTGCGTCTGTCGCGCGATGTGGCGATTAAGGTTCTGCGCGCCGAGGTCTCCCGCGATCCCGATCTGGTTCGCCGGTTCGAACAGGAGGCGAAGGCGGTCGGGGCGTTGAACCATCCGAACATCCTCACCGTCTTCGACACCGGCGAGAGCGAGGGCATGCCCTACATCGTTTCTGAGTTGCTCGTGGGTGCCACCCTGCGTGAAAGGCTCCAGGCGGGACCGCTCGATCCCCGGAAAGCGGTTGACTACGCCACGCAAATTGCGCGCGGCCTCTCCGCCGCCCACGAACGCGGAATCGTTCACCGCGACCTCAAGCCCGAGAACCTCTTCGTCACGAAGAGCGGCGTGATCAAGATTCTCGACTTCGGCATCGCCAAACTCACGCACCCCGAAGAGCAGCACGCGGATTCCGAGGTTGAAACCGCCGCCCACACCACACCGGGCACTGTGATGGGAACAAGCGGCTACATGTCTCCCGAGCAGGTTCGGGGCCTGTCCGCGGACCAGCGTTCCGACCTCTTCTCTTTCGGCTCGGTCTTCTTCGAGATGCTGGTGGGCCGCCGCGCCTTCAAGGGCCCGACCAGTGCGGACACGATGAGCGCGATCCTGCACACCGACCCGACCCCGGCGCTCTCGCAGGTGGGGACGACCTCGAGCGGCGTGGTGCGAATCGTGACTCGCTGCCTGGAGAAAGCTCCGGGAGAGCGATTCCAGACGGCCCGCGAACTGGCGAGCGCCTTGGAGTTCGTCCCGGACGACACGTTGTTGAACGAATCGGGTTCGAACGCAACGAGGTCCGCCGGACTTCCGTCAGGGGCTCGAATGACGACCCCGTTTCGGGTGGGGGTGGTTGCCCTCGGCCTTCTGGCGGGCCTGGGCGTTCTCTTCGGCGCGCTGCGGCAATGGGCGCCCCACCCTTCTCCAGCTCGGTTCCAGCGTCTGACTTTTCAGCTCGGCGACGTCAAGAGCGGTCGGTTCGCGCCGGACGGAGAGACCCTGATTTATAGCGCGGCCTGGGGCCTTTCGCCGATGGAGATCTTCACCACGCGCGCGGGCGGGGGGAGTTCGAGGCCGGTCGGCATCAAGAACGCGATCGTGGCCGCGGTTTCGAGTCGCGAGTACTGGCGGTCATTCTCGATCCGCAGCTCCAGACCTGGAACGTCTGGGAAGGCATGCTCGCGACCGTGCCTCTGACCGGCGGCACGCCGCGCGAAACCCTGGAGGGCGTGATCGCCGCCGACTGGTCGCCCGAAGGAAAAGAGCTCGCGGTGATCCATGCGGTGAATGACCGGCATCAGATCGAGTACCCGATCGGTCACGTTCTCTACGCGCCCGATCCGCCGATCTGGTTCAGCGCATTGAGGGTATCGCCTTCGGGCGACCAGATCGCCCTCCTCGAACATTCGCAGGTGGGCGACGCCCGGGGCGATGTGAGGGTCGTGGACCTCAAGGGAACGGTCAGAACGGTGGTGGGCGGTTTCAGCACGATCGACGGCGTCGCGTGGTCAGGTGACGGACGCGAAATCTGGTTCGGCGGACAGCGCGAAGGCGGGCCGCCACACCAGCTCAACGCCACGACTCTCTCCGGAGCGGTTCACCTGCTGACGGAGACCGTGGGTTCGATGCAGTTCATGGACCGGTCGACCTCGGGTCTGGCCCTTCTCTCGCGCACGACCTTGTGGACGGAGATGCGCGCGCGTGCGCGTGGCTCCGACGACGAGATCGAGATGGCGGGGGCCGACCTGAATTTTCTTTCCGATCTCGCCCCCGACGGGAAACACGTCCTCGGCACGGACATTGGCGTCGGCGGCGGTCCCAACTTCACGTCGTTCCTTCAACAGACGGATGGGTCGCCCGCCATTCGTCTCGGAGAGGGCGATGGGCAGGCCCTCTCCCTCGATGAGCGTTTGGTGCTGGTGAGACTCCGCACCACGCCGCCCAAGCTCAAGATTGAACCCACGGGTGCCGGCGAATCGCGCGATCTTCCACTGGGACCGATTGTGAGCTACGGGCGCGCGGTCTGGGAGCCCTCAGGCCAGCGCGTGGTCTTTGCTGGCTCGGAACAGAACAAAGGGTCGCAGCTCTATATTCAGGATGCCTCGGGGAAGTCGCCTCCTGCGGCGTTCACTGAGGAAGGCATCACCCTTTCCGACCTGGGACGTCCCATTTCACCGGACGGCAAATGGATCGTGGGGTTCGGCGGCGATGACGTGGCCCAGCTCTATCCACTCGGAGGTGGCGAGGCTCGCGTCATCCCTACCCTGGCCTATCTCGACACGCCGGTCTCGTGGTCGCCCGATGGACGCGAGCTGTTCGTGGTCCGGCACGGCAGTTCCCCTCCCAAGGTCGACCGCGTGGATATCGCGACCGGGCGGCCGCGGCCGTGGACGCTGTGGCGCCCCGGCTCCCTGTCCGGTCTTCTCGGCGAAGTTCGGCTCCTGATTTCGCCAGACGGCGAGTCCTATGCCTACAACTACGCCCGCCAGATGAGCGACCTCTACCTCGGCACCGGCCTCCGCTAGCACGGAATCGGCGGGCTTAGACTCACACTGGGCCATGCCGCGAATCCGCTCCTGTAACTCTCTGACAGATCGCCGTTCATGACCGACAGGGCGAGGCAGCTCGGGACGGAAGTTAAGGAGATCGCGCGCCGGTCGCGCCTTCTCTCGATCTTTCTGGTGATCCTCGCGGTGGTCTTCAGCATCACCGACACGATCTCGGTGCTGACCAAACCAAACTACGTCCTGCCCTGGTATGGCTATGTCTTCCTCCTGGGCGCGTGGCTCCTGAATCGCGGCGGTTTCTACTGGATCGCGGCGCCCCTTACCCTGACCATGTTCCCGGCCGTTACCCTCGCCGCCGTTTTGTCGGGCGCGGACGGAAGAATCAGCTTCATGTATCTGGTGATTCCCATGGTGGCGTCGAGCCTCCTTCTTGATCGACGCGCGGCCATCGCGTTCGATGCGGCCTGCTTCATCTTCCTCGCTCTCGTTCCGGTTCTCTTTCACAGCCGCGTGCCTTCGCCACGCACGATCCTCGGCCCGCTGATTCTGATGGCCATCGGGGGCACGCTCGCCATCATCATGATGATCCATCGCGACGAAGTGGAGGCCGATCGTCAGATCGCGCGCGATGCATTGATCCGTGAACTTGAACAAAAAAACGCGGAACTCGAGCGATTCACCTACACGGTCTCGCACGACCTCAAGAGCCCCCTCATCACCATCCGGAGATTTCTGGGCTCGATCAGACAGGATCTTGACGAGGGACGTGACGACCGCGTGGGCGGTGACATCGAGCGCATTCTCAACGCCACCTCACGGATGCAGAGACTCCTCGATGAACTGCTCAGCCTTTCGCGAATCGGACGCGTCGCCAACGAACCCGAAGAGGTGGCCTTTGGGGAACTGGTCGAAGAGGCAGCGGCCCTGACTCGCGGACGCATCGACGCGGCGGGCACGCGCCTCGAAGTGGCGGCGACCTTTCCGACGGTGTTCGTTGATCGTTCGAGAACCCTTCAATCCATGCAGAACCTTCTCGACAACGCCGCGAAGTTCGTGGGCGATCAGAAGGATCCGCGGATCTTTGTCGGCACGGGCCCCGGGCCCGAAGAAGGGCAAGCGCTCTTCTTTGTCCGGGACAATGGTATGGGTGTCGAGCCCGCGAACCTCGAAAGAATGCTGGGGCTCTTCGAAAAACTGGATGACAGCACGGAAGGCACCGGGTCGGGCTCGCCATCGTGAAACGCATCGTCGAGGGTCACGGCGGGCGCCTCTGGGCGGAGTCCGGCGGCAAGGGACTTGGAACGACCGTCTCCTTCACCCTCCCCACGCCGCCGCTGAGGTCCTGATTTCCGGTCGCCTTGCTGTGGAACAATTCCGCTACCGGCCGCCCATCGCAGGCGAGAGGTTGTAGACGGCCCCAGGCGTAGTCTGAAACTCGATGACGTTCGGTTCAGGACTCAAGACCTTGACGCTTCGGCCGGCCCACACCACCCTAAGAGGCTGAGTCGCGCGCACCCGGCACTTGCCAGCGTCAGTGGCCATGATCGTGGCCTCGGTGAGCGAACCCTCGCGCCAGATGAGACCCACCTCATAGCCGCCGCGCGCTCGCAGCCCATGCACTTCCCCATCCTTCCATGTCTCAGGCAGAGCCGGCAGCAGGGACAGTTCACCTTCATGGGACTGCAGCAGCGTCTCCGCAATGGCCGCGGTCAGGCCGAAGGAGCCATCGACCTGCATCGCCTTGGAACAGATCGAGAACAGGCTGTCCGTGGTGTAGTTTCTGATCGCATACGTGAGGTTCTCGATGAACTTCAACCCGTCGCCCAAACGCGCCCAGGCCGCGGCCTTCCAGGCCGAGGACCAACCGTTGCCGGGCAGACCCCTCTGCTCCAAGACCACACGCGCCGCATCCGCGAACCTGGGCGTCCGACGAAGCGAGATCTGGTTCCCGGGATAGAGGCCATAGAGATTGGAGATATGGCGGTGACTCACTTCCCGCTGACCCCAGTCTTCCAGCCACTCCTGAAGGTCGCCCTTCTTCCCGATCTGCATGGGGGCAAGGCGCTTGCGGGCCTCCAGTAGCTTGGCGCGAAACTCAGCGTCGATGTTGAGAGTCGAAGCGGCCTCAGCGACGTAGCCGAACAGATCGTTCAGAAGCTCCATGTCGAACGCGGATCCAGCGACCAGGGCCGTTCCGGGACTCATGCTGCCCGTCACCTCGTCGAAGAATCGATCGTTCCCGGGGGCTAGAGGAAAATTCTCGGGTGAGGTGGAAGGATTCGTGACAAGCAAACCGGACTTCGGGTGGGGCACCAGGAAATCGAGGTAGAACTGGGCGGCTCCCTTCATCACCGGATAAGACTCGCGCAGGAACTTCTGGTCGCGGGTGAAGAGGTAATGCTCCCAAAGGTGGGTCGAAAGCCACGCGCCTCCGCCCGTGAATCCACCCCAGCTCGGGCCGTCCATGGGTGCGGCCACCCGCCACAAGTCGGTGTTTTGATGCAGCACCCAACCGGCGGCGCCATAGTTCTCCCGCGCAACGTCCGCACCCTGATCGGTCATTTCTGAAATCATCTTGAACAGGGGCTCGGCGGTCTCGCTCAGGTTGGCCACCTCCGCCGGCCAGTAGTTCATCTCGGTGTTGATGTTGGTGGTGTACTTCGAATCCCACATCGGATTCATGTCTTTGTTCCAGATCCCCTGCAGATTGGCCGGCTGGGTGCCCGGCCTGGATGAGGAAATGAGCAGGTAGCGGCCGAACTGAAAAACAAGCGCAGCGA
>JBDTQB010000264.1:0-6562 GCA_039932395.1 Vicinamibacteria bacterium | reverse complement strand
AGCTCTCGTTCAGCTTGACCACCGCGCGTCGCAGATTCGGATCTCGGCGCTTCATCTCGTAGAGCGAATCCGCCACTTCGCCGTCCGTGCGCAAGTCCTCGTAGCCGAAAGGAAGCGCCACGCCCGCTTCCTTGAAGGCCTTGCGGCTGCCCGACTTCGTGCCGATGTGATTGAGCGACGGATCAACGCCGTTGAGCGGAATGCCGAGAAGCACCGCGAGCTTGCGCTCGAGCGGCGTCGAATTGAAGACAGTGAGATACGCGCGGTCCTTGTCGAGGATGCCATGCCGGATGCGTTCGATCAGCCGCGGTCGTTCGAGGATCTTTTCCGTGAGAGAACGCGGCGAGTCGTCATACGCGCAGAGCAAGGTCAGGCGCGAGGAGGCGTGCGACGCGGGGATGCCGGCGAGAAACTGGAAGTAGTACTCCAGGATCATGGGATGCACGGGTTGCGAGGTCACGTAGACCATGCGCGCGCGTGGATTGCGCAGGCGGATCAAGAGGAACAACAACCGTTCTTCGTAAAAGCTCGAACCAGAGAGACGTTTCAGTTCGGCCTGGTCGAGGGAGAGCGAAGGCACGACCACCGACGTCGCCGGCTCGTCGTCCTTGTGGGTCATCGAGTTCCAGACCGACTCGAGCTTCGGTTTCAGCAGCTCGAACTGACGCAGTTCCTCCTCGATCGAGATGTCCCACGGATACGGTGGTTTCGGAAGCGTCATGTTCGCCCCTCTACTTCTACGGGTGGTGAACTTTAAAAGCGTCTCCGCCGGGCAGTTCGCCGGGCAGGGTCGCAGGGTTGACGGTAGGAAGGCTCTCAAGCGCGCGCGCGGTGACGGCATCTTCAAGCATGCCGAAGGTGCGATTCAGACGTTCCGCCCGCAGACGCAGGGTTCTCACGAGATGGAAACGAAGCGGCCATACGAAGGTGAAGCCGGTGGTGATGGAGAGCTGATGAGCAAGGGCGGCGTCGCGAGTGCCCGGCGCGAGCACGCCCAGCCGCTCCTCGTACCAGGCGCGGGTGACCTCGCCGTGTTCCCAGAGCTTTTCGATGATGAGCCTCTGGCGGCGACCGTCCATGATTTCAGGATGGTGGTTAACGCCGTACATGCGCGGCATGACACCTGTGGGATCGCGCGCGAACTCCACGCCGGTCAAGGCGTCGCCGACCGAGTGGTCGCTCGCCGACGTCTCGAAACTGAGCGGCGCGAATTCCGCGACTTTGAGGACGGTCGCTTGATTGGGAATCAGATCGAACAAACGCGAGTCGATGGCGCGGAAGCGCGACGAGCCCGTTTTGCGCGCGAAGGCGGAAAACCAGGGGTGATGAGTGGCTGTGGGCGTCAGCGCGTTTTCCACGATGCCGGCGCTCTTCCCGCCTTTGGCGTCGGTGCGTTCCGTGGGTTCGGCGATGCCCGACCAGCGGCAGAGGACTCCGAAGGAATGGCATATAGCAACCAGAGCCGCGTCTTTATTGGCCAGAATCGCATCGAACAACGCGAAGGCCTTCGCTTCCCACGCGGGATCTTCCTTCACGCCCTGCGAATACTCGTGAACTCCATCGTTGAAATGCGGATCGATATGGCCGGGGCCGCCGGTGCCGAGATAGATCGAGAACCGTCCACCCGGCGACTCGGGAAGGAGACCTGCCCCGCGGACATCGAAGGAAAAGACACGAATCTTGAGACCAGCCTCGCGGATCGCGGGTTCAAAGTCGCAGGCTGCCTCGCGCACCGCCTGAACGATCGAGTTGTGCCCCAGATTCGGCCAGCCATGGTGCATGTCGAGCACCGCAATATCCAGAGTCGTGGGGTCGGCGGGTGGCAGGGCTTCACCCGCGCGCACCTTCGCGTAAGAGAAGATCGAATCGGCGCCCCTCATCGCGCAGTTGTCGAGGCAGGCCACTTCGCCCGCCTCGCCCATGCGACCGCAGGTGGTCACGATTGTCTCTTCAGGCGTCACACTCGCGGCGGTCGTCACTTCAGGCTTTTCCTTCGACTACAAATGCGGGGACCTGGCCGCCGCCCGAGGTCACGTTGGCAAGAGACGAGCCGGACAGGCGGGTGAGGAAGCCTTCGACTTCGCCGAAAAAGAGATACGGATCGAGATCGACCACGAGTTCGCGCGAAGGCAGGCCGGGAGCGATCACCGGGAACGCCTGCTTGCCGATCTCGACCTTGCGTTGGACCACGTAGGGAGCGGCGAGTGCCGCTTCGATTGCGGCGTCCCATTCCGTTGCACTCGATTCAAAACCAAGGAAGACGCCTTTGCCGCCGTATTCGTCATTCGGCTTGAGCACCAGATCGGCTCGTCGATCGGGGTCGCGCATGAAGGACACGAGGTCGATTTCGACGCCTTCGTGAGTCGTCTTGCCTTCCCGGACGTTGCGCGTCCAGGGAACCGTTTCGAGGATGGCCTTGCGCTCGGCGTCGTCGAAGAGATGCTGATACGCGTCGTCCGTGAGGATCGCGAAGATCGCTTTCTTGTGGATGGGTTTGCAGCCGAACGGATTTACGAACACGCAGGCTTTGGCCCGCGCGGCATCGATCAGCGGCTTCACTTCGTCGGCTTTCTCGAGGAGTTCGTTGACGAGCAGACGCTTGTAGACGATGTCGACGACGACCCCGTCATGGCTAAGCGCGCCCCCTTCAAAGGTCATCTTGCGCGGATCGCACACGATGGCGTTCTCGCCTGCGGCCTCGAACAGATCGCGCAAGATGTGATGTTCCGTGCGCGTCGGCACTTCTTCGTAGTCGACGATCGCGATCATCGGATGCGGCTTGTCGCCGCCTGCCTGCCGATAGCAGGTCAGCAGAGTCTCGAGCAGCTTCACGCAAGGTCGTGGACGATGAACGCGGTAGGTCTTTTGGAACTCGCGCATGATGCCGAGTTCGAGGAAGACATCGGAGAGAACGTCCGCGTAGCCCAGACCAGCGGGCGTTTCGGCATTCAACTCGACGAAGCGATACGACGTTGGGGTCAGAAAGGAGTCGAGGCGCGAAAGCGGGGAAGGCGAGGCGATGCCGGGGTCGAGCGCCACCATCTCTCGCTCTTCCGGGGTGAGGCCGACCAGGTCGTGAAGTGCCGGTCCCAGCGCCTTCCATGCCTTGATCGTGGCGCCGTAGATGCCGCGCGCGGCGGTTCGGACGTGATCGTAGTCATCACGGCCGACGAACTGCGGCATCGCGAAGGGGCAGAGACCGCGGCCGCCAAAAGTCGCGTTGCGGGCTCGCAGACGGGCTTCGAGGTGCTCTTCGATCTCCTGCGCCAGTGCCGTCTCATCTCGAAGCAGACGCGTGTACAGATCCACCGCACTTTCGGACAACGAGGGCATGTTTGATTGTACCCGGTTTGAAAACCTGTCTCTGTGCGAGGATCACGCGGTGATTCTCGAAACCGAGCGGCTGATCCTGCGACCCTTTCGCGATGGGGACACCGATGCCTACGCTGCGATGGGTGCAGATGCGGAGGTCATGGAGTTTCTGAGCGCCGACGGTGGCCTGCTCTCACGCGCCGACGCGTGGCGGCAGATGTCGATGTTTCTGGGCCATTGGGAACTGCGCGGCTACGGAACCTGGGCGGTGGAGGAGAAATCGACGGGTGAGTTTGTGGGGCGTATCGGACTTCACTTTCCGGAAGGCTGGCCGGATCGCGAACTGGGCTGGACCGTCGCCCGCAAGTTCTGGGGGAAGGGCTATGCGACAGAGGGCGCGCGCGCGTCTCTGAATCACGCGTTCAACACGTTTGGCTGGACGCACCTCGTCAGCCTGATTCATCCGAATAATCATCGATCCGCCCGCGTGGCGGAGAGGCTGGGCCAGCGTCTCTTTGGCAAGGCTGAGGTTCGCGGCCTTCATCTGAATATGTATCGCATCGACCACCAGCCGTCGGCGCCGAGCGGGTCTTCGGCTACGGATTTGTGACCGCGTAGACCATGTCGCCCACAAATCGCTTGAACGATTCGTTCTCGACGAACTGCTTGTACTCCGGATACGGCTTCAGGTCGGCGATCACGGAGCTTTCCGCCTCTTCTTGCGGTCGGGCTTAGCGGCGGGCAGCGCTCGCGTCGCCCGGTCAAAGTCGTCAGGTTCTGTGGCCGTCTCGGCGAGTCGTTTCCGGTGGAAAGCCTCGTACTCCTGGGTAGCGTGACCCACGGCATCCTGGTGGGTCACGCGCCCCGCGTGGGTGAGGATGTTGCGCTCGTTGAGCCGCAGGAAACCGTCGAGCTTGGCCACCCAAGCGTCCATGCGCATGGGGATGCGCCGCATCGCCTGGCCTTCGGCAAACACGAGGTACTGCTCCACCAGATTGTTGAGTGCACTGAGCTCCTGCTCGCTCAGGTAGTTCTTCGCGATGACCGCGTCGTCCTTGCGCGGTTTCGTCCCACGCCAGTTCGTAAGCCCCATGTTGGGCTGGCTGCGATCGGCGCGGCCCTGGATGATCTCCGCGGCGGTCTGGCCGGTGATGGCCCAGTGCACCTTGTTCTGCACCGTCTTGAAGAACGCGAGACTCGTCTCGGCCGTCGGGTCGTAGTCGAGGCTCGTGGCATAGATGTCGGTGATCTTCTGGTAGAACCGCCGCTCGGACGTGCGGATGTCCTGGATGCGCCGGGTGAGCTCTTCAAAATAGTCGAAGGGAACATCCGGGTTCTTCAGGCGCTCGTCGTCGAGCACAAAGCCCTTGACGATGTACTCGCGCAGGCGCTGCGTCGCCCAAATCCGGAACTGCGTTGCCACGCGGGATTTGACCCGGTAGCCGACGGAGATGATCGCGTCGAGGTTGTAGAAGCGCGTGGAATACTTCTTTCCGTCCGCGGCAGTAGTAAAGAAATTCTTTACGACTGCTTCCTGGGCCAGCTCACCCTCGTCGAAGATGTTCTTCAGATGCTGGCCCGTATTCTGCTTCGTGGTCTGGAACAGTTCGGCCAACTGCTGTTGGGTAAGCCAAACGGTCTCGCGATCGAAGCGGACCTCAAGCTTGATCGCTCCGTTCTCGGTTTCATAGATCAGGAACTCAGACTTTGCCGGAAGATCGCTCACCGCTGTCCTCCCTTCAACAGCCCATCCAACAAGCCCTCCGCCTTTTTCTCAATGGCGAGGATGTAGGCGCCGATCTCTTCCCAAATGAACGAGACGATCTTGTTGTCGGTGGCTTGATCCATGCTCGAGATTTCAGACTCCGTCCCGGACTAAAAAGGTCGCCTCTGGCGGCATCCAAATCGGCTCCCGCCTCTACCGAGCCTGCGCCGGGACTCTAGCGCGGTTTGAACGAGACGCTTCCGACGAGGCGGATCGCCGGGCCGATTAGAATCCTCCCTATGAACGCCCTTCAGAACACCGATCCCGAAGTCGCTCAGGCCATTCAGAACGAAGTCCGGCGGCAGGGCAACCAGCTCGAAATGATCGCCTCCGAGAACTTCGTTTCCGAGGCCGTTTTACAGGCGATGGGCACGGTGTTCACGAACAAGTACGCCGAGGGGTATCCCGGGAAGCGCTACTACGGTGGCTGCGAGTTCGCCGACGTGGTGGAAGACCTCGCGCGCGACCGGGTGAAGAAACTCTTCGGCTGCGATCACGCGAACGTTCAGCCGCACTCGGGCGCGCAGGCCAACATGTCGGTGCTGGTCGCGCTCCTGAAGCCCGGCGACACCATCATGGGCATGGACCTTTCGCACGGCGGTCATCTCAGCCACGGCCATCCGTTGAACTTCTCCGGCCTCTACTTCAAGGTGGTCTCGTACGGCGTACGCAAGGAAGACGAGCGGATCGACTTCGAGGCGATGCGTGCCAAGGCGATCGAAGCCAGGCCGAAACTGATCATCGTGGGCGCGTCCGCCTATCCCCGCACCATCGACTTCGCGAAGGTGCGCGCCGTGGCCGACGAAGTGGGCGCCGTGGTGATGGCCGACATCGCGCACATCGCCGGCCTGGTCGTCACGGGGCTTCATCCCACACCTGTGGGTCATGCCGACTTCGTCACCACCACAACACACAAGACGCTGCGCGGTCCGCGCGGTGGTCTGGCGATGTGCACTTCCAAGTACGCGAAGGATCTCGATCGAGCGCTCTTCCCCGGAATTCAGGGCGGACCTTTGATGCATGTGATCGCGGCTAAAGCGGTGGCCTTCAAGGAAGCGCTCGCGCCTGAGTTCAAGACGTATCAGCAGAACGTCATTGCCAACGCGGCCGTTCTCGCGAAGACCATCGCCGATGAAGGCTTCCGAATCGTCTCGGGCGGCACCGACAATCACCTCGTGTTGATTGATGTGTTCTCCCGCGGCCTCACCGGCAAGGTTGCCGAGAAGGCGCTGGAGCACGCGGGCATCACGGTGAACAAGAACACCATTCCCTTCGACCCGAATCCACCGATGACCGCTTCTGGCGTGCGCGTTGGAACTCCAGCCCTCACCACGCGCGGCATGGGCATCGTCGAGATGGAAGAAATTGGTCGCCTGATGGGCAAGGCGCTCAAGGGGGCCGACAACGAAACTGCGCTCGCAGAGGTTCGCGCTTCCGTTGAGACGCTTTGCGCGAAGTTCCCGTTGTACGCCTCACTCCGGGAAC
>JBDTQB010000263.1:0-6562 GCA_039932395.1 Vicinamibacteria bacterium | reverse complement strand
TCGATCTTGAGCGGGGTCACGGTGACCGATTCGAGCTTCTGTTTCTGAAGCAGAAGCACGAGCTTCGGCAGGTCGTTCTTGATGATGGCGTCCATCTGGCCGAGCTGCACGTCGAGTTTGTCGGACAGCATCTTGAAGATCTCACGGCTCTGGTCGGTGGGCTTCGCGTCGGCACTCTCGATCACGCCCTGCAGCGCTGCGATCTTGTTGTTGAGCTTGATCGGGAAGTTGAGCGGATCCTGCGAGCTTTGGTTCTTGACCTGATAGATCTCGCTCTCGACCGCCCCTAATTTGTCGTTGAAGCCGCGCGCGGCCACCAGGACCGAGGAGGGTTTCTTGCCCGTGTCGAGCTGCTTGATGCGCGCATCGACCTGCCCTGTGATGCCACGGATAAGCAGGATCGCCTCGTTCGCCTGGGACGCTTTGTCGCGCACCTGAATCGCCAGATCGAACTGCGCCTGCAGATCGGCATCCGTGATGTCTTTGAGCAACGTCTCTTCGCGCTTGATCACGAAGGGCTGGGTCTGGCTGGCGCCGTCGACGGTCAGGCGGACGCTGTAGGCGCCTGGAGGAGCGACCGGACCCCGCGGGCTGGCCGCCCACATGATGAGGCCTGGAAAATCTACGGAGCCTGGGTAGCGCATATCCCAATTGAGACGGTGGGTGCCGGCGATGACCGCGGGCTTGGGGTCTTGGGGGCGGCGGAAGTCACCATCGGCCGGAGGAGGTTCCGGTTTTTTGTCGGCGGGTTCTGGAATGCCGTTGAACGCTTTGATGCTCACGCCCTTCGCATCCATGACCTCGATGGTCACTTTCTGGGCCGCGGTCTTGAGGGAGTAGTCGAAAGAAACGTTCGTGTCGAGACCGCGACGCGCGGGCTCGGGTTTGTAGAGATGGAACGCCTCGGCCTTCACCTGATCGTTGAGCTGACGCAGGGACGCGATGTTGTCCATGATGTAGAGAGCGCGGCCGTGGGTCGCGATCAGAAGATCGCGCTGCTCGACCGCGATGTCATGCACCGGGGTCACGGGAAGATTCTGGCGCAGCGACTGCCAGTTGTCGCCGTTGTCGAACGAGACATAGATGCCGTTCTCGGTGCCGAGATAGAGCATCTTCTCGCGCTTGATGTCCTCGCGAATGGCGCGCACGAAGTCACGCGGCTCCACGCCCTTGATGATCTTGGTCCAGGTCTGGCCATAGTCGTCGGTGCGGTACGCATAAGGCGCGAAGTCATCGCGGCCATAGCGGTTGGCCGCCATGTAGGCCGATCCAGGGCGATAAGGAGACGCCTCAACCAGGCTGATGCGCGCGAAGTCAGGCAGATCCTTGGGCGTCACATTCGTCCAGGTCTTGCCGGAATCGCGGGTCACGAACACGTAGCCATCATCCGACCCGGTCCAGATCACGCTCGCATCCTTGGGAGAGGGCGCGATCGAGAAGATGGTCGCGTAAGTCTCGACGCCCGTGTGGTCTTTGGTGATGGGACCGCCCGAGGGACCGAGGGTTGACGGGTCGTGCCGGGTGAGGTCAGGCGAAATCTTGGTCCAGCTCTGGCCTTCGTTGGTGGTCTTCCAAAGATGCTGGGAACTCACATAGAGGACGTTCGAGTCCTGCGGTGAAAACACAATGGGGAAGGTCCACTGGAAACGCTCGGCGATGTCGGCCGAGGTGTAGCCCATGGGGTTGTCGGGATAGGGATTGATCTCTCGGGACTGATCGGTCCGGCGATCGAAGCGCGTGATCAGGCCGCCGTAGCTGCCCGCGTAGAAGATGTTCGGATCCCTCGGATTCGACGCGATGTAGCCGCTTTCGCCGCCGCCCGCCGAGTAGAAAAGGGGAGCCACGCGACCGCCAAATCCGCCCGCCGGCGCCTCGCTTGAGACACACGCGGTGCTGTTGTCCTGCTGCGCGCCGCAGACGTGATACGGGACGTCAGTGGTGGTGGTCACATGGTAGAACTGCGCGGTCGGGAAATCCTGATCGGTCCAGGTCTCGCCGCCATTCACCGAGACGTTCGCGCCGCCGTCGTTGGCTTCGATCATGCGGCTGCTGTCGTTGGGCGCGATCCACATATCGTGGTTGTCTCCGTGGGGCGGACGCAGCGTCGTCCAGGTCTTGCCCGCGTCGATGGACTTGTTGAAGCCGACGTTGAGGACGTAGACCGTGTCCTTCACCTTCGGGTCCGCGTAGACGCGGCTGTAGTAGAAGGCGCGCTGACGAAGATCGCGCTTCGCGTTGATGAGCTTCCAGGTCGCACCCGCGTCATCCGACATGAAGAAGCCGCCGTCTTCCGCCTCAACCTGCGCGTACACGCGGTTCGAATCCACCGCGGAAACGGAGAGCCCGATCTTCCCGAGAACGCCTTTCGGCAGACCTGGGTTGCGTGAGATCTCCGTGAAATGATCGCCGCCGTCCGTTGATTTGAAGATGCCGCTGCCCGGACCGCCCGACGTCATCCCGTGCGACGTGCGTCCGGCCTCCCACATCGCCACGTAGATGACCTGGGGATTGCCCGGATCGAGAATGAGTTCGATCGCACCCGTCTTGTTGTCGCGGAAGAGAATTTTCTCCCAGGTGGTTCCGCCGTCTTTCGAGCGGAAGACGCCGCGTTCATCGTTGGGGCCGGCCGGATGACCGAGTGCCGCCACGTAGACGAGATCGGGATTCTTCGGATGCACACGAACCTTCGCGATCGCGAGCGTGTCTTTGAGTCCGAGGTGCTTCCAGGTCTTGCCGCCATCCGTGGTCTTGTAGACGCCGTCGCCCTGAGCGATGTTGCCTCGGATTTCCGTCTCGCCCATGCCGATGTAGACGATGTCGGGATTGGATGGGGCTATGCCGATGGCGCCGACGGAGGACGACGTGAGCTTGCCATCCGTCACGGGATTCCAGGTGGTCCCGCCATCGTTGGTCTTCCACAGACCGCCGCCGGTCGCGCCGAAGTAGTACTCGTAGGGACGGGCCACGCTGCCTTCGGCGGCGATTGAACGTCCGCCGCGAAGCGGGCCGAGGTTGCGCCAGCGAAGAACTCCGAAGGGCCCCGCCTGAACGCCGGGACGGTTCGCCGCCATTGGCTGAGCGGCCGCGAAGTCTGCGCTGAAAATCAGCAGCGCGACCAGAAGGGTCGGAATCGAGCGGGACCATCGGCTTGGACTTTGCATCGTGGGGATCTCCTTGAGGGCGGCGGCGGTGTTCGAGGCGTGGATGATTCTAGCGACGGCTGCGGCGGTTCCACGTTTCTTCGCCACAGCTTCTATCCTCAGGAACGCCATGCGAATTCTCGCCATCGAAAGCTCCTGTGATGAGACCGCCGCCGCCGTGGTTGAGGACGGCCAACGCGTGCTTTCCAATGTGGTTTCCACTCAGATCGAGATCCACGCGAAGTGGGGCGGTGTCGTTCCCGAACTCGCCTCGCGACGCCATCTCGAATCGATCGGTCCGGTGGTCGACGAAGCGCTGAAGGTCGCAAACGTCGCGGTCGAAGATCTCGATGCGATCGCGGTGACCTACGGCCCCGGGCTCGTCGGATCGCTTCTGGTCGGACTCGAATACGCCAAGGCGCTCGCGTGGGCTCACAAGAAACCGCTCATTCCGGTTCATCACATCGCGGGGCATATCCATGCGCCGTTTCTCGCCTTCGACGAAATTCCGCTTCCCGCGATCGCGCTCGTTGTCTCCGGTGGACACACGAGCTTGTTTCTCATGAAGGAACTCGGTGAGTACGCGCTGCTCTCACGCACGCGCGATGACGCGGCGGGCGAGGCCTACGACAAGGTCGCGAAACTTCTGGGTCTTGGATATCCGGGTGGACCCATCGTCGACAAACTGGCCGCCACGGGGCGCGATGACGCCGTCTTCTTCAAGATGGCGAAGATGAGCGACGGCAAGCCCGACTTCTCTTTCTCCGGATTGAAGACGGCGGTTCTTCAATACGTCCGCAAGAACGAAATCCCCGCCTGCGCTTCACGTGATGACGTTCCGCAGAACGTGCGCGATCTGCTGGCCTCGTTTCAGAAGGCGGTGGTGCACGCCCTGCTGCGCCGTTTGAAGGATGCCGTGGAACTTCATCGACCGGCGAGCGTGATTCTGACCGGCGGGGTCGCGGCGAATTCGCGCCTGCGTGAAGACGCGCGCGTGATGATGGCGCGCATGGGTGTTCCGCTCTTTGTCCCGCCCATGAACCTCACCACCGACAACGCCGCCATGATCGGAGCCGCGGGTGCGGTGGCTTTCGCTCGAGGTCAGCGCGCCGGCTCGAATCTCGAAGCGGCTCCCTTCGCGAGCATCGGAGTCTGAGTCGGCTATGACTCGAAGCGCGCTCCGCAAGGTCGCGCTTCAGATACTGCGCGCCGGGCTGGACGCGGTCGAACCGGGAAGACTCGTGCGCCAGAACCTTCGAGTCACCGGCACCGGGATCTCCGCGGGTGGCGTGAAAATACGGACCTCGAAGCGTCTGTTCATGGTTGCTGTCGGAAAGGCCGCGATCCCCATGGCGCGGGCGGCCCATCGCATTCTGGGAACCCGTCTCCGCTCGGGCATCGTGATTGCGCCCGTTAAAGCGCCGCGAATGTCTCGCATGAAGATCTTTGTGGCACGCCATCCGGTCCCCGACGCGGCCGGGGTGAAGGCCGGCGAAGCGGTGATCCGTCTCCTAGCAACCGCGCAAGAAGACGACGTGATTCTTCTGCTGCTCTCCGGTGGAGCGTCGGCTCTGATGCCCGCGCCGATCGAGGGTGTCTCGCTTGCCGACAAACAACGCGTGACTCGACGTTTGCTCAAAGTCGGCGCGACCATCGCTGAGATGAACGCGGTTCGGAAGCGTCTCTCCCGGCTGAAGGGGGGTGGCTTCGCACGGTTGGCCGCACCGGCGCGCGTCGTCGCTCTGGCATTGTCCGATGTGCCCGGCGATGACGTGAGCACCATTGCCTCCGGGCCCGCGGTCGAGGATTCAAGAGTGGCCACACTGGCGCGCAAAGCGGTTCAAAAACATGTGCGAATAGAGAACGACCTCCCGCCTTCGGTTCGCGCCGCCCTTGAGAAAGCTCCGCTCAAAAGGTCGACGGAAATACGGGCCGATACGAGAGTGATCGGGTCCGGCCGGACCTTCGCGGAAGGGGCGCGGCGAAAAGCTACGTCTCTTGGTTTCGCGTGCGAAGTGATCCCCGATGCCCTTCACGGCGAGGCCCGTGACATGGGTCCAGCGCTCGTCGCAGCATTCCGGCGCTCGAAGAACTCGCGCCCCAAATGCCTCATTGTCAGCGGGGAAACCGTGGTTAAGGTGAAGGGCCGAGGCATCGGCGGACGCAACCAGGAACTCGCGCTCTCCGCCATTCCCGCTCTCGAAAACATGGCTCAACCCACTGTTTTTGCAGCCTTTGCGACAGACGGCCGCGATGGCCCGACGACCGCGAGCGGAGGAATGGTCGATGATGAGACCGGCACGAAGGCGCGGGCGCTGCACCTATCAGTGACGAAGGCGCTGCGACAAAACAGTTCTCATGACGCGCTTAGACGGACGGGAGCGCTGATTGTGACCGGGCCTACGTCAACAAACGTTGCCGATATCGCTCTGGTCCTGGGATAACCTAGGGGATCACCCGATGGACGAAGACGAATCCCTGAAAGCGGCCGTGGACGCGGCCTCCTCCTCTCTCGACGAGAGCGAGACACGGACCCGTCTGGCCGAAGCTCAGCTTGAGCAGGCGATGGACGGCTACCACACCCTGCGGGCCGAAAATGAAGCTCTCCGCGCTCAAATGGTTGAACTCCAGGAGAAGCAGCGGACCGCGAGCCATGACCTCGGCGCCTCGCTTGAGCGACAAAAGCGAGCGGTCGCTCGTGAACTTCAGAGCGAACGCGAGACCATCTACGCGCGCTACATCGAGATTCTCGACAACTTCGATCGCGCCTTTGATACGGGCGAGGCGCGCGCGGCCAGCCACAGTCTGATGGAAGGCTTCATCCTGGTTCGCAATCAGGTCGTCCAGGTTTTGCGCGATGGCGGTTTCGATCGTGTGCGCACCCTCGGACTTCCCTACGATCCAAACACCAGCGAAGCAATCGAACTCGAAAACGTGGACGATCCTGCACAGGACGGGATGGTCATTCGTGAACTCGTCCGCGGCTATCGTCTCGATGAGCACATCGTTCGCGCAGCCCGCGTGGTGGTGGGTCGTTACGTGGCGCCCCCGGCGGAAGATTCTGGCGAGACGCTACGCGTGCCCGACGAACAGCACGACTAACTGCGGTCCGAGCGTCGCCAGCAGGATCAGCGAGAGCACGACGCGCGCGAACTCGGCCTTGGCGGCCCAACGTCTTCCTTCAAGAAGTCCCGCCAGAACGACGAGGCCTAGAGTCACGAATGCGGCGAAGCCGATAAAGCCCAGGTTGCCGAACCGCGCTGCCTTCGAGAGCGCGGCCGCGGAAAGAATCAGCAGCAGGACAAACTGAAGGAATACGTAGACGTTGAGGGAGAGGGCAACCGACCGATAAACGGGTTCGTGATCTGGACGGCGAACCTCCGGCGGGAGCAAGGGTCCACCCAGATCCTCGGGGCGCCAGC
>JBDTQB010000262.1:0-6577 GCA_039932395.1 Vicinamibacteria bacterium | reverse complement strand
TTCTCGACTTCTCGAAAATCGAAGCGGGTAAGTTCGAACTGGACCGCCATAGCTGCTCCGCTGAAGGCCTGGTGGAACAGAGCCTTGATCTTCTCGCCGCGCGGGCGTCGGAGAAGGGACTCGATCTCGCGGGCTTCGTGGATGCGACCGCCGCCCTCGAGTTCTGGGGCGACGGAACGCGCATCCGCCAGATTCTTGTCAACCTTCTGGCGAACGCCGTGAAGTTCACGGCGACCGGAGGAGTTCTGGTCGAAGCGCGACTCCAGCATGAGAATCACCCGAAAGAGGGGCCGGCGACCTGGGCCGAACTCATGATCTCCGTGGTCGACACCGGCATCGGTATCGCGCCTGAAAAGGTCAGCCGGCTCTTCAAGGCGTTCTCGCAGGTCGATACGTCGACCACGCGCCGCTATGGCGGCACCGGCCTCGGTCTTGCCATCTCCCGCCAGCTGGCTGAGATGATGGGCGGGCGACTGGATGTGGAGAGCACGCTCGGCAAGGGATCGCGCTTCACTCTCACCCTTCCCGTTGAAGTCATCGCAATGACGAAGCAGGAATATCTCAATCCCGCGTCCTCGTGGCTGGCGGGCAAGCGCATCCTCGTCTCGGCAACGGGTGCTATGACCACCGACGTGATCGCGCGGCTGATTTCCCGCTGGAGCGGGTCGATCGTGCGCGCGCCGGCCGTTGATGCGAGCGAACGTTTGTTGAAGGGCGAAGTGTTCGACCTCGCCATCGTCGATCACAGCCGGAATCTCGATGCGCGCGCGGCCGCCGTTTCAGACGCGGCGCTCAAGCTGCTCAAGGAACGATGCGCCGAGAGGAGCATTCCGATCATTTCGCTGAGGCCGATCGCGTCGCGCAACGTGATCGCCACCCAGGGCATCTCGCTCGCCACCGCGATGACGCCCGTGAAGGCAGCCAGCCTCTATCAGGCCGTCGAACGGGCGATTTTTGGAGGACCCGGGCGCGCGGCGCTTGCCTCGAAGCGTACCTCTTCCGACCCTGTGGCGCGCTCACTTCTGTCCGTGCTGATCGCCGAAGACAACCTCGTCAATCAGAAGGTCGCGCGGCTCACTCTCCAGAGCCTCGGCTTCGCGAAGGTCGATGTGGTGTCGAATGGCCGCGATGTTCTGAACGCCATGGCCGTACAGAAATACGACATCATCTTTCTCGACATCCACATGCCCGAACTGGACGGATTCGACACCGCGAAAGCCATCCGAGCGGCGGCGCCCTCTCCGAGGCCCTGGCTGATCGCTCTCACTGCGAGTGCCATGGCCGGTGATCGTGAACGTTGTCTTGCCGCAGGCATGGACGACTATCTCGCGAAGCCACTTCAACGCGATGCGCTGGTTCTCGTTCTGGATCGCGCCAAGAAGGAGATGAAGGCCGTGGACGCGACACCGGACAAGGCTCCAGTCGAAAGGGTGCGCGAGAAAACGGGCACGATCGAGCGGCGCAGTCTGGGAACCACCCGTTCGGGCGGACAGAAACGTGCAAAGGCGGCGCCGGAATCAGCCAGGGCTGCCTCCGTGTCGATCATCGACGGCCGTGCCATCGAACGACTGCGCGGCCTGGGTCTTCCCACGGGAGCATCGGGTTCCGACCTTGTCACCGAACTGGTGGATTCTTTTCTGCGTGACCTGCCCGACAAACTCAACCGGATCTCCAAGGCTCTCGGCGAGGACGATTTTCTTCGAGCGCACCGATTCACTCACTCGCTCGTCTCCTCGGCTGGCAACCTCGGGGTCGTGGGAGTGGTGAAGGCGGCGCGAACCCTGGAGAGCGTCCTTCGTTTGAAGAGCCGGGCCCAGAGCGAGCAAGCGTTCAAAGTCCTCAATGAGGAGTTCGAGCTCTCCATCCCCGGTCTCATGGGGCAGCGTCAGAAATAGAGCATGATGTTTCTCATGACGACCCGAGCTTTCCTGACGCTGATCAAGTTCAGGATCACGCTGATGATCACGCTCACCGCCATGGCCGGGTACGGGCTCGCGCCCGATCACGTCTGGGACAGCCGTTTTGTCCTCATGACGATTGGCACCTTTTTCATCACCGCCGGTGCTTCGACGGTCAATATGTACGTAGAGCGCGAAACCGACGCGCTCATGAACCGCACCCGCAAGCGCCCTCTGCCTTTGAACATGCTTACCCCCATGGCCGCACTCACTCTCGGTATGGGCATCAGTCTCTTTGGCCTGCTGGTTCTTCTCGTGGTCGGGCTCCTTCCCGTCAGCCTCGCACTGCTGAGTTGGGTGGTCTATATCGTGGTCTACACGCCGATGAAGGCGAAGACTTCGCTTAACACCGTGGTGGGCGCGATTCCCGGAGCCCTTCCCACCTTGATCGGATGGACCGCTGCCGGGTCGCCCCTGACCATGCTCGCGTTCGTGCCCTTCTTCTTGATGTTCGCCTGGCAGATCCCGCATTTTCTGGCGCTCGCATGGATGTACCGCGATGACTACGAGCAGGGCGGACTGCAGATGCTGACCGTTCAGGACAAAGAGGGAGGCATGGTGGGACGACAGGCGCTCCTTTGGGCGATCTGCCTTGTCCCCATCACCGCCGCGCCGCTCCTCGCCGAAGGAGCCACCGCTCCCGGGCCCTTGATGAGCGTTTTGCTTTCGCTCGTCTTCGTCGGCTTCGCGGCGCGGTTCGCCATGCGTCGCGACCGCAAGACGGCGGCCTCTCTCTTCGGTGTCTCGCTGCTCTATCTGCCTTGCGTTTTCGGATTGCTCCTGCTGTAAACGTGCGCCCGGTCGTGGCCGGGCACCTCGTAGATGTGAAGGGCGACGGGCTCGTCGCCATAGCCCACACCGGGGCCGCCGCCGAAGCGCTGATAAAGATCGCGCCCGCGGAAGTCATCGACGAAGAAACCGTCTGACGCCACGATCTCGCGATCCTCGAACAGGACGCGGATCTTCACTCCCGAAGTCAATCCCTCGACTTCCACCTTCGTGACGGCTCGCTCCGCCGGCGCGGGTGCCAGGCTGTCGCCCCAAAGAACCCATTCGCGCGCTTCGCCCTTCGCGTCTCGGATCGATGTACGGCCCCAGACAACGCGCCCGCCGTCGTGAAGGAAGGCGACACCATCGATCAGCCTGCCCTGGGCGTCGATCGCGGACAGGGGAAGTTCCAAGCTCATCCATACGCCAGCGGGAGGCAGGTCGCCCATGGCCAAAGACTTCAGGGGCGCGTACTGGCGTGCCCGGTCGACCAGGTCCTTCCCCCAGCCGAGGAAACCGCTTGCGTGCCGATAAACGCTGCGGAGGAACCACTCGAGTTTTGGACCCGTACTCAGTGACTCCAGGTCTTGCGCCCCCCACGTTGCGGCATGGGTGAAGCGGCCATCGGCCTTGAGCAGGACGCTGAGACTCTTCGGTGGATTCTTTGGATCGAGCCACACCCACTGAACGAGACGACTGTCAGGAGCAGGTATGTGCGCGTCGGGAAGATACTGAATCCCGTGAAGCCTGGGCGCCTGCGCGATGGCGGGAGGTTCGCCCACTCCGTACGAGTTCGCTTCGTCTCGCAGCGTGGATTCCTTCTCGGTGACGCGCACGCGCCCGTGCGGGCCTTTCTCTTTCTCGGTCTCGTCTAGCCAGCTCCATTTTCCGAGGGTGAGTCCGTGAGTCGTTGCCGCGATGATGTACGTCTTGCTGTCGTAGCGCCGCGACCAGTGTTCCATCGCCGGCGAGACATGGACATCGGGACCCGGGTCGGTTGACCACAGAACCGGCTTCAGGCCATCGAGTTCTCCCCCCAGGCCTCGAAACAACGAAACATCACCCGGGCCGTGAGCGATCTGGAAGCCACGCGCGCCTCGCATCAGCTCGACGTAGACATGGAACCGCCAGCGTTCGTAGGGCACGTCTTCATACATCTGGGGACGCAGCCAGGCGGTTTTCGCTTTGCCGCCGATCAGGGGCATGAGGTCCGTGTGCAGATTCGCCGGATAGAGCGGTTCGGTTTCGGGGTCGTAGATGTCGAAGAAGGGGACACGCTCGAACTCGAAACGGTTCCAGTAGCCGCCATGTCCGATCATCACCGGCTTGCCGGTCGCGCGACGTATCGAAGAGACGATCTGTTCGAGATGAGAGAGCTGATCCGGCGTGACCGTCTGGAACAGGCCGAAGGCCTCCTCGATGCCAGGCGCGAGCGAGACCACGCTCGGCGCATCCTTGGCGAACGCGAGATTCGACGCGAGCGTTGCCGGGCCTCCCGCCGCAGCTTCGAAATCAGATTGAGAGAAAGCGGGAGATTTTGAAATGAATGCCGAGGCGGCAAGTTGATTCTCGGTGGTCCACGTGCGCGTCAGTCCCGTGGGGTCCATCAACGCGCCCGCGACGTAGCGCAGGGAATTAAGGTCGCTGTTCGCGCGCTTGTAGGTTGTGGAGACATAGCCGTCGTAGAGGCCCCAGGGCGGCAGATTGTGGAGGTCGCGAAAGCGTGTCGGCGCGGTGGCGCCCGGACCTGCATAGACCGGCACATGGCCGTAGACGCCGCCCCATGGAAGGAAGGGCGCATCGTTCACGTAGAGCAGGTTGTTCTGATCGATACGCACCGAACTCACGCCCGCCTGATCGGGGCGGCGCGCCTGCCGGCAGAAGGGTTGTGAGTCCTGCGTTGCGACCGTGCGTCCGGCCTTGTCCACGATGGCCGCCCGCACGAGCCATTGACGTTCCGGTGAGTCATAAGGCTGAATCGGCAACCCCGCTACATCGAGCTCGGCGAGCAAAAGATTTGTGAAATCTTCTCGAAGCCCGATCGGAATCCGGCCGCGTCGCGCTTCGATGTCCGGCGGAGTCGCCGGAACGCTGGTGGATTCCAGCACCTCGTTCGTCTTGCGTCGGACGATCTCGAGCCGCACTGAGGCGACGGTTGCCATCGTCGCGGATGACAATCCGAGATTCATTCGCACGAATTGCTTCTGCTGTTTCGGGCTGAGGTAGAGAGCGCCGAGTTCCAGGTCGATCGGTTGAGCCCAGGTGCTGAACCAAAGTGTGCTTGCCCCGATGACTTTGCCGGTCCGGTCGACGAGCTGAACCTCGCCCCGGGGTTCCGCGTATGCGGCGAGCGGCGTCTTTGGAAGTTCATAGGGAACGACGACCTCGGCACGTTCACCCGGGGCGAAAGCGCGCAGAGTTGAACGCGTTTCTGACTTGCGACCATCAGGCGCGACGAAGCGCCAGATCAGCGACAGCATCCGCTGCGTGTCGCCTGCATTGATCACGGTCGCACGCAGGTGATTCGCACCTGCCATCCGCTCGCCCAGATCCAGGGCGACCAGATACGGTGTGGCCGGGACCGAGAGCTTTATGAGTTCAGGGCGAAGGCCTCGCGCGGTCAGCTCCGTGCTGGATGATTCCGGCTCGAAAACCCGCACACCGTCCCACCACAACGTGCCCGTCGCGTTCGCCTGCGGTGTCTCTCCCGTGTCACCAAGCGTGTAGCCGTTGACGCCGCGCGCGGCGAGGACGAGACGCAGGGAGCGAATCGGCTTGCGCGGCCGAAACACTTGTCGAAGCTCGCGCCATTCATCGGTTCCAATTGAAACCGGCGCCTTGTGGATGAAGTTGAACCCGTCGAGCCGCGTTCCGTCCTCCGCCAGACCGTCAATCTGCAACATGTTGAGCTGATCCGTTTTCACCCAGGCGCGGACTTCGATGAGCCGCGGTTCGACTTGATTGAGAACGATCGGCGCTGAGAGGACCTGCACCTCGTCGCCCGAAGGCACGATCATCTTCAGGCTCTGGCCGCCCTCCCGATGGATGAGCGCATCGCGCGCGACGAGGCCGCGATTCTCGAACGGCCCGTTGTTCCAGGTGTTGAAGAGGTAGTACAGCGCCGGGGGAAAATAGCGATACTTCGAGGGACGGCTCCAGCCATCCGGCCAGCCCTCCGCCGCTGCTGTTTCGAAACCGCCGTTCGGGATCAGGTTGGGTGAAGCGGTAGGAGCGCCCACGAGTTCGGCGCGCTCGACCTCCACGCGACCGGTCGGCCCGGCGTAGCGAATGGCGACATTCGCCGCGCCGGGCAAGGGAATGCCGGATGGGTCGGCGGATGATTCCATGGCCTTCAGCCACAGGGCGGCGGGAAGTTTCACTTCGATCCACCGCGAGGCGTACGTGCCGGAGGGGAGAACAAGGGAGGCCGACACGAGAAGCGGCATCTGGGTGCCCATCGGATCGTCCGACGCGGTTTTTCCCGGAGCCGACAAGCCCAGCTCCAACGAGGCTCCACCCACGACGACATCCTCGCCACGGACACGCACCCGAAAGGTCAGGTCGCGAACGACCGTCAGCGGCCGTGGGCTCCGCTGAATCACCGCGACAGGAAAGCCTCCGGCGTCGGGGAAGCCGTCGAGCTTCCGATCGTCATGGACCGTGATCCAGTTGACCCGCTGCCGGGCTTCCGCTTTCGGCGCTTCGAGGACGAGTCGTCGCGTGCCTCGCGGCGCATCCGCGTTCAGCCACTGCCAGCTGCCCGACATGAACCATCCATCCGGGTTGTAGTCGCGGCGGTTCTGAAAACCGACGCCGTAGCACCAGTGATGGTTCTGGTTCTCCGGAAGGAG
>JBDTQB010000261.1:0-6611 GCA_039932395.1 Vicinamibacteria bacterium | reverse complement strand
TCCAGACGGGATGCAGCGGTCGGCGAATGCCGACCGACTTTCGCCACGGGCTGCTAGCAGGCGGCCGGGGGTCAAGGCGGATACTTCCATGGGGTCGCCAAAGGAAACCTGCTCACAACCTTGACAGAGCGCCGCGCCCTCCGTACCATGCTCCGAGGATGAGCAAGTGAGGCCACGAATAGATCGGGATTCCAGCCGGGCCACCTCCGGGACATCGAAGGAGGACCGGGCGTATCTCTCGATCGGCGGCCTGTCGCGCTCGACCGGAGTTTCCATCGAAACCCTGCGGACATGGGAGCTCCGCTACGGCTTCCCCCGCCCGATTCGAAAGCCCTCCGGCCATCGGCAGTTCGAGATCGACAACGTGGATCGGATTCGCAGGATCGTCCGCGCCCTCGAACTGGGCTTCCGCGCGGGCGAGGTGGTCCCGGCCTCCGACCAGACACTGAGCGATCTCCTTTCCACTTTGCCCGACCAGGCGGTCACCCTGAGTGTCGCCCCGCCGCAGAATCCCAAGGCCATGCTGGATCTGGTGCGGAACTTCGATGGCGACCGTTTGATGCGATCGCTCCGCAGTTCCCTGGCCCACCAGGACCCCGTTGCGTACGTGGAGACCCGAATCGCGCCCTGCCTCGAAGCCATTGGAGCCGCCTGGGCCGCGGGCGAACTGGAGATCGCGCACGAGCACTTCGCATCGGAGCGCATTTCCGATGTCCTGCGCGAAACCCGGCTGCGCTTCGAAGAGACCGCGCACGGTCCCTTCGTGGTTCTCGCGACCGTGCCTGGGGAATCACACGGCCTGGGCCTTCAGGTCACCGCCCTGATCCTGTCGTCCGTGGGACTCCGTGTCTTGGGCCTCGGCACCGAAGTGCCGGTCAAGGAAACCGCGGCCCTTGCGATCCGGAACGCGGCGGCGGCGGTTGGAATCTCGATTTCCGCGGCGACGCGGAACACCGCTCCGGAAGCCCTGACGCGACTGCGGGCGCACCTTCCCCGAAAGATCGACCTCATCCTTGGCGGTTCGGGTGCACCCACCGCCCTCAAGGGCGCGAAGGTTCTGACGGACCTTCAGGCGCTGAGGGCGTGGGCGAAGGCCATCGCGTAGACCAACCCCGGTTCATCCGGGCGTCGCCCGGGTAAAAACAAAAATGCCCCGGCGACCCAAGTGATCTGGGCCCCGAGGCGCGGCGAAGGTTCGCCAGTGCTACATCTTCGGCATGAGAACGGTGTCGATCACGTGGATCACACCGTTGCTGCACGCGATGTCGGCGGTGGTCACTTTGGCGCCATCGACCTTCACGCCCATCGAGGTGTCGATGGTGACGCTGTTGCCCTGCAACGTCTTGGCGGACTTCAGCTTCATCACATCGGCGGCCATGACCTTGCCCGAAACGACGTGATACGTCAGCACGGCGGTGAGCTTGGCCTTGTCCTTAAGGAGAGCTTCGACCGCACCGGCGGGCAGCTTGGCGAACGCTTCATCGGTGGGTGCGAAGACCGTGAAGGGGCCGGCGCCTTTCAGAGTATCGACAAGGCCGGCAGCACCGAGGGCGGCGGCGAGAGTCTTGAAGTTTCCGGCGGCGACGGCGGTCTCAACAATGTTCTTGGGGGCATCCGCCGCGTGAACGGGGGCGGAGGCGCCAAGGAGGGACAGGACGGCGAGGGAGGCAAGAAGGCTTCGGCGATTCATGGTGGATCTTTCCTAGAAATGGGAGGGATACGTGTCGCCCGACATTGGGCGAGTTCCCAAACTAGTCTCCAGACTAATGTTTTGTCAAGCTTTTGAGCAGCTATTGAATTATCGACGACCGTCGCGACGCCGGACCAGTTGTTCGACGGTGAGACGGCTGGTCGAGCCCGCGTTCTGGCCGCGCACGAACGACGCCGAGATGCCACGATCGCGGAGCCGGATGATGTCTTCCACCGAGACGCGGTCGTACCCGGCCGCCTTGAGCTCGCTGATGTACTCGGCGCTGACGCCGTGGTCGCGGGCGCGCATGAGATCGGCGAGAACCGGCGGATAGCCGAGGTCGCGCCAGGCTTTCGCGAACTCCGCTCCGACGCCGCGGTCCCGCGCATTGCTCAGTTCTTCGAGAGACGGCCGCTCCGGCCCGATGCTGGTCATCTCACGCGCGTACTCCGCGGTGACGCCGTGATCGCGCGCCCTCATCAGGTCTTCAAGCGAGGCCGCTCCATACCCCGACTGGCGCATCCCCTTGATGAATTCGGTGGTGACACCGTGGTCGCGAGCGCGGATCAACTGTTCGAGAGGAAGACTCTGGAACCCTGCCTCAGCCATGCCGCGAAGGTACTCGGCGCTGATGCCGTGATCGCGGGCTCGGATCAAACCCTCGAGAGGAAGATTGGCGAACCCGAAAGCGCGCATGGTCCCCATGAACTCGGGGCTCACCCCGTGATCACGGGCGCGGACCAGGCCTTCGATGGGAAGGTTCTTGAACCCTTCTCCGGCAAGCGCGTGGATGTAGGTGAGTGTCACACCATGGTCCCGAGTGCGGATGAGCTGGGCGATCTGGCCCAGCTTGTAGCCCTCGCCTCCCATGTCACGCAGGTAGTCGAGGCCGACGCCGTGATCGGCCGCGCGCACAAGCTCCGCCAGCGTGGGCCGATCGTACTTCTGGCGGTTCAGCTCGTCGAGGTACGCGAATCCGATGTTGCCGCGGGCGAGCTGATACTGCTCGGTGCTGTTCGGCGAATCAAAGCCGCGCTTGACCATCTCTCCTGGGAACGCGGTGTCCGGGGTGAAGTCATAGGTTCCCGCACCCACGCCGGAGCGGAACACGCCATCGAACATCATGGTTCCAGCGTCGCGACGGATCTGGAACTTCGCGGATCCTTCGCGGGCCGTGAGCAGCGCTGTCGACGCCCCTTCGAGTTCGCTGGTCGCGATCATGAAGCCATGCTGTGAGTTGCGTCGATCGCTGAGTTGCAGGTACACCTTCTGCGCATCATTGTCGGATCGGCGCACTTCCCAGGTTCCAGGGAGCTGAATGTCGCGGGCGCGCTCTTCCCAGGCAGCCAGCGGAGCCAGGGGAGCAGGCGGAGCCGGAGGAGCCGGACGTGACGCGGCCTGCTCGTAGGCAACGACCGGCGCTGCGACCTCCGCGGCACGCGCTGGAGAAGCGGGTGCCGGGGCTTCGGGCACTTGACTCTCCGCGCTCGCGTGCAGCTCTGGTTCGGCGCGAACAACGACGGCTTCCGCTGCGGCGAGCGGCATCACGATCAGGGCCATCGCCAAGACACCCACGGCGTAGGCGCGCTGCGGAGGACTCACCCGGTTGCGAGCCGCGTCCATGATCGCCATCATCCGACCTTCGATCTGACTGCTGCGGGCCATGCTCACTACAAGAGCCGGCGAGCGATAGCCACCGAGGCTGTAAGCCAGCTCAAGAAGATGTGCAGCGTAGTCACGCGCGACCGCACCCGCCTTCAACACGCGATCATCGCAGGCGAGCTCACGCTCCACACGCAGACGGCGCGCCATCCACCACACACCCGGATGCATCCAGTAGGCGCCGCAGACCAGGGCGGCGAACATCTGGGTCAGGCAGTCGCGGCGGGCGATGTGGGCGAGCTCGTGCAGGAGCACGGCCTTGCGACGTTCCTCCGACCACGTGTCGGCGATCGCGGGGATCACGATGGTGGGGGTCAACGTGCCGAACGCCATCGGCATGTTGTGTTCGACGCTGCGCAAAAGCCGTACCGGTCGGGAGACGCCCATGTCCGACTCGCATTCGCGCAGAAGTTCGTTCCACTCCGCGCCCGTCACTTCTGTGGATCGACCCACCAGCTTGCGGAGCGACCAGCGTCCGGCGAGGAGCTGAAGACCAAGCAGGGTGACGCCTGCGAGATACAGGCCGAGCGCGAACGCGGCCGGGGTCACGGCCTGCGGGGCAACGGTTGCGAGCGAGCCGGACGCGGGCTCGATCAGAGCGGGCGCAAAGGTGGTCGGCAGTGGCGCGTCTGAAGACGCCTCTCGTTTTGCCCGCGAGGTGGTGACGTTTGCGGCGGGCTCGGGCGTCTGCGCGAGATTTGTCGTCGACGCGACATGGATCGGAATGCTCCAGGCCGGCACGACCATGGAGAGCAGGGGCAGGGCGAGAACTCCGCCCAGCGCGAGCGTCCACATCAGATGCCGCGAGGCAGCCGAACTGCGGCCACGCATCAGCATGTCAGCGGTGCCAACCGCCGCGATGAGAAGGGATGCTTTGACGACGAGGGTGATCACAAGAGCGTTCATCGCTTGTCTCCCGTTTCGCGTCCCTGTTTCAAGAGGGCGCTGAGACGCCGGTACTCGGCGTCGGTGATGGGTGTGGGGTTGAGGTCGAGCAGCGCGGCGATGGCCGAGCCGGGCGAGTCATTGAAAAAGGTGCTCACGAGTTGCTTCAGGGCGGAGCGGCTCGCCGCCTCCTGTGTCGCCGCTGGCGAGTACACGAAGCGCGGACCGTCGTACTCGCGACGAACCAGACCCCGCTCGATCATGATCTCGAGCAGCTTGCGCACGCTCGAAGGGCTGGGCGCATCGGGAAGCTCGGCGCGGATCTCCTCCACCGTGGCGCCTTGCCGCCGATGGAGGGTGGTCATGATCTGACTCTCGCGCCGGGTGAGGTCGAGGGTTGTGGTCTTGGTCATCGTGATGGTCATGGGCTCGGTCAGCCGCCTTATTCGCTAGGGCGAAAAAATTCGCGATGGGCGAAGATATTCGCGCTTCGATCAGGCTGTCAACGGGTTTCCAAAATCGCGTTCGACGGATTGAACGCGCTCTGCGCCCTCACTTCACCAGGTAGACCACCCCGACGACGAGTCCAAGCATCACCACCACGCGTCTGAGCGACTGCGGGTTCGCCCGCGACGCGAAGCGTCCTCCGATGGATCCCCCGATCAGCGCGCCGATCGCCATCACGAGGGCTACGTGCCACACGACGTGTCCGCTGGCGGAGAAGTAAATGGCGGCGGCCAGGTTCGCGCCGAAGGCCAACGCTTGCTTCAACGCGTTGAGCCGCGTGAAAGAGTCAGCGATGAAGACGCCGAGTACTGCGAGCAAGATGACGCCGAGTCCCGCGCCGAAGTAACCGCCATACACCGCGGCTAAAGCGACCGGAAGGGCGGCGCGCGCGGCATGAGACGAGGGCAAGGCGCCCCTCCCCAAGCGACTCAACATCCATGCTCGAACCTTGTCCTGAACGGACAGCAACACGGATGCAGACAGGATGAGGAACGGGACAATCGCGCGAAACACGCGATCGCCGGACGCGAGAAGCAGCGCGCCGCCTACGACACCTCCGGCCGCCGCCAGCGGAACCAGAACGACCAACAGGCGCCGTTGTCCGCTGAGGTCACCCCGCTGCGCCCAAATGCCGCCGATGAACCCGGGACAGAGGGCGACGCTGTTGGTGACGTTGGCTGCGACCGGAGGAATCCCGAGCGCGGTCATGACCGGGAAGGAGATCAGCGTGCCGCCTCCAGCCACGGCGTTGATCGCGCCGGCGAGCATCGCGGCGAGGAACATCAACAGATCGTCAACGCCTTGGGACACTACCGAACGATCTTAATCGTCGCCTCAATTTTTGTTTCGCCTGCGGCCGCCTTGCTGGCAGCGGTGAGAACGAATCCGCGATCTTCCTCGGGCCCCGTCTCGATGGCCCCGGGCTTCCCCGGCGCCTTGACACGTCCAACCGCGCGCGTCACTTCCACGCCGTTTGGTCCGACAACCTTCACTTCGATAGCCGGTCCCGTCGTCTCGCGGTTGTTGAAGACGCCTGCCGCGCCCCCTTCAAAGGGAGAGTCGGACTGAAGGCGCCATTCGATGGAGGTCGGAGTCTTGAGCGTGACGAGATCGGTGACTTTGAACGTCGAGTGCTGATCGAAGGTGAGCGTTCGCGTGAACGTAGAGAGGCTCGTCACCCTGGGGTACGCTGCCGCGAGGTCGGCCTCGATCGTGACTCCATCTTTTCCGACGACCACATTACGGATCCGAACGCCATCGAAGCTCGCGTACGAAGCGCCACGCCAGACGTCATGCTCGCCTTCAACGCCCTGACCCACGCCACCGAAGGTCAGGGTGTTGTGATTGCTCGCAAGAGGCAGTCCCGCATAGCCCGTGTCGCCCGTGAGATAGCGACCGTCCGCGTAGATGATGAAACTGCCCTGGTCGGGATGGGAGTGGCCGCTGTCGAGCGACCACTCAGGAAGCTTTGGCAACAGCGAAGCCACACGATGGCCCTCGGGCGGCCCCGCCTTGAAGGCGAACGCAAGCGCATCCTTTTCCCAGGACGTGCGGTAGTAGAAGACTCCCATGTCCTTGAAGTGGTGCTGCAGCGGGAACGCGCTCATCGGAGCGGCCTTCATCGCGGGATCGCGCCAGAGCAGCGTCCAGTATTCCTCGAGATTGCTGTGGCCAAACTTCGCGTAGCGCTCGGCGATGGCCTGCGCTTCGGGATCCTTGAAGTGCGAAGCGACCCGGTACATCAGATTGAAGTTGCTCTGCAGCGTGCCACCGGGAAACGCCCGCTCGTAGTCGCCGCCCTTCTTCGCGCGTGTGAGCGGACCTTCCCAGATGTCGCCGAAGTCGAAGACGTTCTGGCCATCGGGCA
>JBDTQB010000260.1:0-6616 GCA_039932395.1 Vicinamibacteria bacterium | reverse complement strand
GGCCTGGATGAGGAAATGAGCAGGTAGCGGCCGAACTGAAAAACAAGCGCAGCGAGGTCGGGATCGTTGGTTCCATCGAAGGCCTTGAGCCGTTCGTCGGTGGGCAGATCAGCGTTCGCGGTTCTTCCCAGGCTTATGCGAACGCGCCGAAACAACCTTTGATGTTCGGTCACATGCGCTGCGCGAAGTTGGTCGAAGGATTTTCCAGCGACAGCGCGCATCACCCCATCAACCCGCGCACCCGGATCGGCGCTGACATCCTTGTAGTTCACGAAGTTAGTCGCGGCGGCAATCAGGAGGATCGCTTCATCGGCGTCACGAATGGTGAGAGTGTCGCCCGAAACGCTCACCTGCCCGCCCCGCGGAATGGCCCTCAGTCGCGACTGATAGCGCAGGGCGCCTGGGACGCCCAGGTAGTCGGCCGACTTGCCCGTGACAATCAGGCCGTCCGCACCCAGGCCATTCATCTGAAAGTAGTCCGTCGCGTAGTTGGAATGGGCCTGGTTGCGATCACCCCGCAGCTGGGCGGTGAAGGAGATCCGGCCCGGCTTGTCCGCGGACACGCGAACGACGATCACCTGGTCAACGGGGCTCGCAAATACCTCACGCCGGTAGCGCACGCCGTCTCGCTCAAAGGTGGTGGTCGCGATGGCGGTATCGAGGTCGAGCTCGTGGCGATAGTCACGCACCTGTCCGCCTGCGGGGAACTTCAGCATCAGATTTCCGAGGGACTGATACTTCTGCTGCTCGACGGGGTAACCCATCATGGAGCGGCCAAAAAGTTTGTGCGCCTGGACCAGTTCGCCCGCAAAGATGAGCCTGCGAATTTCCGCAAGATCCTTGTGACCACCGGTTCGTGTGGTCGAGTAGGGCCCGCCGGACCAATAGGTGTCTTCGTTGAGCTGGATCTGCTCTTCGTCAGTCTTTCCAAAGACCATGGCCCCAAGCCGGCCGTTGCCCACGGGCAGTGCGTTCTCCCATTTCTCTGCCGGGTGGGCGAACCACACAAGGGATGAGCCCTTCGGGCCGCCGGCATCCACTACACCTGCCCACGCGGTGACGCTGCTCACGAGAAAACCGACAGCAACGAGCCACGCCAAGACACGGTTGAGCTTGCACAGGTGCGGAGTCAAGGACGACTGAAGGGTGCTGCTGGAGCGGAGAGCGAGGGCGCGAGGGGACATACGGCCATTGTAGGCGTCCCCCCGAAGGCATCATTCCGGAACGGTGGGTGGATCTTCGAGAGAACGTGGGAAGACCCTGGAACTTCCCGGCCCTTGGCTCCGTCTCTCATCACAGCTATTGTGTGCTGCACAGTAGCTCATCCCCAAGAGCCCAAATCGAAAAATCATGAACGACAACACCGCCGACTGGTCATCTCAGCTGCGACGCGGCGTTCTGGAACTGTGCATCCTGCAGGTCCTGCGGCGCGAAGCAAGCTACGGCTACGAAATTGTGACCACGCTCGGCACGCTGGGTCCGCTGGCCGCGGGCGAGAACACCGTTTATCCGTTGTTGCGTCGCCTCAAGACAGACGGCCTGCTCGAAACCTTCCTGCGGGACTCCCCTACCGGCCCGCCACGACAGTACTACCGGCTCTCGCCCGACGGACGGAGGCGCCTCGGCGCACTCCAGAAGGAATGGGAGGCGATGGCCGAGGCCGTCGACCAATGCATGAACCTAAAGAAAGAAAATCCGTCATGACTCCAGACAATCCAGTCGTCACGCGTTACCTGAGGAATCTCGACGCGGGGCTTTCCGGCCTCAACGAAACCGATCGGGCCGAGGCGGTTCGGGACATAGAGCATCACATTACAGATGCGCTGGCCGCCGGCGAGCCGTTGGATCGTGTGCTCACCGCGCTCGGCTCCTCGGAATCGCTCGCCCGCGCTTACTCGCTTGAGTTACTGCTGAAGAAACCGGCGGCGTTCACGGTCCGGCACAATCGGACGCTTCGGCTGATTGGTCTCGTTCTGGTCGGCGGCTTGCCAACGCTCATCGCGGGCATTCTCGGGTTGGTCGGCGTCATCTTGTCGGCCACGGGTGTGATCCTGTTTTTCGCCGCGCGGGCCGCGCTTTCGGATACGTTGCCCGCGTTCCTCACTATGGACGCGGATCCCCATCTGGTGATGATCGTCGGTCCAATGTTGTCTGTGGTCGGCCTCCTGGCTCTGGGCGGATTGTGGCTGTACTTCCATCTCGCGACGAAGGTCGCGATGCGAGTCCTTCCACCGAAAACCGTAACCCGTACGTGACGCCGTGACAGATCTATACGCGGCCGTGCCGGACTTTCGCCAGCGCTGGAGAAACAAGCGCGGTTTGCACGCGGTGCAGGGCGCATGGAGACGTGTTTCGCGCGCGCGGACCAAGTCGTTCTAGGATGGCCGGATGACCTGGTCTCTGAGCAGCATCTCATCCCGGGTTGGAGTCCGCGAGATACACCGGTTAAAGAGCCTCGTCGCGGGCTGGTTGGGCATCATCGTTCTGGCCACCCCCGGCTCTCCGCAGAGCACGGGTGAGCCTCCCAACCAGATCGCGCGTTTCACCGAATCGGGGAGCCTTGTCTCCCTGACCTATGAGGACAAAGAGCTGGCGCAAGGCCGGCTCCGTGTCGAAGACGGCCTGACCCCGGAGGTTCGAACCGCGGGCACCCCCACCGGAGACGCCTGGACCCAGGTCACCAAGTGGACCGCGAAAGGCTCGGGCCGCATCTCGCTCGACCTGACCGTGAACGCCAGCGCCGATGCTCTGGCGGTGGAGGTCGACCGAACCGACGACACCTTGCCCCTGGTCCGCACCAGCATTGGCCCGAGCCACAACCTCCGCAATCGCGCGGTTTATGACCGCGCCCGGGACTGGGTCATCTCCATCGATCCTGGATGCACCCTGACCGTGACCCCGACGGAGACCTCGGCTACCGGGGCCACCTTCATGCTTCGCGCCTCGGGCCGAGAGATCGTTCTGCGCTTCCGCCCGCGCTACTACCAGAAGCATCGCGGGCTCAAATACTTTCAGCCTTGGACCTACCAGCCCTGGAAAGCCTCGGTCACGGGCTGGACCTCCTGGTACGCCTTCCGCGACCAGGTCACGCAGAAGGACATCACCGAAACCGCGGCGGTCCTCGCCGAAACCCTCGCCCCTTTCGGCTATGAGTACGTGCAGATCGACGACGGATTCCAGCAATCCCCCATCGGCGTGCCCGATCACTGGCTTCAAACCAACTCGAAGTTTCCCGCCGGACTGAGCGGGTTGAAGGCGTCGATCACCGGCCAGGGCCTCAAACCGGGTCTGTGGACCAACGTGTCTTTCGCCGACCAGGACTACGCGCTCGCCCATCCCGGCTATTTCGTGACCGGGCTCGACGGCGGGCCCGCACATGGCAACTGGGTCGGATACGTGATGGACGGCTCAAACCCCAAAACCCTGTCTGACCTCGTAACACCGGTGTACCGTGCGCTCCGCGACGACGGGTGGGGTTACATCAAGGTGGATGCCCTGCGCCATCTCAAGTACGAGGGTTACAACTCGCATGCCGACTACTTCGAGCGCAAGCAGCTCGACCGAGACGCGGTCTATCGGCAGTTCGCTTCCAACATCACGTCAACCCTCGGCCCGAAGGTTTTCAAGCTGATGTGCTGGGGCGTCCGCCCGGAACTCATCGGTCTCTTCGATGGCTGCCGCCTGGGCAACGATGGCTTCGGCTACGGCGGCTTCTCGGAATACAACTCCTTCAACAACATCGTGTGGAGGAACGATCCCGACCACATTGAGTTAACGCAGCCAGATGCCTATCGCGCCACCACCCTGACCTCGCTCACCGGCTCGATTCTGATGCTGACCGATCCCCCGGCGGTTTACCGGACCGAGCGGGTGGAAGCGGCGCGCCGGACATCTCCGGTGCTCTTCGCCCAGCCCGGCCAAATCTACGATGTGGACCCGTCGCGCTCGAACGCGCTCGGACGAGCGGCGGTGGAGATGTCGGGCAGCGGGCCTCGCAGCTTCGACGCCACCCAGAAGCTCTCGGTTCATTACCTCTACGCAGTCGACGTGAACAAGTCGTACGAACAGTGGATGGTCCTGGCCCGCACCGGCGGTGAGACCGGGCCGATCCGCTTCACTGACCTGGGCCTTTCCGCGGACCGCGACTACCTGGCTTTCGAGTTTTGGACTCGCTCGTTCCTGGGCTCGTTCAAGGGAGCTTTCACTCCCGGTCCGGTGGATCCGCGATTCGGAGTGCAGGTTTTCTGCGTGCGGGAGAGGGTCGGTCATCCTCAGCTGGTGGCCACGAACCGCCACGTGAGTTGCGGGGCCATGGACGTGAGCCGGGTGACCTGGGCCGGAAGCGCGCTCGAAGGGGTCAGCGATCTGGTCGCGGGTGATCCCTATGAGATCTACCTGAGCGAGCCAGCCGGGTATCGGCTCGAGGCCGTGACCGTGGCGGGGGCATCTGTGCTGGACAATCATCGGGTAGGTGACCTGCGCGTTTTACGGCTTGGCGCGAACGCAGGTGGCCGCGCCACCTGGCGGGTGTCCTACGTCAGCGACGGACGCTGAGATCCGCGAACCCTAGAAGTCCACACGGCGTGACTCCGTTGTCCGGGCGGGAAGGGTGAAACAATAGGGGCGTGCCGTTCAACTTGAGATCGAGCGCTTTTAGGAAGAGAGCGTCTCTCCTCGCCGCGCTTGGATTGATGTGTGGCGGCGCCGTCGAGACCCAGGCGCCTCCAGCCATCTCGGAGGTGGCGCGCATCCAGGTTCGCGGCACCATCAATCCGGCAACCGCGGGATACATCGCCCGCTCGGTGGGCGAAGCCACTGCCTCCGGAGCGCAGTGCCTGATCGTTGAACTCGACACCCCGGGCGGCCTCCTTGACTCGACCAAGGAGATCGTGCAGAGCTTCTACGCCTCGGCGGTGCCGGTGGTGGTCTACGTGACCCCCGCGGGTTCGAACGCGACCAGCGCGGGCGCGTTCATTACACTCGCTTCGGACGTGGCTGCGATGGCGCCCAACACCAGCATCGGTGCCGCCCATCCCGTCTCGATCGGCGCCTCGGGCGGGGTCGAGAAGGTCGACGACACGATGAAGCAAAAGCTCGAGAACTTCACGGCCAGCTACATCGAGACCATCGCGCAGAAGCGCGGACGCAATGTGGAGTGGGCGAAGTCCGCGGTGCGCGAGAGCGCGAATATCACCGCCGAGAAGGCCCTGAAGGAAGGCGTCATCGAGATCATCGCCCCCGATCTTTCAGACCTCCTTCTTCAGCTCGACGGACGGACGGTGAAGGAGCGGGCGCTGAAGACGCGAGGGGCGCACGTTCTCGACATCCCCATGAACCTGCGCGAGCGGGTGTTCCAGGCAGCCTGGCGGCCCGAGGTGATGATGATTCTGCTGCTCATCGCCATCTACGGCATCCTGGCTGAAGTGAGCCATCCCGGCGGCATCATCCCCGGCGTCACCGGCGTGGTGGCTCTGGTGTTGACGCTGTACATGTCGGCCGCATTGCCCGTCAACACCGCTGGCCTGGTCCTGATCGCCCTGGCCATCGGCCTGTTCATTGCCGAAGCCTTTACTCCCACTTTCGGGTTGTTGACCGGCGGCGGCACCATCGCCTTCTTCGCGGGCCTGCTGCTGTTCTTCGATCGCACCGATCCCTTGTTCCGGTTGTCTCTCCGGTTCATCATTCCCGCCACCTTGGTCACCGTTGCCTTCTTCCTTCTTGTAGCGGGGGCTGGATTGCGTGCTCAGCGTCTGTCGCCAAAGACAGGGCGGGAAGCCATGACGGGAAGAATCGTGAAGGCGCTCACGCGGATCTCGGCCGAGGGCGGCAAGGTCTTCGTGGAAGGCGAATACTGGAACGCTTTGAGTGAGACGCCCCTTGAAGCGGGCCAGGATGTCGTCATCGTGGGCCTGGACGGACTGACCCTCAACGTGAAACCGCACACCAACCAGAACGGAAATAATTCTCATGGACCCGACGACCTCGCTCCTTAACTCGATCTCCTGGGTGATGCCCATCTTCGTGCTGGCGGCCTTCATGCTGCCTTCGACCTTCCGCGTCCTGCGCGAATACGAGCGTGGGGTCATCTTCCGGCTCGGCAAGCTCGTCGGCGCCAAGGGGCCGGGCCTGGTGGTCCTGATTCCGTTCGTGGATCGCATGGTGAAGGTGGATCTACGCATCGTCACCACCGACGTGCCCAAGCAGGAAATGATGACCAGGGACAACGTCCCAGTGTCCGTGGACGCGGTGGTTTATTTCCGGGTGATGCACCCGGAGGCGGCCATCGTCAAGGTTGAGAACTTCCTCAAGGCGTCGTCTCTCATCGCTCAGACCACCCTGCGCAGCGTGATCGGCCAGTCGGAGCTGGACGAACTCCTGTCCCAGCGCGAGAAGATCAATCACACGCTCCAGGAAATCATCGATCGCCAGACCGACCCTTGGGGGATCAAGGTCTCAGCGGTTGAAGTCAAGGATGTGGTTCTGCCGGAAACCATGAAGCGCGCCATGGCCGGTCAGGCCGAAGCGGAGCGCGAACGCCGCGCGCGGATCATCAACGCCGAAGCCGAGTTCCAGGCCGCGGAGAAGCTGGTGCAGGCCGCGGGCATGATCGCCGCCC
>JBDTQB010000259.1:0-6641 GCA_039932395.1 Vicinamibacteria bacterium | reverse complement strand
GACAGGTAATGAAGCTCTCCGATCTTTCGCCCGTTGACACTTTTTCGAGAAGGCATGTCGGGCCTTCCGAGTCCGAACGGGCGGTGATGCTCAAAGCGCTGGGAGCCGCGTCTCTCGATGCTCTGATTGAAGAGACGGTTCCGCCCGCGATCCATCTGCGTCGTTCGCTGAACCTGCCGGCGCCCCTTTCCGAGAGCGAACTCCTCACTCGGATCACCGGAATCGCCGAGTCGAACGCGACGTGGCGTTCGTTCATCGGCATGGGCTACACCGCGTGCCTGACTCCGTCCGTCATTCGCCGCAATATCCTCGAGAATCCCGGCTGGTACACGCAGTACACGCCCTATCAGGCGGAGATCTCCCAGGGCCGTCTTGAGGCGCTGCTCAACTTCCAGACCATGGTCGCCGACCTTACGGCGCTGCCGCTCTCCAACGCCTCCCTCCTCGATGAGGGAACCGCGGCGGCCGAAGCGATGCACATGTCGCAGGCGACAGCGCAGGGCGACCGCAAAGTCTTCATCGTGGCCGATGACGTTCATCCGCAAACCCTGGCCGTGGTCAGGACGCGCGCGCTGCCGCTTGGCATCGAAGTGCGGGTTCTCGAACCGAAGAAGATTTCCGTGAAAGCCGATGTCTTCGGCGTGCTCCTTCAGTACCCGTCGTCGACCGGACGGGTCGCTGATCTCTCCGCCATCGCCGCCAAGGCAAAGGCCGCGGGCGCCGTCACCACGTTCGCCGCCGATCTCCTGGCACTCACCATCTACAAGGCGCCCGGCGAGATGGGTGCCGATATCTGTATCGGCTCCGCTCAACGTTTCGGCGTCCCGATGGGCTACGGCGGTCCGCACGCCGCGTTCATGTCGGCGCGCGAAGAGATGCGCCGTGTGATCCCCGGCCGCCTGATCGGCGTCTCCAAGGATGCCCAGGGAAAGCGCGGCTACCGCCTCGCGCTGCAGACCCGCGAACAGCACATCCGCCGCGACAAGGCGACGTCGAACATCTGCACCGCGCAGGTTCTCCTCGCCGTCATGGCGAGCATGTACGCGGTCTACCACGGCCCCGAAGGTCTCAAGGACATCGCGACGCGCGTCCACCGGCTCACGCACCTTCTCGCGGCCGGCCTGCGCAAGGCGGGCCTGACCCTTCAGCACGAGACCTTCTTCGACACGCTTTCGATCAAGACCACGTCGGCCAAGGCAAACGTCATCGCACGGCGCGCCGCGAAGCGTCAGATGAATCTTCGCCGCCACAAGACCGGGATCAGCGTCACCCTTGACGAGACGACTCTGATCAAAGACGTTCAGGACTTGCTTGAAGTCATCACGGGCGCCACCCTCGACTACGACCTCGCGTCCCTGGCCGAATCCGTGAGTGTGACGCCCGCCGAAGGCTTGGCGCGCACCTCCGAGTTCCTCACCCATCCGGTGTTCAATCGGTATCACGCCGAACACGAGATGCTGCGCTACATCAAGACGCTGGAGTCGCGCGACCTCTCGCTCACGCACTCGATGATCCCTCTGGGCTCGTGCACGATGAAGCTCAACGCTTCGTCGGAGATGCTTCCGCTGACGCTTCCGGGCTTCTCCAACGTCCATCCCTTTGCACCCCAGGACCAGGCGAAAGGCTACGCCGAGCTCGCCAAAGAGCTCTCTCACGCGCTCGCCGAGATCACCGGCTTCGCCGGGGTGTCTCTGCAGCCGAACTCCGGCGCCCAGGGCGAGTACGCCGGCCTGCTGGCGATCCGCGGCTATCACCTCTCTCGCGAAGGCCATCGCGACGTGTGTCTGATCCCCGTCTCCGCTCACGGCACAAATCCCGCGTCCGCGGTCATGGCGGGCATGAAGGTCGTGGTCGTCGCGTGCGACGACAAGGGCAACATCGATCTCGTCGATCTTGAAAAGAAGGCTGACGAAAACGAGGATCGCCTCGCCGCCCTGATGATCACGTATCCGTCGACTCACGGCGTCTTCGAGGAAGACGTGAAGCGGATTTGCGAGATCGTCCACGAGCGCGGCGGTCAGGTCTACATGGATGGCGCCAACATGAACGCCCAGGTCGGCCTCACCCGCCCTGCCGACATGGGCGCCGACGTGTGCCACATCAACCTTCACAAGACCTTCTGCATTCCGCACGGCGGCGGCGGTCCGGGCATGGGTCCCATCGCAGTGGCGCCGCACCTCATCCCGTTTCTTCCCGGCGATCCGCTGGCCGCGGAGTCCGCCACCGGCCCCGTTTCGGCGGCTCCGCTCGGAAGCGCATCCATCCTGACCATCTCATGGGCTTATATCGCCATGATGGGCGCCGATGGTTTGAAGCTCGCCACGGAGACGGCCATCCTCAACGCCAACTACATGGCGAAGAAGCTGGCCCCGCACTATTCGATCCTCTACACCGGCAAAAATGGCCGCTGCGCTCACGAGTTCATTCTTGACCTGCGCGAGTTCAAGGCCGGGGGCGTTGAAGTGGAAGACGTGGCCAAGCGTTTGATGGACTATGGCTTCCACGCTCCCACGATGTCGTTCCCGGTCCCCGGCACGCTGATGATTGAGCCGACGGAAAGCGAATCGCTCGCGGAACTCGATCGTTTCTGCGAAGCCATGATCCGCATCCGCGAAGAGATCCGCAAGGTCGTCGAGAAGCAGATCGACGTCAAGGACAATCCGCTCAAGAACGCGCCACACACCGCCGGCATGGTCACCGCTGATGCGTGGGCGCACCCGTATACGCGCGAGGAGGCGGGTTTCCCCGCGCCCTGGACTCACGAAAAGAAGTTCTGGCCCCACGTCGCGCGTATCGACAACGCCTTCGGCGACCGCAACCTGATCTGTCTCTGCCCGCCCATTGAAGAGTATGCATAGGCCCCGCGGATTCAGGGTTGAACCTTTCTTCCGCGCAGACTCTTAGTTGCCGCTCTTGTTCGCGCGGTTGATTCCCGCCGGGCTGCAATCGCGGGGCGTGACTACGTCACGACAGACCGAGTCGATCTGAACGCCGTCGCGCGTCTCGAGATCGCTCAGGAAATGAAGCGTATCGAGCGCCTTCGCGGTTCCGGCTTCCGTCAGCTTCTGCTTGAGCGCGCGTAGCTCATCCGCCTTGCCTGGCAGCGTGCAGAGAATGCGCGGATCGAGTGACAGCAGAATTCCGTAGTCGGTGGCCATGGTCGACTTGTAGGGCTCGAACATGTCGCGCACGAAATGAATGTTTCGCTTCAGCGCGTAGTCCACCGTCATCTTCCCTTCATGTCCGGGTCGCCCACGGGGGAGCCCCTTGCGCGCCGCCCAATTGCGGGCGACGAACCGATCGACGAGACCGTTTCCGTCGATCAGGGATGCGCGCGTCCCGAGGGCAACGCCGTAGTAGCCGATGTTCGGGTACTCGACAATCATGGCGGGTTCGCCGACGCATTCCTGGAACGCGCGGAAGAGCCGGCCTTCGTTCCACCACAGGTGTCGGGGATGTCCGGTGAATGCGTCCGCGCGGTTCGTGTAGGCGCTGGCGAAGTTGAGTCGTTCGTTCACGATCAGGCCGCGTTCATGGGGCGGCACGGGCTGCAGGAAGAGCGCCCACAGCGCAGCGGCCATAAGCGCCGCCTGGATAGGAAGTCGAACCTTCGTGACCAGGGGGGCCATGATGGAAGCGGTCAAAGCGGCTACAACCGCGAGATCGGGCAGGAGAAGCCGGAAGCCCATGAAGTCGCCCCCCACCCGCGCGATCGCGGTCAGGTGGACCAGGATCGCGATGATGCCCGCGCTGCGCCTCCAACGCTCCAGCCCGCCTCCGCGTGACAGGTCGACGACGGCGAGTCCACCGACGAGAAGGAAGCCCGCGGCCGACAGAGGCGCATACGTCGCGAAGTCCACCACATAGGCGAGTCCCTGACTCCAGTAGCTACCGCCGTTCTTCGCGTAGTAGGTGTTGGGGAGAATGTCGCCGTAGTACCAGAGCCGGAAGATGTGCCAGGCGATCGGAGCGCTGGCCAGGCTCACCATGAAGCGAACGATCGCGGCCCGGCTCTGCCCCAAGCCTCGATCACGAGCCTCGGCAAAGAGCAGAATCATGGGGCCGAGCGCGAGGACCGCCACATCGGGATGGCACAGATAGGCGAGTCCGAGGGACATTCCGGCGCGGACAGGAGTGTCCACCAGGCTCCGCGTTTGATACGCGACGTAGATGAGCAGCATCGTCATCGGCGTTTCGAGGCCGGACGTCGCGAAGTCGATGAAGCCTGAACAGCTCACGAGCAGCGCCACGGCAAGCGGTCCGTTGTCCCGGTCGCGCCACGCTACCGCCAGCAGCAAGACCGAAGCACACAGCAAGTCCATGGTGACCGCCGTGCCGGAGATCGGCGCCCCCAGCCATCCGAAGACGCACAGAAGCAGGGCCCAAAGCGGGTGAGTGAAGCCCTCGACGCGTTCCAGCGTGTTGTAGGTCAGCCCATTCCCGGCCAGAAACTGAACGATGTGACGGAACGTGATGTAGGCGTCGTCGGCCACCCAAACGCGCGAGATCGCGAGGCCGATCGCGCTGAACGCCAGTCCCAGCGAGGCAAGGCTCCCGAACGAGACGAGGCCTGCACGCGTTGTCTTCCTCGCTTCGCTCACCCGACCCATGCCTCGCCCTGTGACTGAAGAGACTGAAGGCTCATCGGCCGGGGCCGAGTCCCGAAACGTGGTCGGCTTCGGCCCGTATGGCTTCCACGGCGTCGCGCACGCGATCCATGTGGGTCCGGAAGCTCAGGATGCAGAGGCGAATGATGTAGCGACCATCCAGACGCGTGCTCGAGAGGAAGACACGTTCTCTCGCGTTGACGCGGCGATGAAGCTCTTCCGTCGCCTCGTCGGACTCGGGACCTTCGCCTTTGAGTCGAAATGCGATGACGGTCAGTTGCGGCTCATCGATGATCTTGAACCGCCCGTCCGCCTTGAGTCGATCGTAGGCCCAGCGCGTCAGCATCAGCTTCTCTTCGATGGCATCGCTGAACGCGTCGAGACCGTGCAGCATCAGCGGCAGCCAAAGACGCAATCCGCGGAAGTCGCGAGACAGTTCGGGCGAGAGATCCGCGAAGTTCGATTCGTCGCCGCGCACATCGTGTAGATACTCGGCGTCCATCGAGTGCGCGCGCTTGAGCGTCTGCGGATCCCGGACGAGGAGACATCCGTTGCCGTAGGGAAGGAACATGCCCTTGTGAGGATCGAGCGTGATGGAATCGCACTCCTCGATCTCGGGCATCAGGCTCGGACCGACACCTGCCAGGCGAAAGAAGCCTCCGTAGGCGGCGTCGGCATGAACCCACATGTCGTGGCTTCGGCCGATCGACACCAGTTGGGGAATTTCGTCGATGGCTCCAGTGTTGGTGCTGCCCACGTTCGCCACGATCATGAAAGGTCGGAAGCCTTTGACCCGGTCGGCTTCCACCGCGCGGGCGAGTTCCCGGGGGTTCATGCGGCGACGGCTGTCCACCGGAATCTTTTTGACCTGCCAGTCGCGGAAGCCCGCGATCCGCGCGGCCTTGGGCACGCAGTAATGTGTCTCGGCCGAGGTATAGATCGTGCTTCGCGAGAAGTCTTCTCCGACTTTTGCTTCGCGGGCGGCCACGATCGCAGACAAGGTCGACAAGGATCCGCCCGAGGTCAGGATGCCGCCGGCTGTCTTGGGATAGCCCATGATTTTCGCGAGCCACGCGATCGCGGTCTCTTCGATCTGCACAAGGGCCGGTGAAGGGGGACGCACGCCCACATAGCGATTCGTCGATGTCGCGATGAGATCCGCGAGGGCCGCACTCATGATGCCGCCGCCCGGAATGAAAGCGAGGTATCCGGGGCCGGCGGTATTGAACGTTTTCCGGATGGCCGGCCGGAGGCGCTCCAGGATCGACTCGAGGGTGGCGGGGTTCGTTGGCAGAGGTTCGACGAAGGTCTGGGCCAGTTCTTCGGCCCTGTCCACGTCGGCGGCGGGCTGGCGGTCGAGCGAATCGATCTCCTCGCGCACGAAGCGGGACGTGAGATCCAGGGCGTGTTGCAGGGCGTCCGTCGTCAGTTCAAGAGGGTGCATTTTTGGAGCGGTAACTTTAAGAGGGGAATGATCTTTGTGCTCGCGGTTCGCGGAGAACGGGTGCGAGTCGCTAAACTGGGCGGATGCTCAAAGCCCGCGCCACGAGGATCTGCCCTCGGTGATCAAAGCCTTCTCTGAAGTGTTCACACCTGAGGTTCGCGACGAAGCTCAACGCCTCTTTGCCGCCGGTCGGGTCGAAGTTCTGGCCATGGAAGACACCTTCCTGACCACGTCGGTGAAGGACGACATCAGCACCGAGCGTGTCGTGATCAAGCGCCGCGCCGATCGTTTCCAGATCTCGTGCACCTGTCCCGATGGCAAGTCGGGCGCGTGCCCTCACGTTCTCGCGTCGATGCTGGCGGCTCGCGGCCAGGGATTCGGTCAGGTTGAGACGGCGGGGCCGCGCGCGGTCGAAGACACACAGACGGTCGCCGAGCCGGAGCCATCCTCGGCCAGCAAGCCGCGTCGTCGTCACGTGGTCATCGATACGTTGCCTTCCGTGAAGGCCCAGAAGAGTTCCGAGTCATTCGATGAAATCGAAGAGTCGGATGGCGAACGTTTGCCTTCGGTCGACTGGCGCTTCCGGCTCG
>JBDTQB010000258.1:0-6649 GCA_039932395.1 Vicinamibacteria bacterium | reverse complement strand
AGGAACGCATGATGGCGTTCAGCACCGTGGTCTTGCCCGATCCGGAAGGCCCGACGAAAGCCACGTTCTCTCCGGCGTGGATGGTCAGGGTGACCCGGTCGAGGATCGGACGAGCCGGCTGCGGGGCGTAGACGATGTCGCGGAACTCGACCTCTCCCCGAAGCGGGGGGAGGTCCGGAGCGGCTGGAGCGTCGGCCACCGCGGAGCGCTCCGCCAGGACATCCTCTATCCGCGTCAGCCCCGCCGCCGAGTTGATCAACGAAGCGGAGTACTGCGCGAGGTAATACAGAACGCTCGAGAGTGAAACGAAGACGGTGTAGAAAGCGACCAGACCTCCCACCGTGATCGTGCCCCTGAGGGCCATCAAGGAGCCGAGGCCGAGCACGCCGATCTGCAGGGTCTGGATGCCGACGTTCGCGGAGCGTTCCAGTGCCGAGCCGAAGAAAGCGCCGCGCACCGCGGTCTCGGCGAGGGCCGTGAGTTTCTCGCCGAAGCGTTTGCCCATGTGCTGCTCGAGTCCAAACGCGCGGACCACGTGGCGTCCGCTCGTGGCCTCGTCGACCGCGGTGAGCACGTGCCCTTCTCGATTCTTCTTCTGGGCCGCGGCAGCGCCTGCCCGGGGTGCAAAAAAGCGAGGGCCGAACAGAGTCATGGGCCAGACGAGCTGCGCGAACATCGCCAGGCGCCAGTCCACCATGAACATCACGACGTTGTAGCCGATCACGTCGAGCAACGGCTTCCACCACCAGGCGATCCAGGAACCGAGCGTCTGTTCGACGGCCGCGAAGTCTGTCGAAAATCGTGCGGACAGATCGCCTGCCGAGTATTTCTGAAAAAAAGACGGCGAGAGATTCTGCAGGTGATCGAAGAGCTGTTGACGGACGCGCGCCAGAACCTCGGTCGCGAGTCGGGCATGAACGTAGTCGCCACAAACCCCCGCCAGGGTGGCGAGAATCGTGGCCACGCCCAGGGCCATGAGGACCTGAATGAGCACGCCGGTATCTCTTGGCGCGATCGCCTTGTCGATGAGGTGGCTGAAGGCCAGGGGAACGAAGGCGCTGACCGCCATTTCCACCACGAGGCATCCCGCCACGATGGAGACGGCTCCGGGTCTGTCCTTGAACCAGCGAAGGAGGCGCACGACGTAAGCGAGGGGACTCAGAGCACCCCATTCTGTCCTTTGCTCCTAGAATCCGCCACCTTGCACGATGTGATTCCACGGCCGTCCACTGAAACTCGGCCATGGTGGGCAGGCGGCACTCTTCGCTCGGGCCCCGACGGTCTGGAGATCGCGGGCTTTTCGGTGTCGGCGTTCGCCGAGGAGCACGGCACACCCGTCTATCTCTACGACGGCGCGCGCATCACCGACCGGCTTGCCCAACTTCGTTCCGTGCTTGGTCAGTTTGAACGGCACCAGATCCTCTATGCGATGAAGGCCAATCGTTTCAGGCCGGTGCTGGAGGTGCTTCGCGCAGATGGTCAGGTGGGGATCGACGCCTGTTCACCACGAGAGGTCACGGCGGCCTTCGAATCCGGGTTTAGTGCGAGCGAGGTTTCCGTAACCGCTTCCAGCCTTTCTGTCGCCGATCTGGAGTTCCTTTCGCGCAGCGGAGTTCACGTGAACTTCGACCAGGTGAATGCGCTCACTCGCTACGCCGAACGGGCACGTCCGGGAGCACGCGTCGGTCTCCGGCTCGATCCCGGGGTCAGCGCAGGATACGGTGTGAATCCGCTGACGAACTATGGGGGAGGGAAACTGGGTCTTGCCCCCGAGGACCTCCCGGCCGCGCTGGATGCGGCGCGCGCAAGCGGACTGGTGGTCGACACATTGCACCTGCATCTTGGGTGGGGTCTGCGCGAGTCCGATGAGCCAGCCTTTCGCCACGCTCTTGAGGTCCTCCGGGCCGCGGCCGGACAGATCGAAACCCTGGATGCCGTGAATGTCGGAGGGGGGCTTGGCGGCAGCTTGCGCGAGGGCGACCGACCGCTTTCTCCTGAGCGATGGGCGGCCGCCATTCGTGACGTGTTCGGATCGAGCGGACCAAGAATCGTCTGCGAGCCCGGCACGTTTCTAACTGCATCCGCTGGAATTCTCGTCTCACGGATTGCCGCGGCCTGGACGAAGCGGGGGCAACGGTGGCTGGGACTTGATTGCGGCCAGGCGACCAACGTTTACGCGGCTCACTATGGACTAGAACTTGAGATCGTTCCCGTCCACGGCCCGGCCACCCCGCCGACTCAGCGCTACGACGTGGCGGGGAATGTCAACGAGTCAGGCGACGTCTTCGCGCGCGACCGGGCTCTGCCAGACCTCGGCGAGGGCGACCTGGTTGCCTTGTTGCCGGCGGGTGCCTACGGGTCGAGCATGGCGAGCGACCATTGTCTCCGCGGCGCCTTCGCCGAAGAGCTTGTCTGGTCGATCGGCGCAGGAGCGCCCGCGCCGATCGACAGGCGCGCGCCCCGGAAATCGTTGGCCCCGTGGCCCAGCCGCGTCCAACTTCTGGCCGATCAGAGTCGCGGCGTTTTCTCATCCGCCGATCTGGCCGTCGGCACGCTCGTGGGACGTTTCGAAGGCCCGGTGGTCCCGTGGCGAGAGGTGCCGGAGAGGGAAGTGCGTTATGTGATTCAGGTCAAAGATGATGGGTGGTTGATTCCCATGTCCAGCGCCCGCTTCATCAATCACTCCTGCGCTCCCAAGTGCGCGGTCGACGCCGCCTTCAATCTCATCACCGTGAGCTCGGTTTCCGCCGGCGAACAGCTCACGTTCAGCTACGATGCGTTGGCGCAGGCTGAGTGGCAGCGCGCGCCGGAACTTTATTTCTGGGATGAGCGCTGGTCCTTCGACTGCGGATGCGGTGCCACGGAGTGCGTCGGCCGCGTCGATCGCTATCGCATTCGCCCCTGAGTTGTCCCGACCGGCAGGCTGTCCGGCGTCGACGGTTCGCTGACACCGGGCACGCGCCAAAATGCCTGAGAGGGTGCCGGTCGGTCTCTCCACCAGCGAACCATCCAGGGGACTGCTCGGCCATCCGGACCGTTCGACCACGATGAGCTGCGCCCATGAGCTCAACCGCGGCGGTCCGAGAGTGCAAGCCCCGATGAAAGCCTGCCGGCCCGCCTATCCCGAGCGCACCTCGCCGCTTGAATCGCCGCGACAGCCGCCGGCCTAGTTGACGACCCGCGGCCAAAAGAGTTGTAATCCATTCATGGGCGGCGACTTGCGGGACGAAAAAGACACCATTCGGCCGGTTCCCTTACGGCCGTTATCGAAATATACGACGTCGTATATTTCCGCCATGCGGCAGACTAAGTGTTGGGCGGACCTGCGATGATCGGCGCGCTACGGCAACCGACCTATAGTATGGCCGTCGGTTGGCGTCATATCGACTGGAGGAGGTTCGCTTGGTAGGTTTCAGGCAGGCGTGGCGCGTTAGCGGACTCACGAAGGAACACGCAATCAGGCAGGGGCCCTCGTTCCATCAGTTCGGCTCGCTACTAAGGACAGCCAGCGGAACCATCCCCAGTGGGCCCTCTTCCTCATCCGTAACTGCGGCGAGGCTTCTGCCGCTCGCCCGGAAGATGATTGACCTCCGAAGGTGCCACGACGAATACGTGCTACGTCGCGCAGCGCATCAGCACGACGCGGCCGTGGAGTTTTTGGTCTGCTTCGCGGCAGTCGCGCTGGGGCTGGACGGGGCTCCGTTCGACTGGTCGGCCGCAAGAAACCTCTCCCAAGGTGTGTACACCTGTATGGTTGACACACCCGAGATTCACAAGCAGGAGAATTTTCCAAACTTCGATGCAGTCTGCGAGATATGCCGCTCCTTCATCGCCGCGCGTCAGCGGGTCGCGGCACCCGACCGTCCGTCGGGGCTTCGTGTGCAGGCCGAGCAACGTGACCAGATTGAAGGCGCGGATGGCGAGTTTGGCTACGAACCGACAAACCCAATACCGGCAGACGGGAATTGGTACTGCCGGAGACTCAGGTGTCCATTGCGACACCCGTATTGGTACCATCGCCTGGGAAGTATCGGGCCAGGGCCTGATGGCCACATAGTCGACCAAGTCGAGGCACAGTGCTTTGGTGGTGAAAGCCGGATTCACTTGTTCTTCGACATGTATCACACCACTCCATCGTCGTTGGTACCGACCGGTCTGTCCATGGGAAGCGAAGCGGGTCGTGGGTCAACCCGCGGGCGAGTCAGCCCCTTCCCTGAAGGCCTCTTCGACGCCAAATAGCGCACGCGGGACGTTGCATGCAATCGAGAGCCGCCCAACAAAGGGTTGGAACAGACAGGGCGCGCAGGTGTGCCCGCTTCGCGGGCAATCGTTAGAGTCGCGCCCTGCAGTTCAACCCAGTGTTAGGCGTGCATATGCCTGTTTCACCAAGGGCCGCCATTGTCGGCGTCACGCTCTCAGGAGTGGTGGGCTTGACGGCGTATGGCTATAGCGCATACCGCGACGTGAGGCAGGCAAGCGAAGCAATCGCCGAAGGGATGCTCTCCTCGACGCCCCGCACGGCTCAACCCATGAACAAGCGGATCTGGACTCAAGTTCGCGTTGGCATGACGAAGAGCGAGGTCAAAGCTCTCATAGGTATTCCGGCGCGAACGTCCATCCTTAGATCGGGGCCGGCTGTCGGCAACGACGAGGAATTCTGGGAATATGGGTATGCGTCAGAGTGGTTCGCGCCTATTCCGAACAGCCGTGCCCACGTGGTCTACTTCGGCACATATGAACGAGTATCCCGCCTGACGGTGCCAGACTCACCGGACGACCACCGATGACGCCTAACAAAGGCTTGGAACAGACAGGGCGCGAAGGTGTGCCCGCTTCGCGGGCAGTCGTTAGAATCGCGCCCTGCAGTTCAAGCCAGTGTTATGCCGGCAGTAGTGGAGGACGCCAATGGAGGTAGTCGCCAGCTTCCTTGTCACCATCTTCTTCGTGGTCGCCGCATGGTCGGTTGGCGGCTTGAAGTTGGAGTTGCTCCTTCCGTTGATCATCACGACCGGCGTTGCCACCACCGGCTGGCATATGGCCGATCTGTACTCCAAAAGAAGGGATCGAGCGAACAAGCAGCGTGATCTGCGTGTGCAATACCTCATCGAGGCGTATCGAAGAATCGAAACACTATGCGGGCGTGAAGACCCCGCTGCAGTGCCTGTTGAAGCGATTCGTGGCTTTGAGTCTGCAATAACCGACGTCCAGCTGTTTGGGTCCAGCGGCCAAATTGACTTGGCGCGCAGAATCGCCGCAGAGATCGAGACCGCTTCTTCCACCGATCCACGCCACTTGTTGGCTGATCTACGCGCCGACCTGCGCAGAGAGCTTCAGCTTGAGCCACGTCCAACTGACCCTAAGGACATCCTGCATTTCCGTGTTCGGAAGGTCCTGCCAAGGCCCGAGTCCGATGAGACCCCCAAATGAGGCAGCGGCATAACAATGGGTTGGAACGGACAAGGTCCCGCGTAAACGGACTGACGGGCCCTTGCCGCTCAACCCAGTGTTAGCCGTGCATGATGGTCGCCACAGTACGGGAGCAGGATGCGCGCTCGACATCGTCCAGACGGCCTTGCAGGAACGGCGGCAGGTTTCGCTCTTTCGCCCGAGGCGGCGTGCGGGCGTCCACATTCCGGTCGCACTTCTCAAAGGCCTGGCCTCAGGCGCATTTCGTCCCAAATCCCCGGCTTCGATGAGCACCGTGCAGCACCAACGTCGTGGCTCGGGGCTTGGCCCGTCAACTGGCAGCGCTACGGCGATAGCGACTTCGACTTGTCCACTACAATCCGCATCCTCTATGCCCAGCCATCTACGGCCCTTCGAAATCGGCACCGTGACGGCTAACAACGGGTTGCACCAGACAGGGCGCGGAGGTGTGGCCCGCCGTCCGTCGGGGCCAGTCGTTGAGGCGCGCCCTGCAGGTGAACCCGAGTGTTGGACGGACCCGCAGCGGTTGCAAGGGCCGTAGCTCGATGCTGCATTGGGGCAAAGTGGCGATGTCTCATGCGCTCGCAAGCGCGGCATGCGTGGTGGTTCCGAATGCGATCTGGGCGGTGGTCTATTTCGTAGCCCTGCTTGTTGCGGTCGTAACGAACGGGCCGATTGGCAGTCCCATCTCGTTCCCCCTCACCGCAGCGCTGATCACGGCAGTCGCATTGGGAGCGAGCATTGTTGTCTTCGCGCCAGCAACCCTCGTCGCGTCTCGCGTGCGCCTAAGCCGACCTCTTTGGCTACAAGCACCGACAGAGTTCTTTGTGGCAATGCTCGCCGCATTCTTGATCTGCGCTTCCGTGGTCGTCGTGCGTTCAAGTGGTGAGCCTTGGCACCAGCAGGTGGCCACCGTTGGTCGGGTCTCGTTGATCATGAGCCCTGGTCTCGCCCTGTACTGGCTCGTGGCGCGCTCTACCGAAGGCACTCTCAGCGTGGTGGGCCGGGCGGCGGCTTGGGTCAGGCGACGCATGACTCCGGCAGCGTAGGCTCAGGTCATGCGAGGAGGGCCGTCCAACAATGGCTTGCACCAGACAGGGCGCGGAGGTGTGGCCTCTGCCTCTCGTCGGAGGCCAGTCGTTGAGGCGCGCCCTGCAGGTGAAGCCAGGTGTTGAACGGGCGCTCGCTGGACTCGATATGACGGCAACGCCAACTAGACGCT
>JBDTQB010000257.1:0-6664 GCA_039932395.1 Vicinamibacteria bacterium | reverse complement strand
ATCATCCTGCGCATGGTGGCCTTTCGACGGCTTGAATCGTAAGCCCGTTGAGTGTGTCCGCGAAAGTCACCCCCTGCCCACGGTTGCCCTGAGAGACGCGGCCCCTCTAACGTTGCCCCCTCGATGGCCCATTCCGTCCTTCATGTGTGCGACAAGTTCGGCGTCTCCGGATCGAGTATTCATGGAGTGTCCCGCCTCTTCGCGTGGTGGTTCCCGCGCTACGACCCCGCGCGCTACGTCCCGTACCTGGCTGGGCTCAAGCAGGAAGACGAAGCGACAAAAGCGCTGCGCGAGGAAGGCATCTCTCTGCGGATGCTGGGGCGCAGCGCCTTCGATCCAAGGCTGATCCTCGATATCGGCCGAGAGATCGAGCGGACGAAGGCGCGCATTCTTCACGTTCACGGATACGCGGCGTCGAACTTCGGCCGGATCGCGGCCCGTCGCGCGGGCATTCCGCTGGTCCTTCATGAGCACTTCGCAGATCCCAGGATGCCGTCGTACCAGCGGATTCCGGACTTTGTCCTCTCCGGGTGGACGGCGCGTGGGATCGCGGTCAGTCAATCCACCGCGGACTTCATGGCGCGAGACCGCTATGTGCCGAAGGAGCGCATCGACGTCGTCTTCAACGGCGCCCCGCTCGATCAATTTGCGCCCCAGTCGCGAGACGCGGGGGACCGTGTTCGAGTGGAACTCGGCATTCCGCTGGATGCTCCGGTGATCACCACCATTGGCCGCCTGAATGCACAGAAAGGCCACGCGACTTTGATCGTGGCCGCGTCGCAGGTCGTGTCGCATTTTCCAGACGCGCGCTTTCTGATCGCAGGAGATGGCGATCTGCTCGATTCGCTGCGCGAACAAGCGCAGGCGCTGGGTATCGCCTCCTCCATCATCTTTGCGGGCCATCGCACCGATGTGCCGGCCCTCCTCGCCGCCACCGATATCTTCTGTATCTCCTCGAACTACGAGGGGACGCCGCTCGTCCTGTTCGAGGCCATGGCCGCGGGCAAGGCGATTGTTTCAACCGCGGTGGACGGCTGTCGCGAAGTTCTCGTCGAAGGGGAGACGGGTCTTCTCATGCCGCCCGGAGATCCGAGCGCGCTCGGCCTGGCGCTGAAGCGCGCGTTGGGCGATTCCGCTTTGCGCGACCATCTCGCGACCGAAGCGAAGCGAGCGTCGGCGGGTTACGACATCCAGGCGTGCGTACGGAAGATGGAAGACATCTACGACGCGCTGCTTGTGAAGACCACCTGAGGGTCAGGCACCCATGGCGCGATCCGTCACCACCCGATTCCGTCCCGAAGCCTTGGCCTGATAGAGCGCCGCATCCGCGCTCCGAATCAAAGCCGCCTGGTCGAAATTGGGAGGCGCGCCGGTCGCGACGCCAACGCTGATGGTCACCGCCTCCCGCGCCGCCGCCGTATCGACAAAGACCGTGTCCTCGATCCGCGAACGCAGGCGCTCGGCGAAAAGACGCGCTTCTTCGCGACCCGTATGGGACAGAAGCACCAGGAACTCCTCGCCGCCCCAGCGGAACAGAAGCTCCTGAGCAGAGAGGATGTCCGTGGCTTGCCGCGCCAGGGACGCAAGGACCGCATCGCCGGTTTCATGACCATGGCGATCGTTGAGCGCCTTGAAATGATCGATGTCGAAGTAGACGAAAGAAATGGGACGATTCAGACCCGCCGAGCGCTCGGCTTCGCGAGCGTAGAGCCGTTTGAAGGCGCGGCGGTTGAAGCAACCCGTTAGCTCGTCGCGCAGGCTGAGTTCCCGGTGTTGATCGCCGACTCCGGCAAGCGCGGCGGTCAGCGCCATGGTGGTGATGATCATGACCACGACGAAGACACCGACATAGACGCCCATCTCACGCAGGCGCTGAACCAGCGGATCGCCGCTCATCGTGACTGCGTAGTCGGGAATGTCCAGGGCGCGCTCCAGAAGCCTGACGCCCTCAAAGACCAGCAGGCCCAGGGTGGACCAGACCGTCATCAAGAGCACCAGGATGCGGCCGGTCGAGATTTCGCGGTGCGGTGGAACCGCCAGGACCGAGGCGACCCAGTTGTGCGCGCGACTTCCAAACAGGAAGAGCATCGGCGCCACCACCAGCAGCATTTGCGCGAAGTCGCCGAGGATCCAGCCAACCCACAGCCGCTGACCTTCCGCGAGCGTCACGTTGTGGGCTGAGGTGTAGAGCATGATGTCGACGGACGACGCCGTGGCAGCGATCAGCGAAGCCGCGGCGAACAGCCCCCAATCCCGCACGCGCCGCAGGTCGGTCTTCACTCTCAAGATGAGGATCAGGAACCAGAGCAGCAGGAGTTCGATCGGCGAACCCAGAGCGAAGAACGCTGCGCGATCCGGACTGAGCCCGCTGTAGAGCCCGCTTGCGAGGGTCGACACATACGCAGTGGTGGCTCCAAAGCCAGGCCCGATCAACAGCGTGAGGAGCACGCCGATGCTGACCGGGGGGTAGAAGGTGAATCCGAGCGTCCACGAACCGACATCGATGGGAAGGCCGCTCCAGCCCCTTTCCGCTTCCCAAAGGGCGAGGACGATGGAGATGATGGTCAGAGCGAACCAGACCGCCGTCACCCGCCGAGAGGCGCGGTTACGGCTCTTGATCAAAGCGCTGATCGGCCACCACGCGAGTGTCCTGCCGAAAGCCAGAGTGCTGTTGAAACGCATCGCTTGGATGTCCGAGGACAGCTTAGCGCTTGCTTCGCTTGGCCTTAGCCGGAGCCCTGCGGCCTGGCTTCGATCCGCCTGGCGTCGCGTAGAGCAAACCGAAGGCGAGGATCAGGCCGGCCCAATCCCAGATCGAAAGCCACGAGCCCGTCACTTGATTGCGAGCGAGTCCGAAGAGGCCCGCGAAGATCAGAACCGCCAAAGGCAGGAAGGTCAGTGTGAGAAGCTTCTTTGAGGCGCCTGGCGGGAAGAGGCTTGGCAGCAGCCCGACGAAGATCGCGACTTCTGGTTCCGAGTAGAGAACGAATCCGAAGATCAGCGAATAGGCGACACGGAAACCGAGCGCCATCTTCTGGGCGCGCAAGACGACCAGGCCGGGAACCAGGGCGACAAGGCCGGCCACGAAAATCAGCCACCCGGGCACCACGGTGCGGCCAGCCACCATCCAGGAGTCGGACTGGGGTGAAGCGGGAACCGAAGCGTCGAGACCTTGAAGAGTGGCAAGCGCCAGGTCGCCCACGCGCGCGGCCTCGGTGTCTCGCGTGAGGGTTTCGCGCTTCGCTGCGGTGGCCCGGGCCGAGATGAAGTGCTTGGAGTACGACTCGTCTCCGATCTGAACGACGCCGATGCCTGCGCCGAGCGCACGCGCCGCAGTGGGATCGCAGTCCATCTTGAACGCGCGGATGAACGGCTGGGTGACGATGCTGATGCCGGGGTCGTCGAACACCAGGTCCATCGACCTGGGCGGACCGCCAAGCGCCGCGCTCAGGGTGTCATAGCCCGCCATCTCCCGCTTGTCGGGCGAGGAACTGTTCGAGCAGGCGGGGGCGATGAAGGCGGGCGCTGCCTCCGTCCCGGCCGGTGAGGTCACGTCGAATACGACCATTCCGTCCACCTGGCTTCGACTCTTCCCAAGGCTTTCGAGATAGTGGGCGAGGCCCTCGCCCGACGAGTCGCCTCCGTCGAACGACGCCAGAATCCACGTTTTCTGCGGGCGAAGGGCCGCGGTCTGCCGGGCGATTTCGATCAGCAGGGCGAGGCTCCTGGAACGGCTGCTCATATCGTCCCGCGACTTGCTGGTGTCGTGATGGGTTGCAAGGATCAGGAGACGATCGGTGCGTCCCTGAATGCTCGCGTAGACGTTGGTTCCGGGCGCTCCATCAAAGACAAAGTCTTCGACCACGGTCTGAGCGAGGCCCGCGTCTTTGAGCTTCGCCGCCACGAACTGGGCCGCCGCCTGATTTCGCGGCGAGCCGAAGGGATGAGGGCCAAGGGCCTGGAGGGTGGCGCTGTCCTGGACAAGGGTGGCCGCGTCCAGGGATGCCGCGGCGAGAAGGGCTAGGAAGATCAAGGGAGCGGATTATAGGAGCCGCTTTCCCGGTCCGGGTCCGTTCGATGTGACCGCAAATGACGGTGCTAAGCTCATTTCGCTTGCGCGGGCCGCTGTCTTGCGCGGCCTTCTTCTCTGACTCAAGGCGGGCTCATGTCTTTCCTTTCGCTCACCGGTTCTTCCCGGCAACTCGGCCTTCTTCTCTGTGCCTCTCTCCTCGGCCCCTCTGTTCGGGCCGGAGACATCGTAGGTAAGGTTGAACTCGTCGAAAAGAACGGCAAGAAGGCGACGGACCTGTCCGATGTGGTTGTGTACATCGACTCGGCGCGCTCCAAAGCGAAGCCCACCAAGGCAGTCGTCACCATGAAGAGCAAGGCTTTCACTCCTCATGTTCTGGCGATCGGCACGGGCACGACCGTGGAATTCCCGAACGAGGATCCGATTCTTCACAACGTCTTCTCGATTTCGGCCGAAGGGTTCGACCTCGGTCTCTACAAGCGCCCCAAGAGCGGTGTACGGACGTTCGACAAACCAGGGGTCTACACCTTGTATTGCAACATCCATCCTCAGATGAGTGCTTTGGTGGTGGTTCGGGATAATCCCTACTTCGCCCAGGCTACCAAGGACGGCGCTTTCCGGATCGAGGGCGTTCCGGCCGGCGAGTACAAGGTTGTGGCGTTCCACGAGCGCTCCGGCGAAGGCGCCCCGGTCACGGTCAAGGTTCCGGCCACGGGAGAGGCGACTCTTTCTCTGAGCCTGGACGCGGCGTCCTACAAGCGCGTTCCACACAAGAACAAATTCGGGAAGGACTACGGGCGCGAGGCGTACTGAGGTGGGGCGCCGCGCGGAAATCGCAATGAACCGCCCCGTCTGAAACCTCGACTTCGTCAAACCCATCTAAAGATCAAATGGGACTTACCAAGAAGATTCTTTTGTTCACCGCGCTGCTGACCGTGGGCATCGTCGCTGCGACGCTGGCCTTCACCACGGTGCAAGCGAACGCTCTCGCCCAGGCGAACCTCAATGAACGTCTGACCAGCTCGCGCGGGATCTGGAATGCCTTCCAGACAGACCGGCTGGCCAAGCTCAAGCTCGCCGTCCAGACGCTAGGGAATGAGCCCGCCTTCAAGGCGCTCATCGAGCAGCGCGACGCGGCGACGATCGCCGACACTCTGATGGAGCGCGGCCAGGATCTGGGCGCCGACTTCTTCATGGCGACGGACCCCGCCGGATTGGTCCTCGCCCGTTCCGACAAGCCGACCGAGCACGGAGCGGACCTCTCCAAGGACCCTGTGGTCGGAATCAGTGTTCGCGGTGAAGCCGCCGCCGGGCTCTGGCAGGAAGGTGATCGGATCTTCCACGCCGTCTCCACCCCGATGTCGACTCTTGAGAATCAGCAGGGCGTGCTCCTCGCGGGATATGCCCTCGATAGCGCGGTCGCGCGGTCGCTCTCGAGCATTACCGGGGCCGAGATCGGTTTCATCACGGGCACTGGCCAGACCCTGTCCGCGTCTTCACTTGGCCCGCTCGAACCGGCACTGGTCGCGGCGCTGAAGGCGAATGGACCGGCGAAGGCCAACGAGGCATTTGATTTGGCGGTTGCAGGCGAGAAGTACCGCGCCATTTCCTACTCGCTCGACAACGCCGCGCACACTCCGGTCGGTTCGCTGATCGTCCTCGCGAGCTACGCGAAGGAAATGAAACCCTTCGTCAGCTTCCGAAATTCGCTCTTCCTTGTCGGTGGTCTGATGACTGTCCTTGGGCTGGTCGGTGCCTGGGTCATCGCGCGCCGCATCACGAACCCCATTTCCCTTCTGGTCGACCGCGTCCACAAGGCGCGCGATGGCAGCTTCGCGGGCGCCATCCCCATTCAGAGCACCGACGAGGTCGGAGAGCTCGCCAAGGCCTTTAATGGCCTGCTGAATGAACTTCGCGAGAAGGAGCAGTTCATTGAGTTCATGCGCACCGCCGAACCGAGCGGGGGAACCACCAATTTGCCGGCGGACATCGAGTCCGCCACCACGATCGGGCTTACCGGCGCGACCCTCGCGGGTACGCTGCCCGGAGGCGACGCGAACCTGACCATCGGATCGAGCTTCGCCAACCGCTACAAGGTTCTAGAGACCCTTGGCCGCGGAGGCATGGGCGTCGTTTTCCGCGCCAAGGACAACCAGCTCGACGAAGTGGTCGCCCTCAAGACTCTGCGTTCAGATGTGCTCTCCCAGGATGCCACGCTGCTCCAACGCTTCAAGCTGGAGATCAAGCTCGCCCGCAAGATCACGCACAAGAACGTCCTTCGCACTCACGACTTCGGCGAGTGGCAGGGTACGCCTTACATCTCGATGGAATACCTCGAAGGCGTCACCCTCAAGGATCTCCAGAAGCGCAAAGGCGCTCTACCTTTGAGCGTCGGCCTGCAGATCGCGAAGCAGATGTGCCATGGCCTGGCGGCGGCGCACGCGCAAGGCGTGGTCCACCGCGACATCAAGCCACAGAACATGCTGATCATTCCGGAGACCGGCGACCTCAAGATCATGGACTTCGGAATTGCCACCGTCTCCAACGTCAAGGGCCCGGCCGATGCTCAGGGCAATACGGCGAGCAAAGACTCTTCGATCACCGGCGCGGGGGTCGTTCTGGGCACTCCCGACT
>JBDTQB010000256.1:0-6672 GCA_039932395.1 Vicinamibacteria bacterium | reverse complement strand
GAAGGATCCGAGGACGACGCTCCCTTCGTTCGCGCCGTCCCCACCATCGTCGGACGCTGAGCAGAAGTCAGCGAAAACGCGGCGTGTAGTTGTTGATCGACGCGTACGGGTTGGGCCACGGCAAGCGGATGCCGAAGTCGTGGGCCGAATGGCGGGTCCAGTAGGGGTCGTACAGATGAGCCCGCGCCAGGGCCACGAGGTCCGCACGACCTGCGGCCAGAATCGTGTTCGCATCGGCGAACGAGGATATTGCGCCCACCGCCATCGTGGCGATCGACGCTTCATGGCGAATGCGATCGGCGAAGGGCGTCTGGAAGAGACGCCCGTAGCGGGGACGCTGCTCGGGGACCGTCTGTCCGGCTGACGCGTCGATCAAGTCGCATCCATGGGTCTTGAAGGCGCGCGCGATCTCGACCGCCTCCGCTCCATCGATGCCGCCGTCCACCCAGTCAGTCGCGGAAATGCGGACGCTCATCGGCTTCTCCGCAGGCCAGACCGCCCGAACTGCATCGAACACTTCCAGGGGGAAGCGCATGCGGTTCTCCAACGAGCCGCCGTAGTCGTCCGTCCGCTGATTGGTCAGAGGTGAAAGGAAGCTCGCCAGCAGATATCCGTGGGCGCAGTGCAGCTCGACAATGTCAAAGCCCGCGGCCAGCGCCCGCACGGTAGCCGATGCGAAATGAGCCTTGGTCGTGGCGAGGTCATCGAGCGACATCTCGCGTGGGGTCTGATGATGCTTCGACCACGCGATCGGAGATGGCGCCATCAGGTCCCAGGCGCGGCCCTTGGGAAGCGCTTCATCGCCTTCCCATTCGACCGTCGACGCGCCCTTGCGTCCCGCATGGCCCAGCTGAATACCGATTTTCGCGGCGCTGTGCTTGTGAACAAAATCCACCACCCGCTTCCACGCAGGAACCTGCGCGTCATCGTAGAGGCCCGTGCAGCCGGGGGTGATGCGACCGTCGCGCGAGACATCGGTCATCTCAGCCATCACGAGTCCGGCGCCGCCAATGGCCCGGCTGCCAAGATGAACGAGATGCCAGTCATCCGGCATGCCGTCCACAGCTGAGTACTGACACATAGAGGAGACCACGATGCGGTTCTCGAGAACCAGATCGCGAAGCTTGAACGGGGTCAGAAAAGGAGGAGGCACACGACGGGAGTTGCCGAAGGTGTCTTTCTCAATGAGATCAACGGGAGCAGCAGGAACGCCGGCTTTGGCTTCCGCCTCGCGCGCGAACCACACGTCCACCTCATCCATGTAACCGGGATCCCGCTTGCGGAGATCTTCGTGGGTGATACGAAGGCTGCGCGTGACCAGATTGAAGCCGAACTGAATCGGCGGAGTACTCATGTAGCGCTCAGTGTCTTCGAACCATTCGAGGCTCGCCTGCGCCGCTCGCTGCAGGCTCTCCACCGGCCCGCGGCGTTCCTTCTCGTAACGGGCTAGAGCTTTGGGGATGGTCTTCTCGTCGCACAACGCGGACGCGAGCGCGATCGAATCCTCCATCGCGAGCTTGGTTCCGGAGCCCACCGAGAAGTGTGCGGTGTGGGCGGCATCGCCCAGCAACACCATCGAACCGTCGGACCAGTGCTTGTTGACGATGGTCGGGAAACGGCGCCAGATCGAACGGTTGGGAATCAACGGCGCGCCCTCAAGCTCGGCGCCGAACAGCGCTTCGCAGTAGGCGACGGTCGCCGACTCATCCATCTCGGAGAGTCCCGTGCGTTTGAACGTCTCGTCGGTGGTCTCGACGATGAAAGTGGAGCACGGGGCATCGCCTTGCGGATGCGTCTCGTACTGATAGGCATGCACGCGGAAGAGACCGTGCTCGTTCTGCTTGAAGTAGAAGGTGAACGCGGGAAAACGCCTCGTGGTGCCGAGCCAGACGAAGCGATTCTTCCGCTCGTCGATGCGCGTTCCGAAGCGCGCTACCGCTTCCGTGCGCAAGACGCTGCCCGCCCCGTCAGCCGCCACGATCACATCGGCCGCAGGCATGTCGGCGCGTGATTTGATCTCGACGCCGTTCTGGATCTGGACGCCGAGCCGCAAAGCTTCTTCACGCAGGATGCGAAGCAGCGTGGCGCGGGCGATGCCGCTGAACCCATGACCCGTCGAGCGAAGCCGCTGGCCCTGATAGTGGACGTCGATGTCGTCCCAGTGATGAAAGCCTTCCTTCAGCCGATCGATGGTTTCGGGATCGGCGCTTGCGAGGTTGTCCATCGTGGCATCAGAAAAGACCACGCCGAAACCGAACGAATCGCCCGGCTGGTGGCGCTCGAAGAGCGTGACTTCGTGAGCAGCGTCGCGCTTCTTCAGGAGGATCGAAAGATAGAGAGCAGACGGACCGGCACCTGCGCAGACGACTTTCATTGCGGACTCTTCAGCAGTTGAGACGCGATCAGCAGGTGCTGAACTTCGGTGGTGCCTTCATAGATTCGGAGGGAGCGGACCGAGCGGTAGAGAAGGTCGACCATCGACTCCTTCATGACACCCTTGCCGCCGAGCAGTTGCACGGCATCGTCGATGATGGTTTGCGCCGCTTCCGTCGCGAACGCCTTGGCCATCCCTGATTCGAGGGTGACGCGTTCCGCGCCCTTGTCCTTTTCCCAGGCGGCTTCGTAGACGAGGAGGCGAGCGGCGCGCAGGCGGATGGCCATGCGCGCGATCTTGTCCTGGGTCAGCTGGAACTCAGCAAGCGGTTTGCCGAACTGACGTCGCGACCGAACATGCTGAATCGCGTCATCGAGAGCCCGAGCTGCCATGCCGCAGGCCGCAGCACCTACCGTGGCGCGCAGGCGATCGAGAGTGGAGAGCGCCAGCTTCAAACCGTCTCCTTCCTTGCCGATAAGCGATGACTCAGGGACGCGGCAGTCTCGAAACGCGATCTCGCCAAGCGGATGCGGCGCCGACATCACCAGGGAACGGACGAACTCGAATCCCGGGGTCGAAGCGTCGACCACGAACGCCGAAATGCCCTTCGGCTTCGTTCGATCGACCGTCGCAAAGAGGACGTAGAAGTCGGCCAGGCCGCCGTTCGAGATGAGAGTCTTGGTCCCGTTGACGAGGTAGCCGTCGCCATCGCGCGTCGCTTCACAGGAGATCGCGTGCGCATCGGACCCGGCTTCGGGTTCGGTCATGGCGAAGGCACCCATCGCCTGGCCGTCGGTCGCGCGATGAGCAAGCGCCACGTGATCCGGCACACCGCCGATCAGCAAAGGCGTCGCACCCAGGGCCTGGAGCGCGAACACCGCGTCGGCCAAGGGCGAGTAGTAGCTCAGGACTTCGCGAAGGAGACAACATCCGCGGTAGTCGCGATTCTTGATCGGAGCGAAGAGTCCGGCGGCGCCCATCAGCTTGAGGAGTTCACGCGCTTCGACGCGGGCTTCGGCGTCGGTCTCACAATGCGGACGGGCGGCGAGCACGGATCGGCCGAAGGCTTCAGCTTTTTCAAGCAGGCCGGCGTGCCCCTCGTCAAGGAAAACGCGGACTGGCTTGAGGTCGATCATCGGCGTGCCCTCATTCGAACTTCGGCTCGCGCTTTTCGCCGAACGCGCGGTGCGCCTCCGCGAAGTTGGGGCTCTGCATGCAGATCGCCTGAAGCTCGGCTTCGTTGTCGAGTGCAGTGCGTAGATCGAGCGAGGCTTCGCGATTCAGAGCTTGCTTGGTGACACCCAGCGCGAACGACGGCCCCTTCGCGAGGCGGACAGCCAGGGCCTTGGCCTCGGCGATCGCCTGCTCGGGGTCATGGACGCTCGTGTAAAGGCCGATAGCGTGAGCCTCGGCCGCGGTCACGAAGTCACCCAGCATCAGGAGACGACGCGCGTGTGCTTCGCCAACAAGGCGCGGCAGCAACCAGCCCGCACCCATGTCCGCGCCGGTCAAGCCAACTTTAGTGAAGAGGAACGCGATCTTCGCGTGGGTCGAAGCCACACGAAAGTCGGAAGCGGCGGCGATCACCGCACCCGCGCCTGCCACGGTTCCGTTGAGGGCTGCGACCACGGGACGACGGCACTCGCGGATCGACAGGATCAACTCGCAGGTGGTCCGTGTGAACTTGAGCAGCTGTTCGATGGGACGACCGAGGAGTTTGCCGATGATGTCCTCGACATCACCGCCGCTGCAAAACGCGCGGCCTTTGCCGGTGATGATGATGGCGCGAACACCGGGTTCGGAATCGAGCGCGCGAAATGTCGCCGCGAGCTCGCGATAGATCTCGAAGGTCAGCGCGTTCAGGCGATCGGGCCGATTGAGGGTGAGGGTCGAGACACCGGTGGCGGCATCGTGTTCGTACAAAAACGTCTTCGGCTCAATCGGCACTACGCCCCTCCGATCACGGCCGTCGCTTCAATCTCCACCATCGCGCGCGGCTCCACCAAGGACTTCACTTCAACCAGCGCCATCGCCGGATAGTGACGCCCCATGTGAGTCTTCCACGCGGGACCAAGTTCGCGACGGCTCTGTCGATACGTGTCCATGTCCGTCACGAAGACCGTCATGCGAGCGATGTCCGTGGCGCTCCCGCCCGCCTCCGTAACGACGCGAAGGATGCGGCGCAACGCTTCACTGAACTGGTCGACCATCGAGACCTGCGCGCTCGCGCCCTCGATCACGCCAATCTGTCCGGCGACGAAGAGGACGCGGCCGCCTTCCTTCCCCAGCTGACCATGCGCGAATCCGGACGCGGGACCGAGGTCAGGAGGATTGATGGGATCGACGCTCACGCCAGCAATCCTCCGCCGTCAATCACCAAAGCCTGGCCGTTGATGCCGCGGCCTTCTTCAGAGCAAAGCAGCACCACCATCGCGGATACTTCCGCGGTAGTAAGGAGACGTTTCTGCGGCGACTGATTCTTGATGGCGTCCAGCGCCTGTTCGCGAGACAGGCCGACCTTCTCCACGATGCGATCGACGCTGTCCGAGACCATGTCGGTATCCACGTAGCCGGGGCAAACCGCGTTCACCGTGATCCCATTCGCTGCCACCTCGGCGGCCACACAGCGTGTGAAGCCCAGGACGGCATGCTTTGAAGCGGCGTACGCGGAAACGTACTTGGCGCCGGACCTCGCCGCGACGGAGGCGATGTTCACGACGCGCCCAAAGCCTCGCTCCACCATCTTCGGCAAAGCCGCCTGGGTGCAGAGGAATGTCGCGGTGACGTTGATGGCGAAGATTCGGTTCCACTCCTCAAGCGAGAGCTTTGACAGCGGCGATGAAGAGGCGACGCCCGCGTTGTTGATCAGGAAGTCGAGTCCACCCAGCGCGGTTTGGACCTTGCCGATCAGATCGCGAGCCTGATCCGGCTGAGCAAGGTCGGCGACGAACGGGTGTGCGCGGCCGCCGGTGGCGACGATCTCATCCGCCACTTTCCGGACTTCCGATTCAGTGCGCGCACTGACCGCAACCATGGCGCCTTCGCGGGCCAGCGTGAACGCGATGTCGGCGCCAATCCCACGGCCGCCGCCGGTGACGAGCGCCGTTTTGCCGTTGAACTTCACGTGGTCATTCTCCTTTGACGGCGCCGCGATCCGCCGCGACGGCGTCCGCAAGAATGGTCCCAAGCGTTTCGAGGGTCGCGCGCCCTTCTTCGGCCGAGGCATTCGCCGGATATCCGAAATACGCCTGGGGTCCGCCCGCCTCCGCGAACGTCTTCTTTCCTTCGCGAATGGCGGTGAAAAGCGATGACGGATTCGCGGTGAGTCCGATACGGATCGACTCCCGCACCAGATCCGGCCGCTCCGCCATCATGATGGAGGTCTCGTACTGACCGGCATGGCACGCGCCGCTCTTGAACTCATCGCTGAGACGAAGCGCCCAGGGCTTGCGTGTGATGTCGGCGAAGGTCACCGCAACGCCGTGCGTCTCGCGCGCGACTTTCACGCCCTCGTGCAAAGAGGCCGTGTGAGAAGGATCGAGATGCGAATTAGCGAGGGCGATCCGCTGGAAGCCGGCGCGCTTCAGGCTCACCAGCGCGTCCACGAGCAACGCCGCAACGGTTTCCGGCTTGAGCGACAGCGTCCCCGCGAAGGCCGCGGCGAAACCCGCCGACGTCATCTGGAACGGAGGTGCGATGACGACCTCAGACACACCTGCCGCTTCCAAAAACCTCGCTCCGGCCACGGCCATGCCGCGGGCAATGATGACGTCGGTCATCAGCGGCAGGTGCGGGCCATGAGCCTCGATGGCGCCGACCGGAAGAATCGCGACCACGTCGTCCTTCAGCTCCTGCACTTCCACGAACGTCATCTCTGCCAGGTATTTCATTGACCCCTTCTCGGCAAGGTCCTATTCTCGCAGGCCACCGAGCGAAAAACGGAGCGCCTCTGCCTTGACCGCGAACATTCCCGAGTTCATCAACCTGGCCGACTACTGCCTCGATGCGCGTGTGCGCGAGGGCCAGGGCGAGCGACGAGCGCTGATCACCGATGACGGGGTGTTCACCTATGCGGACGTCCAGCGTCACGCCAATCGTTTTGCCGCCGTCCTGAAAGCGGCGGGCGTGGAGCCCGAGCAGCGCGTGATGATCGCGCTGAACGATGGGCTGGACTGGGTGGCCGCCTTCTTCGCAACCTTGAAACTAGGCGCCGCCGTGGTCATGGCGAACCCGGGTTGGAAGAAAGACGAGATCGAGTACTTCCTCGACTACACGCGCGCGAAGGTCGTGGTCACGGA
>JBDTQB010000255.1:0-6686 GCA_039932395.1 Vicinamibacteria bacterium | reverse complement strand
TCGTTCTCATCCGCCCCCCTTGAAATGCCCGACTGTTAGTCGCGGAATCTACACCAACCCGGAAGACGCCAACCGAAACGCTTCAGACACCGCGCGCGTGATCCTTGAGCGTCTCGCTGATGTGGGCCGCGGCTCTCGAGTCTTGAACCGTGGATTCCGAAGCGTTCCCAGCCCCTGGTTCGCCGCCGCGATCAACGTCGGTGGCGCCCCGAGCGCCATGAGGTCGATCACGCCGGAGCCGATGCCACTGGACTACTGAAACGTCGCGCCGCAGCTCTCAGAAGCGCTTGTTTCAACTACGCTCCACAATGCGCGCCCACAGGTGCCTGAGGGCGAGAATCACCGGCGAGGATGCGCGAGCGCGCCTCAAGCAAAATGAAGGAACCAATGACGCCGGCATCCTCGTCCCCCCTGACCGACCGGTCCCCCATCCTCGAAGGAGTCGGCCTTTCAAAGGTCTATGGGAAGGGCGAGGTTCAGGTTCACGCGCTGAAGAGCGTCGACCTGACGCTGCGGGAGGCCGAGCTGATCGTGCTCCTTGGCCCCTCTGGAAGCGGCAAGTCAACTCTTCTGAATATCCTGGGCGGGCTCGATGTGCCTTCCGCAGGGACCTTGACGTACAAGGGCGTTCCCCTGCACTCTGCCGGGGACGATGAGCTGACCCTTTATCGACGACAGCATGTCGGCTTCGTCTTTCAGTTCTACAACCTCATCCCAAGCCTCACCGCACGGGAGAACGTGGCCCTGATCACCGATATCTCGCCGAACCCTCTGGATCCGACGGCGGCCCTGGAACTGGTGGGTCTGCGCGAAAGGCTGGATCACTTTCCTGCCGAACTGTCCGGAGGCGAACAGCAGAGGGTCGCCATCGCGCGAGCCATTGCCAAGCGACCCAGCATCCTCCTGTGTGACGAGCCGACCGGCGCTCTCGACTACGAGACCGGCAAGCTGGTTCTCCAGGTGATCGAGCAGGTCAATCGGGAGACCGGAACCACTACGGCGATCATCACTCACAATGCGGCCATCGCGCAGCTCGGCGATCGCACGATCAAGATGCGCAGTGGCGAGATCGTGGAGGAAAGCTCCAACCAGCGGCGCCTGAACGTTGAAGACATCGCATGGTGACAGTCTGATGCGCGCTCTCGACCGAAAACTGATTCGCGAGGTTTGGCGGCTGCGGGGTCAGATGATCTCGATCGCGCTCGTGGTCGCCAGCGGCGTGATGACGGTGGTGACGATGAGGGGCACCTATGAGTCGCTGAGTCACGCCCTTGACCGCTACTACCGCGACTATCGTTTCGCCGACGTGTGGTCGGGGTTGAAGCGCGCCCCGGAGTCGCTGCGCGCGAGCATCGAGAAGATTGACGGCGTGGCCCAGGTGAGTACCCGGGTCACCTTCAACGCGATCCTCGATATCCCAAGTCAAGACGCCCCCGCCCTCGGCCGCTTTGTGTCGGTGCCCGAGCGGCGTGAGCCCATGCTCAACGACGTTCATCTGTCGAAAGGCCGGTATGTAGCCCAAGATCGTCCGGACGAAGCGATCATCAGCAGCAAGTTCGCCGCCGCAAACGGCTTTGCCCCCGGGAGCACACTTCGGACCGTGATCAACGGGAGGCAACGCACGCTCCACATTGTCGGCATCGGGATGTCTCCAGAACATGGCTACGCGGTACCGCCGGGCTCCTTGTACCCAGACGATGAGCGCTACGGCGTCATCTGGATGAGCCGGCACGAGCTGGGCCCGGCCTACGACATGGAGGGCGCTTTCAACGACGTGGCTGTGACCCTCGCTCCGGGGGCAGACGCGGTCCGCGTGAAAGAACAACTCAACCGGGTTCTCGAACCCTACGGCGGAGTTGGCGCTTATGGGCGTGACCAACAGCTCTCGGCCAAGATTCTGGGTGATGAGGTCGCTCAACTCCAGACCATGGGGAGCGTCATTCCCGCGATTTTTCTGGGCGTGGCCGCCTTTCTGCTTCATTTGGTCATCGGCCGCCTCATCGCCACTCAGCGCACCGAGATCGCAGTACTCAAGGCCTTCGGATACACCAATCTGGAGGTGGGCACGCACTATCTCCGTTTTGCTCTCGTCGCGGTGGTGGCGGGAGCGATTCTGGGCACCGGGGCGGGCTTCTGGTTAGGCGGCGCCATGGTGGAGTTGTATCGGGCCTATTTCGAGTTTCCGTCCCTGACCTACGAACTGCGCTGGGGCCTGGTGGCCTTGGGCGTGGGGATCAGCGTGGTCGCAGCAAGCCTCGGGGCCTTGGGCGCGGTGCAAAAAGCGGTCAGCCTGCCGCCCGCTGAGGCCATGCGGCCCGAATCCCCTGCCCGGTTTCGGGCGGGACCCCTCGAACGCTCGGGCCTTGGATCTTTGCTGCCCACTGTAGGCCGGATGATTCTGCGTAACCTCGAGCGCCAGCCGATCAAGGCAGCCTTCGCGTCCGTGGGGGTTGCCTTCTCCGTTGCCATTCTGATGGTCGGCATGTTCACGATGGACGGGGTCACCTACATGATGGACCTTCAGTTCGGCGTGGGACAGAAAGAGGATCTGTCGCTCACGTTCAATCAGCCTCTCTCCACCGCGGTTCGCTACGACCTTGCGGCGCTCCCCGGTGTGCAGAAAGTGGAGCTGTTCCGCAGCCTGCCCGTGCGCCTCAAGTCCCAACAACGCGAACGTGAAGTTGGATTCACCGGGCTCTCCGCCGACTCCACCTTGCGCCGGATCGTGACCGCGCGCGGCGGGGTGCAGGTTCTGCCCCCCGAGGGCCTGGTGCTGAGCGCTCTGCTGGCGGAGCAGCTTCAGGTCGGACCGGGCGACTCGCTTGAGGTGAAGGTGCTCGATGGCGCAAGGCGCACAGGGCACGTCACCATCGCTGCCGTGGTCGAGGACTTTCTCGGTGTCACCGGTTACATGGAGAGTGGCGCCCTTCACCGGCTGGCGGGCGAGGGGCCGGTCGCCTCGGGCGCATACCTGACCGTCGACGCTCATCAGCGTCCCGCGGTCATGAGGCGGCTGAAGCGCATGCCCGCGGTTGCGAGTGTCGCGTCACCGGCGCAGATGCTGGCCTCCTTTCAGACCCAGCTCGCAGGAAGCCTCTTCGTGGCCGTCGCGTTTCTGGTCGGATTCTCCTCCATCATTGCGGTGGCGGTGATCTACAACGGAGCGCGCATAGCGCTTTCCGAGCGCGGCCGCGAGCTTGCGAGCCTGCGGGTTTTCGGCTTCACCAAGCGGGAGGTGTCAGCGATCCTGTTCGGAGAACAGGCCATCCTGACCTTTCTGGCGATCCCGATCGGCTGGGCACTGGGCTACACCCTGGCTGGGTCTGTGGCGACCAGTCTCCGCTCCGAAACCTATCGCATCCCCTTGGTGATCAGCGCTTCGACCTATCTCTGGTCGGCGCTCGTCGTTTTGGGTGCGGCCGGCCTCAGCTCCTTGTTGGTGCGCCGCCGCCTCAATCAGCTCGATCTCATTGGCGTACTGAAGACGCGGGAGTAGTAACACCTATGACGAAAAAACGTATCGGAATGACACTGGGAGCCGTCCTGCTCAGTGGTCTCATGGCCGTCGTCGTCTTCCGCCCGACGCCGGTTCCAGTCGAGGTAATGGAAGTGAGCCGAGGTCGGGTGGAGGCAAGCGTTGTGGCCGAGGGCCAGACCCGGCTGCTGGACCGCTTCACGGTGGCGGCCCCGGTCTCCGGACGGCTCCAGCGCATCGAGCTCCGTGAAGGGCGGTTGGTCAAGCGGGGTGACGTCGTGGCGCGGCTTGACCCGATCCCCGACGATCGCCGCGAAATCACGGCGTCACGGGCCCAGCTGCAGGCTGCTCAGGCGCGACAGAGCCAGGCCGAGGCGGAGCTCGGTCGTGCTCGGAGCGCACTCGGCCAGAGCGAGCGTGAGGCCGTCCGTCAGGCAAAACTCGCGGCCGCGGGAGCGGTCAGCGTTGAGTCACGGGAACGGGCGGACCTCGACGCGGCCACCGCCAGACAGGAAGTCGACCGCACACAAGCGGCGGTGCGCGCGGCTACCGCCGATGTGGACGCGGCGCGGGCCGCGTTGATCGGCGGAGGCAAGCCCACGAACTCCGATGCCGTCTGGGTGTACTCCCCCATTGATGGTCGGGTCGTCCGGGTCGTCGAGAAGAGCGACCGCGTGGTGTCCGCGGGTGACGCATTGATAGAGATCGGTAATCCCGCGCAGCTTGAAGTCGTGATCGACCTGCTCTCACAAGACGCCGCGCAGACCAAAAGCGGGGATGATGTTTCCTTTACGAACTGGGGCGGGGAGGCGCCGTTGCATGGAAAGGTCCGGCTGGTGGAGCCGGCCGGATTCACGAAAGTGTCGGCCCTTGGAGTTGAAGAGCAACGCGTCAACGTCATCGCCGACATCCTCGACGCGCCGGCCTCCCTGGGGGCGGCCTTTCGAGTCGAGGCCCGCATCGTGACCTGGGTGGGAGAGGGCGTGCTGACCGTGCCGACGAACGCGCTCTTCCGCGACGGCGAAGAGTGGCGCATCTTCGTCGTGCAAGACGGCCTGGCCCGACGACGCATCGTCAAGGTCGGCCATCGGAGCACAACCGTCGCGGAGGCGCTGGAGGGCGTCATCGAAGGCGACCGAGTCATCCAGTTCCCAACCGACCTGATCGCCGAAGGTGTCCGGGTGCACACAACGGAGAGCGGCGTGCCTCGGGAGTAGTTTCAAAGGCGCTCCAGGGCGACTCTCTCCCCTCCGGCACCCTCAAGATGTGCGCCTGCACCGGAAGAGACACGCAGAAGAGACCCGGCGTGCTATTGGAACGTCGCGCCGCACGATTCTTGTTCCATCGGCTCGGTGCCGACGAGGAAGCTTTCCGAGAACGGCTTCCCGCAGTTCGGATTGAACCGCTTGCCGGTGGCCTTGTCGATGTTGACGAAGACGACGCCTTCCTCCGGGGGAAGGAACCCGCGATTGCCAAGGCCGGAGACCGCCGCTTTCATGAACTCGACCCAGATGGGCAGCGCCGCTCTTGACCCCGCCATGTTGACCGGGGAGTTGTCGTCATAGCCGACCCACACGATGGTCACGACATCGGGCGTGAAGCCGGCGAACCAGGCGTCGCGCGTGTCATTGGTGGTGCCGCTCTTGCCGGCCGCTTCCGCCGAAAAGCCCATGCCGCGCGAGGTGGCGCCGGTGCCTTCGTTCATGACGCTCTCCATCATTTGAGTTACGAGATACGTCGTCTCCTGCCGCACCACGCGGGGCGACGCCGGATTCGCGTTCAGCTCGAACGTCGTGCCGTCTTCGGTGGACGCGCGGTTCAACGAGAACGGTTCGCGCTTGAGTCCGCCCGTGGCGAGGATTTCGTAGGCGGTGGCCATCTCCAGCGGACTCACTTCAAAGGATCCGAGCGCAATTGAAGGAACCGCCTTCACCGTCTGCGTGATCTTCAGCTTGTTTTTCCACAGATCCGCGATCCGGTCGTAACCGATCATTTCGGCGACCTTCATGGTCGCGACGTTGAGGCTCTTGGCGAGCGCGCGTCGCAGCGTGACCGGGCCGAGATAAGTGTCCTCGAAGTTTTGGGGAATGTATTCCTTGTCTTCGTAGAAGAACACGTACGGCGAATCGTCGACCACCGTGGCGGGTGTGATGGGGGGAAGAGACGGATCATCCAGCGTCGCCTCGAAGGCGGTGAGGTAGACGAAAGGCTTGAACGTCGAGCCCGGCTGCCGCTGAGCCTGCACGGCCCGGTTGAACTGGCTTTGCGTGTAGGAACGGCCGCCCACAAGCGCCAGAATCCCGCCCGTCTTCACATCGAGGGAGATCAGCGCGCCCTGAAGCTTCATTCCGTCCTTGCGCTTCAACTGTGCATCGAGGCCGGTGAGGCCGTTCTCCAGGGCCTGCTGGGCCACACGCTGCAGGCGAAGGTCGAGGGTGCTTTCGACTTTGAGATTGTGGAAGCCGTTCTCTCCAAAGCGGGCTTTGAGATCTCGCCGAACGAGGTCGAGGAAGTAGGGCGCGTCGAGCCCCGGGCTGCCCGTCGCCTTCACCACGATGGGTTCGGCGGACAGGCGCGTCAGGTCGTCGGCGGAAATGAATTTCTCGTCGGCCATGGCGCGCAGAACCGCGTTTCGACGAGCCTGGGCGCGGTCGGGATGGCGCATCGGATTGTAGGGATTGGGCGACTGGATCATCCCCGCGAGCAGCGCAGATTCCGTCACAGAGAGGTTCGCGATGTCTTTCTGGAAGTAGACGCGCGCCGCTTCACCAAAGCCATTGATGTTGAACGAGCCGACCTGGCCGAGATAGATCTCGTTCACGTACAGCTCGAAGATTTCTTTCTTCGAAGCGCGCCGTTCCAGAACGAACGACAAAACGGCTTCCTGGATCTTTCGTTTGTATGTCTTGTCGGGAACGGCACCTGGTTCGGTGAGGAAGAAGTTCTTCACGAACTGCTGGGTGAGCGTGCTGCCGCCCTGAAGGTAGCCGCCCGGCTTGAGGTTGCGAAGGGCCGCTCCCACGATGCGGAAAGGATCGAAGCCTGGGTGCTGGAAGAAGCGCCGATCTTCAATCGCGAGGACCGCTTCCACGACGTGGCGCGGCAGCTCGTCGTACTTCACGAAACGACGTTTCTCTCGCTCTTCTCCTTCGAACAAATAAGAAATGAGCGCCGGTTCCAGGGTCAGAAGCTTGGTGTCTTTGCCGGTCTT
>JBDTQB010000254.1:0-6738 GCA_039932395.1 Vicinamibacteria bacterium | reverse complement strand
TCGCGCGTCCAGCCCTTCGCGTGCATGCCGGTGTCGATCACCAGACGCACCGCGCGCCACATCTGATACGTCAGCATGCCGAACTCTTCGTATGGGGTTTCGTAGATGCCCATCGCAACGCCGAGCTTCTCGGTGTACAAGCCCCAGCCTTCGCCGTAGGCCGAGATATAGACCCGCTGGCGGAACTCCGGCTGGTCGGTGTGCTCCGCGGCGAGCGAGCCCTGCATGGCGTGACCGGGGGCCGATTCATGCAGGGTCAGCGCGGGCAGGTTGTAGAGCGAGCGCGACTTCAGGTCGTAGGTGTTCACCAGGTACGTCCCGGCGCCGCCGCGGCCCGCCGTGTAGAAAGGTGCGATGTCGTCGGGTACGGGAACGATGGTGAAACGTGCGCGGGGCAGCAGGCCAAACTGTTCCGCCAGCTTTCCGTCCACGCGCTTCGAAATCCACGCGGCGCGCCACAGAAGTTCTTCCTTGGTCTTTGGATAGAACTGGGGGTCGGTGCGGAGGAACTTCAAAAAGGCGGGGAAGTCGCCGGTGAAGCCGCTCTTCTTCATGGTCGCGAGCATCTGGGTGTGGATCTTGTCGACCTCGGCGAGGCCGATCTTGTGGATTTGATCGGGCGTCAGGTCGGTGGTGGTGAACTCTTTGATCTTGGACTGGTAGTACTCCTTGCCGTTGGGAAACGACTCGGCGTCGAGCGCCGCGCGTGCCTTTGGCATGTACTCGTTGCGCATGAATTCGAGGAGCGTCTTATACGCGGGCTGCACCGATTCCTTGATCGCTTTGACTGCGGCGGCGCGAAGCTCGGTCTGCTCGACTTCGCTGATGCTTTGCGGCATCTTCTTGAAAGGCGCGTAGAAGTTGGTGTTCTCGGGCGCGTTCGCGTTCGCGACGATCGCGATGGACTCGTCACGGCCGGTCAGAGTGACGCGGGGGACGGTGAAGCCGCGTGCGATGCCGGCCCGCATGTTGGTGATCTGATCGTTGAAGTAAGCGGGGATGGCGCCGAGCAGGCGCAGATAGCCGCGATAGGCGGCCGCGGATCTGATGGGGCGGTTCCCGGCACCGCTGACGTCCGCCCAGAACGACGAGTCGGCGTTGAAGGGCTTCTCGTAGTCCCGGAAGCGCGAACTTGCCTCCAGTGATTCCACTTGCGCCTGATAGATCGCGTAGTTGACTTGGTCCTCCGCGGACAGTTCGCTTGCCGGGATCGTGTGCAATTCTTTTAGAACGTCCTGCCAATACTTGAGGCGAATACTCTGGGTCGCCGCGTCGATCCTTGGGAAGCGGTCGCGCATGGCCGCGCTGGGATCCGCGTCTTCGTCTAAGCCAGAGCTCTGTGCCTGTCGCCACTTCCACTCGCGCGTGTAGAGCGCCTTGAAGCGATCGGCGGCGCTTCCGGCGGTCTGAGCGCTCGCGGGGCCCGGCATGGAAAGCGTAAAAATCACGGCGGCAAGGTGGGGAAGGAAGCGTCGGTTCATTCTGATGAGACCTCTTCGATTCAAGCCGAGGGAGAGCGGCATGGATGGTTGGAGGATTCTCTCCCAAACGAGGGAAACCCTTCCGCCGGGCGGCTGAAGAGGCTTGACTCCCTCCCGGCCGCAACTTCTAGAAACCAGAGGCGCGTCGGACGTTCATGACTTGGTGGGAAGCGTTTTGGCTGGCGCGAATGATGCATGCACCAAGAAGAAGAACCCTTGCCAATTTCAACCTCTGAGGCCCACGAAACAATGAAGCGCAAGCACATTAAAGACCTGCTCTACCAATCGCTCGAAACCGAGCGCGCGGCCGCCGCCATCTACGCCGCCGCGATTCGGTGTGCCGATTCCAATGATCTGAAGAAAGAGTGGAAGACGAACCTCTCATCCGCCAAGGACAACAAGCGCGCCTTGCGCAAGGTTCTTGAGAAGCTCGATCTGGATCCCGGCAAAAAGACGCCAGCGCGCCGGATCATCGCCCATCTGGGAGACTCCCTGGTGACCACCATGGACATGGCCCGCAAGGCGGGGGACAAGAAGGCCGCCCAGGGTGTGGCGAGTGAGTGCGTGGTCTTCATAGAGTCGAAGCACGAATTCAACTGGGCGCTCATGGCGGAAATGGCCAGCGACACCGACGGTGACGAAGCTGAAGCGCTGGAGTCGCGTCCCACCACGGAAGTAGATCCGGGCGGCGCGGGGAAACCCAAGTCGGCCAAGCCAGGCAAGACGAAGACGAAGACGAAGAGGCGGTCCTCCAATGTGATCGCAGGGGATGGGTCGATTAAGTAAGCACCGCGACGGATTGGATTTCGCGCCTCGGCGCCACCGCAGACGTTCACCGCGGACTGCTGCCGTCCAACAATATGTATTGCACCAGCGTCGATCCTTGCTATAATTCGGCTGCGGTCAGGGCCGTGTGAAGTTGGGCCGCCCCCCTCCTTCATCGCCCTGGCCGCTTCTTTTTGTGTCGCGGCGGGCACGTACCGCGGGCTCGATGACTGAGTAGACTTCACCAAACGTCGCCTCCGCGTCAGGGGGCTTCCAGAGGTGAATCGATGTCTCTGCCTTCTTGTCGCCCCGTCCTCTTCTCTTGCCTGCTGGCCCTCGTGGCTCAAGCGATCCCAGGTCAGGCGCAGGAACCAAGCGGCTCTGACTCGCGGTTGCTGCGCCAGCCCGACGCCAACGGCCGTCAGGTCGTCTTCACCTACGGCGGAGATCTGTGGGTCGCTGAACTGTCGGGCGGCGACGCGCGCCGCCTGACCAGCACCGGAGCGGTGGAGAGCGATCCTCACTTTTCGCCCGACGGCCAGTTCGTCGCGTTCACTTCCAACCGTTCCGGGATGCCGATGGTGTACGTGTTGCCCATCGCGGGAGGGACGCCGAAACGATTGACCTGGTATCCGGCAGCGTCCTATGCGCGAGGCTGGACCCCGGACGGGACGCGGGTTCTCTATGCCTCGTCCCGCGAAACGGCGCCGGTCGGCTTCGAAAGATTGTGGACTGTATCTACGCTTGGAGGGCCGTCGGATCAGATCGCGGCCCCGCGGGGTCACGACGGCTCGTATTCGCCGGATGGAAAAAAGATGATCGTGGACGGCGTCTCAAGGTGGGATGTGGAATGGCGTCACTATCGGGGCGGCCAGAACACGCCTCTCACCATCCTCAACCTCGACAACCTTGACGAGGTGCGTCTCCCCAATGAACGCACCATGGACATCCATCCGGTCTGGATGGGACGGACCGTCTACTTCCTTTCCGATCGCGACGGTGTGATGAACGTCTGGAGCTACGAGCCCGAGGGAGCACGACTCAATCAGCTGACCCGGTTCCCGCAAACCGACGTCAAGTGGTTGTCCGGCCACGGCGGCACTCTGGTCTTCGAATATGAGGGGCGCCTTCACACTCTCGATCCGATCACCTCGAAGACCAAGACCCTCGCGATCAACGTGCTCGGAGACTTTCCCTGGGCGGAGCCCCGTTGGGAAGACGTCACCAAGAAGGTGACCTCCGTTTCGCTGTCACCTTCGGGCAAGCGCGTTTTGATCGAAGCGAGGGGAGAAATTTTCACCGTGCCCGTTGAGAAGGGCGATACTCGCAATCTGACTCGCAGTTCAGGCGCGGCCGACCGAGCGCCCGTCTGGTCGCCCAAGGGCGACGAGGTCGCGTGGTTCTCCGATTCGGGCGGCGGCTACGAGTTGCTGATCGGTTCGCAGGATGGCCTGAAAACTCTCCGCCGCTTGAACATCGGTCCATCGAAGATGGCGTGGGACGTCGCGTGGTCGCCCGACGCCCGACGCATCGCGTTCGTCGATGACGACGTGAGGGTCCGAATCGTGGAACTCTCGACCGGCAAGACGTCCACCGTCGACGTCGGCGGAACGAATCTCGAGCGGGGCGACATGGGACTCACGTGGTCGCATGACTCGAAGTGGCTCGCGTACGCCAAGACCTTCCCCAACAAGCTGCGGCGCGTCGTGCTGTGGTCTGTCGACGGAGGTCCGGTGCGGCCGATCACGGATGCGATGGCGGATGCGATTTCGCCCACGTGGGACCGGGACGGCAAGCATCTCTATTTCCTCGCCAGCACCGACACCGCACTTGGGTCCGGTTGGGCCAACACCAGCAGCGTCGGGTCCGATCCGACTTTCGGCGTGTACGTGGTGATGCTGTCCGCCGACGAGACCTCACCCTTCGCGCCCGAAAGCGACGAGGAGGCGGCCGGAGCGGACGCAAAGGAAGACAAGGCGGGGGCCGGTGCGGCCAAAGGAGACAAGAGCGACAAGCCCGAAGCTTCAACGCCCAAAGTCGTCGATGTGCGGATTGCTTTCGAGGGTCTTGAGCGCAGGATTGTCCCTCTTCCGATGGCGGTCAGCCGATACCGCTTCGCGGTGGCCGGCCCCGCGGGATCGGTTTTCGTGGGCGAACGCGTCCCGCCCGCGAGAGGCGCCACCCTGCACAAGTTCACTCTTGAGAAGCGCAAGGCGGAAAAGTTCACGGAAGAAACCGCGGACGTCTCCGTCTCGAACGACGGAAAGAAACTTCTCTTCCGCAGGGACGAGAAAGTGTTCGTGGTGGACACCGCGAAGAACCCGGAGCCGGGAAAAGGCGAGGTCAAGCTCGCGCTCCGTACGTACCTCGACCGGCCGGCCGAGTGGCGGCAGATCTTTGACGAAACCTGGCGGTATGAGCGCGACTTCTTCTACGACCCGGATCTTCACGGCGCCGATTGGAACGCGGTGCGCGCGCGCTATGCGCCCCTCGTGACTTACGTTCGGCATCGCGACGATCTCAACTACATCCTGGACCAGGTCAACGGAGAGCTTTCGGTTGGGCACAGTTTCGTCCGCGGGGGCGATATGCCCGAGGTGGAGAAGCCGAGCGGCGGAGTGTTGGGCGCCGATCTTGTGAAAGACGGCGGCCGTTGGAAGATCGCGAGGATCTACACCTTTGAGAGTTGGAATCCGAAGATGCTGGCCCCGCTCGATCGGGCCGGACTCAAAGTGTCGAAGGGGAACTACATCCTCTCGGTGGATGGAGTCGAGATGACAGATCGTGACGACCCCTATCGCCTTCTGGATGGCACGGCGAAGCGCCAGACCGTTCTCCAAGTCAACGACAAGCCCAGCATGACGGGATCCTGGTCGGTCATCGTGGAGCCGAGCGACAGCGAGAGCGCGCTTCGCCAGCGGGCCTGGGTCGAGGACAACCGGAGGAAGGTCGACGAGCTCTCCGGAGGCAAGCTCGCCTACGTCTGGGTTCCCAACACCGGCGGCGAGGGTGTCGTGTCCTTCAACCGCTACTTCTTCGCGCAACAGGACAAGCTGGGCGCGGTCATCGATGAGCGGTTCAACGGCGGCGGCCTGCTTGACGATTACATGGTGGATCTGATGACCCGCCGGCCGCGCGCCGCACTAACCAACGAAGTGCCCGACGGAAAGCCTTTCGTCCTTCCTGCGGGAATCCTCGGGCCCAAGGTCTTGCTGATCAACGAGCGAGCCGGTTCAGGCGGCGACTTCTTCCCCTGGGTCTTCCGTCAGCAGAACGCGGGGCCGCTCATCGGCGCGCGCACCTGGGGTGGCCTGGTCAAGTCGTCTGTCCACTATCCGCTCGTCGATGGCGGTACGGTCACAGCACCCGACAACGCCGTGTTCGACCCGATCAAGCGCGAGTGGGTTGCCGAAAACAAGGGAATTCCTCCTGACATCGAGGTCTTGATCGACGCCAAGTCGGCGGCGGCAGGACGAGACACTCAGCTTGAGCGCGGCGTCACCGAAGCGTTGCGTCTCCTTGCAGAGAAGCCGCCGGTCAACGTTGTGGCGCCGCCGTTTTCGAAGCCTGCGCGTCCCTCACACCCGTAGGTGGACCAGTAGCCCGTCAAACGGCCGCGGGGCGCGATCGTCTCATCGCCTGTTCCATTTGCGGGAGGTGCCTGGACGGATAACCGACCGGCGGGAGAGTGCTGCTATGATCCCGGCCGTCGATGAAAAATCGTGGCTGGCAAACCAAGGTTGTAACCGGCGTCCTGGTGGCGCTGGTGAGTCTGATTGCGGTTGCCGACTTCCTGCCGCACACGGATGACGGCTGCGCGATTGAGCAGCATTGCCTCGCGTGTCGCGCCCACATCAGCGCTGTCACCGATGTTGCGACGACATCAACCTTCAGCCTCGGCGCGCATGAGTACAGTTGGATTGAGACACCTCGCAGCGCGGCCACTCTCGAGGCTCCAGCTCGTTTCCTTCCTCCGGGAAGAGCCCCGCCCCTCTCCGCCTGATCCCGTCGTTCCGCTCAGTCCAGCCTGACGTCCGGCCGGGGCATGAGCTTTTCAGGTTCGGATTTTCATTTTTGAGGAGCATGGCTTCATGCATTCCATTTTTCTTCCCCTTCGCTCGTCGATTCGCCGTTTCGTCCTGTCCGTCGCGTTCGTTTTCGCCTTCGTTCCCGCGGTTCTTGCTCAGGATTCCGTGATCTCCGGCAAGGTGATCTCCAGTGACGGTCAACCCGTCAGCGGCGCTCACGTTCGTATCGTTGATTTGTCCCGTCACACCGATGTCGCCGCGGACGGCACGTTCAAATTCGACGGCGTGCCGCAAGGCTCGTATCTGATCGAAGCAAAGTCGCCACGCTTCGGAACGAGGGTCGTTCGGGTGATGACTCAAGCGTCGGCCCCGCCCGTGGTCGAGATCGTGATGAGCGTCGCCGGCCATGAAGAAGCGATCGTGGTCAGCGCCGGGATCGATGCCTCGTCCGTCGCCGAGAGCAA
>JBDTQB010000253.1:0-6740 GCA_039932395.1 Vicinamibacteria bacterium | reverse complement strand
ACCGCGTGGCTTCCACCATCTCCACCGTTCCGGGTCGACCCGCCGTGACCTTGTACGACGTCAGGATCAAGGCCATGTCGACTCGATTTCGACGCATCTCCCGCTGGAGGGCTTCGAGCGTCTGATCGAGGGTCGCTATGGTTTCGTCCTGGTAGTTGTTGACGTGGACGTGGCAGTCGATGATCAAACTAAACCTTCCACCACGAATTCAGCACCTTTGCTGCCCACTCGCGTCCTCCAAGTCCGAAGGCGAGCGCGAAGCCCAGACAAAGCGCGACAAACGCGGCTTGAAAAACGAAGATCAGCAGCTGGCCTCCAATGGAAAGCTCCTCCATCCCCACCGAGATGACGAAGAGCGTCATCGCGTACTGAGCGATCAGGCTGATCCCGCGAGGAGAGGAAATGCCCAGATTGTTCAGGTACGAGAAGGCGAGAGCGCCCGCGAACTGGCCCAAAACGACGCCAAGCACGACGAAGAGCGCGACGGCGATTCCGTTCGGGACCGCAACCCCCAGACGATCAAGCAGACGCCCGGCGGTGTCGATGCCGAGCACGCTCAACGCGATCAGGAGAGAGGCGAGGATCGTGATCCAGTACACCGCGTCGGCCGCCAGAGTCGCGGTGGTGGAGCGGACCCCGCCCTGAAGGAGGTAGTCATCGATCCCCATGCGCTCCGCCGCCTCGTTGACCCGCGCCAGACGGAGCGCGCGTATGGTGAGGGTTCGGAGCCCGCGCGCGATCAGCCACCCGACGAGGAGCGAGAGGAAGGCGACGAGCAGGCGAGGAACGAGTGAGGCGGCCCGCGCGGCGGCGGCGGAGATGTTCTCGGGGAACTGACGGATTTCATCCCACATGTTGTTTTGCCTTCAGTCGTCTGGACGACCTGGTGGTCCGGGGCTTTCGTTGGCTGACGGGGACGCCCGCCCGACGGGCGCCGATGCGACTCCGCCCTTCGAGTTGCCGAAGCATGTCCTGGAACTCTGCTCGCATCAGTGGAAACGGGATGCGATAAAGACGTCGATAGATGGCGTAGAGAAGGCGCCGGACCGTTTTCACGGGCAGGGATCGCAGCCTGGAAACCTTGATCGGCTCGAGATAGAGCACCAAAGGAACGATGGACATGCCACCCGTCGACGGTTGCAGATAACGCAGATCAAAGGCGAAAGCGCCGCGCCGCCGCATCCGTTCGAGCCACGGATTTCCGTCCTCGACCTCTCCCATCATCCCCAGCAGGTCTGGGCGACCCGCCGCCGCGGCATCGATCTGCAGGCAGGCGATCAGCTTGTCACGGAGTCTGGAGCCGATCTGCTCCCCCGTCGCGTCAGGGCCGACGGCCAGGTAGCCAACGAATCCGACATTCACAATGGCGAGGTAGCTTCCAGTCACGAAACCGTCGACCTCGCCGTTTTGGTGCGCGACGAGGAAATGGAAGGCGTAGGGCGCAAGCAGATCGAGCCGCGCCTCCTCAAAGAGATTCTCAAAATACGCGCGGTCGATTTTTTCGCTCGGTGGGAAAACGCGTGAATACAGGGCGAAGGCCTTCACGAACAGGGGATCGTCGGCCGACCGAATCGACGAGATCTGAATCCCCGTCCTCATGCGCGTCATGCCGCCTCCCCGCTTGTCGGGACCGACTTGTCGGCCAGGTAGCGGATCATGACCACCTGGTTGCCCGCCTCGTTGTAGACAATTTCATCGACACGCGTCTGGGTCAAAAGGATCCCGTAGCCTCCCGGACGCAGTCCCCTTTCTTCGCGAACTCTCATGTGAGCCGTCGGGTCGAGCGGATCGTTTGAAAGAGCTGAATGCGGAAGATTCGCGAAGGAGAATCCGATGCCGGGGTCGCTGATGGCATAGAGAATCATCCGGGCGGTTCGGATCCGCGCGATCTCCACGCGCTTGTCCGGATCGAGACCTCCGCCGTGCTCGATGGCGTTGAGCAGGATTTCCTTCACTGCCTCTCCGAACGTTTCTCGATCTTCGTCGGAAAGATCCAGGTGGAGATGTCTCAGGAAGCCGAGCACTCGATCGGCGGTCGCGCGTTTGCAGCGCAGCCGGAGGGCGACCCACTCGGGCTTGGCGCTCAACAACTCAATGCCATCCTCCCAGTCCGGTTGTCCGAGGGCGCTTCCAATCGCGTCCTTTATCTCGTCCGCAGGAAGCGGCCGGGTGAAGTAGGCGAAAACGCTTTCTTTGAGCGCGGCGAGGACATCCTGCGGTGCGGCGTTGCTGGTGAGAGCGATGACTTTCGCGGAGGGATGGGCGGCACGGATCGCCCGGACCGTGGCGAGAAGGCTGGCCCGGTCGGGGTCATCGACCAGCGCCACGAACACAGCCTCATCACGAAGAGCGCTCAAGCAGCTTGGAAGGTCCGACGCGATGATCACATTCGAACCCGAAAGCGAATCGAAAAGGGCCAGGACATCGGCGGCCGGCTTCAGAAGAACGACCGTCGAAGGGTCTGAGGATTTCATACGCTTGCTTCAGGATATCTCCGCGACAGCGCGGAAAGCCGCTCGCCACAAACGACTGTGAAAGAATCCGCCCCGACCTCGCATGTTCGATATAGCCACCGTCTGCCTCGTGCTGACCGCGCTCCTCGCGTATTTCAACCGGCGCTACGTGGGCCTGCCCACCACCATCGGCGTGATGGTCGTGGCGCTGTTGCTCTCCCTGGGAATCGTGGCCCTGAACGCGTTCGGGCTCAGCGGCCTGCACGAATACGAAGTGTCGCTCCTGGGCTCGATCGATTTTTCGGATGTGTTGATGCAGGGGATGCTGTCGCTTCTGCTTTTCGCGGGAGCGCTTCACGTCGACTTGAGCGAACTCCGTGAATATCGAACTCAGGTCACCGTGCTCGCGGTGGTCGGAACCATGGTGTCGACGGTTCTTGTCGCGTACGGAGTCTGGCTTCTTCTTCCCCTCGCCGGGGTCAACCTTCCCTTCGGGTACTGCCTCGTGTTCGGCGCTCTCATTTCCCCCACAGATCCCATCGCGGTCATGGGAATCCTCCGCACGGCCGGAGTTCCCAAAAGCCTCGAGGTCGTGATCGCGGGCGAATCTCTCTTCAACGACGGAGTGGGGGTCGTTCTTTTTTCCCTGGTGCTCGAAGTCGTGCGTAGCGGCGAGTCGCCCACGGCGAGTCATGCCCTGATGCTGCTCGCGAAGGAAGGCGGCGGCGGTCTGCTCTTCGGTCTTGCGCTGGGCTACGTGGCGTATCGCATGCTTAAGAGCATCGACAGCTATCACGAGGAGGTGCTGCTCACTCTTGCAGCGGTGCTGGGCGGCTACGCCATCGCGACCCGGCTTCACGTCTCGGGTCCGCTCGCCATTGTGGTCGCCGGCCTGATGGTGGGCAACCAGGGCCGGTCGTTCGCGATGTCGCAAACGACGCGTCAGCACGTCGACATGTTCTGGGAGCTTCTTGACGAAATGCTGAACGCGGTCTTGTTTGTCCTCATCGGGCTCGAGGTGGTGCTGATCAAGTTTTCCGCCGGCGTGCTCGGAGCCTCGGCCATCGCGGTGGTGGTGGTGCTCGCGGCGCGACTCTGCTCGGTGGGCCTTCCGGTGGGGGCACTCCGCAGGTGGCTGAATCTGCCTCACGGCGCCTGGCAGATCCTGACCTGGGGCGGACTTCGCGGAGGCATCTCGGTCGCCCTGGCTCTCTCCCTGCACCCAGGTCTTCATCGTGACATCGTTCTGACTCTCACCTACGCGGTGGTTCTGTTTTCTATCATCGTTCAGGGACTGACCATTGGACGGGTGGCTCGATCGGCCACGAAACATGTCTGACACCCACCCACCCCCCGTGACAGGACGCGCATCCATCTTCAGCCTCGCGGCCGATCAGGCTGACGATGAAACGATCGACCGACGCCTGCGCGAGGGGGCCGAGCTTCGGGGCGCGAACCTCTGGATTCTGATGTTCGCGATCATCGTGGCCTCGGTCGGCCTCAACGTGAATTCGCCCGCCGTGATCATCGGAGCGATGCTCATCTCGCCGCTCATGTCTCCCATCATGGCCGCCGGTTACGGGGCCGCGATGTACGACGTCGCGCTGATCTCTCGCGCGCTTCGGGATCTCGTGGTGGCGTCCGCATTCAGCGTGCTCGCTTCGGCGATCTACTTCAGTCTGAGTCCGCTTTCCGAAGCGGGTTCGGAACTCCTCGCACGGACAAGCCCCAGTTTGTGGGACGTCCTGATCGCCGCATTCGGCGGTCTCGCCGGTGTGGTGGCCGCCACGCGCAAGACCCGGTCGAACGTACTTCCCGGCGTCGCGATCGCCACCGCGCTGATGCCGCCGTTGTGCACCGCGGGCTACGCCATCGCCAATGCGCGCTGGTCGTTCTTCGCGGGCGCGATCTATCTGTTTTCGATCAACAGCGTCTTCATCGCAAGCTCCACGTTCCTCTTCGTGCGCCTGTTCAAGCCCACTCATGTGCGTCGGGTCGATAAGGCGACCAAGATCAGAATCGTACGCGGAGTCTGGATCGCCGTCATCCTGACCATGACCCCAAGTCTGTTCCTCGCCTACCGACTCGTTCAGCGGGAAGTGTTCAACGCCCGCTCCCGGTCCATGATCGATAGTCAGTTTTCAGCCGGCGACACCCGCGTCGTGGAGCGTCGTCTCGACTCCACCGCGCGAACCATCGAGCTCACCCTTGTGGGTCCTCTGCTCGAGAAGGGTCGACTGGCTGAAATTGAAAGCAGGCTTCCTTCCTACGGCCTTTCCGGTGCGCGTCTCGTCGTGCACCAGACCGCCTCGCCGAACTTCGATCCAACCGAACTGAAGGCCGGAATTCTGGGCGATCTTTATGACCGAAGTTCGCGGGAAGTGGCGGATCGCGATCAGCGGATCCGGCTGCTGGAGGTCGAACGCGCGCGCGCGGCCAGCGCGCGTGCCACCTGGATCGCGGTGGGCAATGAACTGCGCGCCCAGTATCCGGAGATCACCGGATTGAGCGTCGCTCAGGGTGTCGAATGGAAAGAGGCTCCTTCGCCCACGCCGACGCCCGCGCCCGGAGTCGCTTCGATGGCAACCACCGGGGGGGCCGCTGCGACCCAGGACGCGTTCGTCGTGACCGCTCAATCGAAGCGGCGCTTTTCGCCGGCCGAGCGCACACGCATTGAAGAGTGGTTGAAGGTTCGCCTTCAACGAACGGACATCCGCCTCTACTTCCGCTGATCAGGAAGCCGCTTTGCCGAACCGCCACTTCAGTGCCGGCGGCGTCACGAGCGTAGTGAGAATCACCATCATGACGATCGCGGCGTAGGTCCGGCTGTCGATCACCGCAACCCCACCGATGTGAAGGCCGAGTCCAACGTTCGCGAAGACCAGACCCACTTCGCCGCGCGGAACCATGCCAAGCCCCACGGCCACTCGGTCTACGGCTCCGACACTCTTGGGCACGGCGATGCCGGAGATCACTTTGCCGGCGATGCCGGCGAGTGTGAGTGCCAGTCCCAGAACCGCGACCTCTTTGTCAAAGAGTTTCCCGATGTCCGTCAGCATCCCCATGTGCACGAAAAAGACCGGGGCCAGAAATCCCGCGATGGGATGCACTTGCGCGTTGAGGGTGGGCTCGCCGCGATCCAGGAACTCGAAGAAATGGGCCTCTTCGAGAAGCAGACCGGCAGCGAAAGCGCCCACGATGGAAGCAAGGCCCATCGCTGCAGCCAGCGCAGAGAAGGCGAAACAGAAGGCCAAGCCGCACGCAAGCAATGCGCCCGCGCTGCGAAGGCGCGCGGCGGTCTTGAAGAGAACAGGCGCGAGACGTGATCCAATCCAGATTGAACCACCGAGAAAGATGATGGCCTTCGCAGCAATGATCGCGATCGACCCGATACCAAGGGTCTGTCCGCTCGATGCCGCGGCAATGGCTCCACCGACCACCGCGAGCACCATCAAGCCAAGCACGTCATCCAGGACCGCCGCGCCGAGAATCAGCCGCGCTTCGATGGTCTGACTTCGATCCAGGTCTTTCAAGACGCGAGCCGTAATCCCCACTGAGGTCGCGCACAGGCTGGCGGCGATGAAGGAGTGGACGTAGACGGAGGCCTCGGGCATCAAAACCGTTGCGACCGCGACTCCCAGGATCATGGGGGTCACGACACCCAGGACCGCCACGCGCAGGGACGGCCAGCCAACCTTCATCATCTGCGCAACCGTCGATTCGAGTCCCACTTCAAAAAGCAGCAGGAGGACGCCCAGCCCGGCGAGAAGGGCCAACTCCGGGCTTTTCGCGGCCCGCTCGAGCGAAGGGAGAAACGAGCGTCCAACCACGCCGAGCACGACACCGCCCACCAGTTCTCCGAGGACGGAAGGCTGGCCCAGGCTCTCCGCAATGTGCCCGAAAATCCGCGCGGTCAGGAGAATGAACGTCAACGCCATCGCGATGAGGGTGACCGGTTCCTCGGCACCCGACGCAAAGGCGGGGCTCGCCAGCGCCAATACGAGACCCACCATCAGAAAACGGCGCATGCGTCCACCTCCAAGAAGATTTCAGAGGAGGGAGCGGCCCGACTGCCCTCGATCACCTGCGGCAGGATTCATCCCGCGCACCCAAGGGATGATGTTAAGCGACCGCACAGAAAGACCCACACAAACCAGGCCGAAGCGAACGGACAACCGCTCAGGGACCGCATGGCGCTCTTCACAGAACTGCGGCCCCCAGCTAAACGAAAATCGGGGCGGGAGGATTCGAACCTCCGACCTCCTGCTCCCAAAGCAGGCGCGATAC
>JBDTQB010000252.1:0-6801 GCA_039932395.1 Vicinamibacteria bacterium | reverse complement strand
CCATGATGAACATGTGATCGGTGAAGATCTTGCCGAAGCCGAGATCCGCGGCGACGGGCATCGTCCGCGTGCGTGGCTTCCTGGTGACCTTGATGTCCAGCTTTCCCTGGGTCAACGTGGTGCTCGTCATGATTCTTCAGACTCCTTGGGAAGGGGTTTGGGCGGGGACGCGATCAGCGACCGGCCGCGGAACGACTTACGCCGAAGGCGGGAAGGCCCAGACGCCTGCGTTCTTCCTCCACGGCGATGAAGAACACGTTCGCAGAGGGCAGCTTGTGTCCATTCACGAAAATGGTTGGCGTCGAGCCGACATCCAGACCAGTGGCCTCTTCGATATCGGCGCTGAGACGGCCTTTGACGGAAGCCGAGTCCATGCAGCTGCCGATTTTCTTTGGGTCGAGTCCCACGGCCTCGGCCATGCGAAGGGCGTCCTGGCGCGTCACCTGCTCAAGAGTCTGGCTGAACACTTTGTCGTGAAACTCCCAGAAGCGACCGCCGTCGGACGCGCAGATTCCGGCCAAGGCGAGCTCGCAGGCCCCTTGGTGAATGGTTCGCGGGACGTGGGTGTTGCAGGAATTGTCGAGCGGGTAGTTCTTGAAATGCACATTCAATGACGTCCCCGTGGTCGGCACGAATTCATGCAGACCGCGCGCGAGGTCCTTACAGAAGGGGCACATGAAGTCGGAGAAGGTGGCCACCACGATTTTCGCGTCGCTCGATCCCATCACGGGAGCTTTGGAGAGTTGAAGGTCCACGACGGGCGACTGTGTAAAGTCCGTCTTCGCCTTGGCCGTCAGGTAGTCGCGCAGCTTCGTCTCGCTGTCGAGGGTGTCCTTCCACTTCTGTGCCTCGGCGCGCGCTTGCGCGAGTTGTTCTTCGACGGAACCTGCTTCCGGCTTGGGAGGAGGGGCTTGAAGCATCGTGGGCACGCCGAGAATCGAGGCCGAGGCGAGTGTCTTGCGCACGTCCAGTGTCGAGTTGAGCGCGAACGCCGTTCCCAAGATGGCAAGGGTTGCCACGATCCACGCCCCGAGGGCGCGGCGGGCCTGGGGAACAAATAGGAAGTTCATCGCGCGCGAGACCTGACGGAACGGCCACAACGCGATCAGCATCAGGATGTTCACGGCGTACGTCCCCAGGCAGAATTTGCAGAACGCCTTGATGACGAACGCCTGCAGTCCGAGCAACACCACATCGAGCCCGATCGCCAGACAAAGCAGGAGGAACGCAGTCGAGGCCGCGGGATCATTGCCGCTCTCCGTCTCTCCAAGGAGAGACGGCAGGAGAAGTGCTGTCAGGGAGCCGTAGAAGAACAGCCCCCAGGCGGCAAGAGGAAGGCCGAAGAGGCTCGAGTAGCGGCTCTGCGCGATCACGTCGCACCCTTCACCGACACCGCACGCGGCCATCACCGCTTCGCCGAGAAGCGGAACGCCGTAGTGTTTCGAGAGAAGGATGAGGGCGAGGAAGATGCCTCCGCCACACAAGAGAACGGCGATCGCGATTCGGGTTCGGGGCATAGTGCACCTGCAATCTAACTGAGCGTTTTACGCTGCTACAAACCACGCCTTCAGAGATTTGGACCTCGTTTGCGCGGTCATTCAATAGACTGGCAAACGATGGTTGTTTCCTCGAGCGTTCTGGCGGGCTTCCTTCTTGCCGTCGTGGTCGTCGTGGTCGCGAGTTTTTTCATCGGCCGCGGTCGGGGCCAGGCCGCCGAACGCGCGGGATCGGCCTCCGAAAACTCACGGCTCATCAACGAGCGCGCCCGCTTCGAAGCGGGTGCTCAGCGCGTCCCATCGCTTGAGCGCGACTTGAACGCCCTGCGTGCGCAGGTGACGGAGCGCGAGGCGAGGCTTGGCGAGACGCGGGTCAAGCTGGCGGAGGCCGTGACCCGTCTTTTCGAGTCCGAGAAGGCCGCCGCCGAAAAGCTGGAACTGATGTCCCGCGCTGAGATCTCGATGAAGGACGCGTTCCAGGCGTTGTCCATGGATGCGCTCGACAAGAGCCGGGCCGCTTTCCTCGATCAGGCGCACGCCACCTTCGGCCAGTTCCGCGAAAGTGCGCTCAAGGATTTCGCCGCCAAGGAAACCACCTTCGCCCAATTGGTCTCGCCGATCCGCGAGTCGCTCTCGAAGTTTGAGGCGCACGTGCATGAGATCGAGCAGAAGCGCGGCGAGGCCTACTCCGGCCTGACCGAACAGTTTGCCTCCTTCAAAGAAGGCCAGATCCTGTTACGCGACGAGACGGAGCGGCTGGTCACAGCACTCCGCGCGCCAAGCGTGCGTGGCCGATGGGGTGAGTTTCAGTTGCGCCGCGTGGTCGAGATGGCGGGGATGATCGAACACTGCGACTTCGTCGAGCAATCCACGATTCATGGCGAAGATGGGCGTCTCCGGCCTGATCTCATTGTTCATCTGCCTGGGGGGAAGACGGTCGTTGTGGACGCGAAGGTTCCGCTTCTCGCCTATCTCGACGCCAAGGATGCGCGGGATGAGGCCTCGCGCCGCGACCTGATCCAGCAGCATGCGCGCCAGCTTCGTAAGCACGTGGGCGATCTCTCGAGCAAGGCCTACGCCGACCAGCTCTCGAGCAGTCCGGACTTCGTGGTCATGTACGTGCCGATCGAGAGTGCCTTCGCCGACGCGGTGCAGGCCGACCCATCTTTGCTCGATGACGCGGTCGAAGGCAATGTGATTCCAGCCGGGCCTATGACGTTGCTCTCGCTTTTGAAGGGTGCGGCGTACGGATGGCGTCAGGAGCGCATCGCCGAGAGCGCCGAGCACATCAGCGAGCTGGGCAAGGAGCTCTACAACCGCATCAACCTGATGGCAGCTCACTTCAACAACGTCGGGGACGCGCTGGGTAAGGCCACTCTCGCCTACAACAAGGCGGTGGGCTCGATGGAGACCCGCGTGCTGGTTCAGGCTCGTCGTTTTAAGGACCTGGGCGCCGCGGTGGGCGAAGACATTCCGGAACTTGAGACCGTCTCCCACGCCCCGCGACAGCTGGCAATTCCAGGCCTCGGCCCCGACGACTAGTGTTCTGCCTCTAGCAGCCCGTGGCGAAAGTCTGCCGGCATTCGACGAGCGCCGCATCCCGGCTGGCTTCTTCGCTCAGAAGCCCGAATATTCCCGATATTCGGGCTCTTCGGCTCATCGCCATCCGGGCGCATCGCTCGTCTCGGTGCCGCGGCAGACTTGCACCACGGGCTGCTAGTCGACGGTCAGCACGATCTTCCCGATCGAGCTTCCTGCTTCGAGATGGGCGTGCGCCTTGCTCGCGGCATCAAGAGGGAACGTCATGTGGACCACGGGCCGAATGGTGCCCGCTTCCATGTGAGGAACGACGCGGTCGAGAATAGCGCGCGCGATTCGGGCTTTCTCGAAATCCGGACGTGACCGCAGAGTTGATCCGCTGATCGTGAGCCGCTTCTGCATGACCATCGCCATGTTCACTTCGGACTTTTGGCCGAGCAACGTCGCGATCTGGATCAGCCGGCCCTCGAATGCCAGCGACTGAATGTTGCGATCCGTGTAGTCGCCCCCGAGCATGTCCATGATGACGTCTATGCCGCGACCTTCGGTCAGCTTCTTCATCTCGTTGACGAAGTCGTGAGTCGTGGAGTCGATGCACTTGATCGCGCCCAGGGCCTCGACCGCCGCGCATTTGCCGGGCCCGCGCGCCGTGGCATAGGCCCGGCCGCCCAGAGCCTTCACCATCTGAATCGCGGTGGTGCCGATTCCGCTGGCGCCGCCGTGGACCAGGAACGTTTCGTCCTGCTGAAGCCTTCCGCCTTCAAAGACGTTGGCCCACACCGTGAAAAACGTTTCCGGCACCGCCGCCGCATCGATCGACGAGAAGCCCTGAGGAATCTTGAGGCACGAACCCGAGGGTGCTGCGCAGTACTCGGCGTATCCGCCGCCCGCCACCAGGGCCATGACGTGATCCCCGAGTCGCAACGAAACGACGTCACTGCCAAGATCGACCACTTCGCCCGCGACCTCGAGCCCCGGGATATCCGTGACGCCGGAGGGCGGAGCGTACTTGCCCTCGCGCTGGAAGATGTCGGGACGATTGACCCCGGCCGCCGAAACCCGGATCAGGACATCGGTCGCTCCAAGTTTGGGGATGTCACGCTCCGTGAGTTGAAGGACCGACGGGCCTCCGGGCTCCGTGATCTCGATTGCCCGCATCTTGTCCGGAATCGACTCAGCCACCACGCACCTCTTTCTCGATGTTCTGAACGCGTCGGTCCTTTCGGACACCGTCCAGCATCGGATCGACACTCAACACGACCAGCCACGGATCCCGCGCCGAGAGCGCGCGCTCGAGCGAAGCGATCGCAACTCCATTCTCACCCAGGGCCGCTTGAATCGTTGCCTGGCGGTACGGCGCCAGACCTTCCGCGGAGAGACGCTCCAGCAGCGCAGCGCCTTCCGTGCGCTTTCCCGCCAGGATCAAAGAGCGGGCGAGATTCGACTCCATCGTTGGTGATGCGCCCGAGTGCAGGACCGCCGCGCGATGTTCCGCCTCGGCGCGCGTGAATTGTCCCAGCCGATCGCAGGCAAGGCCGAGCGCCCAGTGAGCCACCGCGAACTCCGGCTCCAGTTCGATTGTCTGCTCCAAAGCCTCGACGTCCGGCTCGTACTGCTGCGAGAGGTAGAGGTGAAACCCGGATCCGATGACCGCTTTGAGCGAGATGGGATCGAGCGCCGTCGCTTCACGGGCGGACGAGAGGGCGCGCATCGTCTCGCCGTTGAGCGCGTAGTAGAGCGCCGACCATAGATGGGGTTCCACTCTTGCGGGTGCGAGCTTCCGCGCGCGCGCAAGCGCCTCTCCCGCGCCAGGGAAGTCGTAGCGATCGAAGAGCCGCGAAAAGGCGGCCGAGGCCTGGGCATCGGCTGATTCGGGGGAGAGTTCGGCCGCGCTCTCTCCATGCTGGGCGGCACGCGAGAAGACGTCGCGCCGCGGATCGAACCCGAACAGACCCTGCATGAGCTGCGTGTCGCTCAAGCCCGCGTGCGCCTCGCCGGATCGGGCGTCGACACGCAAAGCCTCTTCAAAGCATTGGGTTGCGCGATCAAGCGAATCCCTGGTGAACTTGTTCCAGAAGTAACGGCCTCGCAGAACGGATGCGACACGTGTCGCCGTGGCCGCGAGCAGGCGGTAGCCGCGCTTGGGGATCGTCTCGATGGGTGCGGTCTCCCCGAGGGTCTTCCGCAGCAGTGCCACGTGAACACTCAGGTTCGCCTCTTCCACGATGCTGTCCGGCCACACTGCCCTCAGGAGCTCATCTTTGGTTGCGATCTGGCCGCGCCGCTCAATCAGGGCCAGTAGAACCTCGACCGTTTTCATCGGAACCCTGACGATTTCGTCCTCGCGCAGCAGGAGCAGGGTGCGCGTATCCAAAGTGAAGGGGCCGAGTTGGTGGAGGGTCATGGTGGCATGGTGATGGACGAGGGCGCGCGCGCCGCCTTCCGAGAGTGCCGATTATGAGGCTTTGGAAGAGTTTTGGATCTATTCAGGGCTTTCTTAGGGACGCCGGCCCCTCATGCCCCGTACCTTGTTCTTGCCGCATTCACGCGGCGTTTTCCAAGGAGACAACATGCCCTCATCCCCGGTTCAGATCGCCACAACCCCCTCGCCGGAGATCGCCCGTCGCGACCTTCGAAGTTTCACCGGAGGCGCCGAAAAGCGTCTTCTTATCGCCATCGCTCGACGGCTTCCGGCATGGGTTCAACCCGATCACCTCACCGCGCTCGGCCTGTTCTCGATGGCGGGTGCCGGGCTTTGCTACCGGTTGGTCACGCTCACGCCGCTCGCCCTTCTCGGAGCGAACGCCTTTCTTTTCCTCAACTGGTTCGGAGACAGCCTCGATGGAACGCTCGCGCGGGTCCGGGAGAAGCAACGCCCTCGCTTCGGTTTCTATCTCGATCATCTGGTCGATGCGTTCGGCGCGATCTTTCTGCTCGTGGGTCTGGCCTCGTCAGGTCTCACGACGCCGCTCTCGGCGCTGGCGCTTCTCATCGCCTACTCACTTCTTCAGATCCACATCGCGCTGAAGGCGCACGCCACCCATGTCTTTCAGATCGCATTTGGGGGCGTAGGCGGCACGGAGGCGCGGATCGGCATGGCGATCCTCAACACTCTTCTTCTGGTCGCACCGACCGCTCAGGGACTTCTCACGCCCCTCGCGTGGATTCTCAGCGCGGGCTTGGTGAGTCTGGTCGTGGTCGATGGGGCGGCGACGGCGCGGGCGCTCGACCGGGAGGAACGCGCGCTGTGGGCGCGCGGCTGACTATTGCCCCTTGTTCAGTTCCTGCAGAACAACCTTCGCGACCGCTCGAAGCGTCTCGAACACGCCAATTCCCTTGGACGCGCACGCTTCCACGATGGGTTCGTTGCGGCGGCAGAGAATTTTCTTCATCTCTTCCACCGGCATCGCGGTCGGAAGGTCCCGCTTGTTGAACTGGAGCACATACGGAATCGAGTTGAAGTCGTAGCCCTGGCCCTTGAGGTTCGTCACCAGGTTGTCGAGCGCTTCGATATTCGCGTCCATACGCTCTTCCTGTGAGTCGGCCACGAAGATGACGCCGTCGACGCCCTTCAGGATCAGCTTGCGCGAAGCGTCGTAGAACACCTGGCCAGGAACCGTATAAAGGTGAAACCGGGTCTTGAAGCCGCGGACCGTGCCCAGTTCCAGAGGAAGGAAGTCGAAGAACAGGGTGCGATCGGTTTCGGTGGCCAGGGAGATCAGCTTGCCCTTGGTGCCGACGTTGCTCTTGTCGTAGATGTGCTGAA
>JBDTQB010000251.1:0-6815 GCA_039932395.1 Vicinamibacteria bacterium | reverse complement strand
TCGCGCGCAATGTGCCTGACGACATCCTTCGCAAGGTCAAGGCGAACGGCGGCGTCGTCATGGTGACCTTCGTGCCGGGCTTCATCTCCCAGGAAGTGGCGACCAAGGGCAAAGAGGGTCGAGCCGCGCTTGAAGTGCGGTTGAAGGGCGTCACCGATGCCGAGGAGCGCAAGAAGATCACGGCCGCCACCCGCGAGGAGTTCAAGCCCAAGAACGCGACGCTCGCTCAAGTGGCCGATCACATCGAGTACATCCGTCATATCGCGGGGATTGAGCATGTCGGCCTGGGCGGCGACTATGACGGGACCGAAGAGCTGCCGGACGGCCTTGAAGATGTGTCGAAGTACCCGAATCTGGTGGCGGAACTGCTCCGTCGCGGCTGGACAGACGGCGACGTCAAGATGCTGGTTGGCGGGAACATCCTCCGCGTCTGGGCCGCGAACGAGCAGGTCTCGGCGCGCCTGAAGAACGAACGGCCCGCTTCGACCGCGACCATTGAAGCGCTCGACGGAACCGCGAAATAGGCATTTCAGGTCACATCTGCCGACCGGCAGCGTGCACCCGATAAGATCCCCGACACGATGAGCCGGGAACGCGTACCGACCTATGCCGACAGGCTTCCGCCCGTGGTGCCGAAGGTCGAGGACAATATCGACGCGCTCTCCGACGAGCTCGTGGAGATCCTCTATCCCGGCCGGCGCCAGAAGCCGTTTGCGTTGTCGGTCGTCTTCGACGATTCGGCGGATGAAGTCGTGACGCGGGCCAAGAGTCTTTCGTCCGGCGCCGCGGCCTTCACGACGTTTCAGGAAGGCTCGATCACGCGGCATCGGGCCGACTTCCACGTCGAGCAGGCCTCGACTCTGCGCGACGTAGCGTCGCTCGTGGCGGCGCGGCCCGGCAGCGAGATTCTGGTGGCGGGACGCAAAGCGCCCTACGGCCACGAACTGTGGTTGCCGCTGATGTCCTTCTTCGTGAAGGAGTGATGGCCGATGAGCGCGCTTGAAGAAGATCTGGCGCGCATCGAGGAAGGCACGTTCAAACTCCAGAAGGAGTGGGAGCGCTTCTTCTCCGGCCAGGAGCGCAAGGCTCCGTTTGAGGCGAAGCAGCGGCTCGATCGATTGATCCGTCGCTATGTCGGCGTCGAGATCCGCAACAATGTCGAGCGCTTTCGATTCCAGAGTCTGACCGCGCGCTACAACACCCTGGCCGACCTGTGGAATCGTCGGCTACGTGCGATCGAGGAAGGACGGCCGATGTCGTCCACTCAGATGAAGCAGGCCCGTGTCCTGGCGCAGGAATCGGCGGTCGAGGCGGTGGCTCCCCTTGCGGCCGCTCAACGCCTTGAGCCGGGTGCGACTCCTCCTCCGGCTCGCTCTGAGATCCGCCTGAGTACTCTTCGTGACGACGATGAAGGGGTCAAGAATCTCTACGAGCAGTTCCGTGCGGCGCGCGCCTCGGTGGGTGAGTCCGAGGTGAAGTTCGAGTCCTTTCGCAAACTCATTTCACAGCAGCGTGCGCGTCTTCTCGATGAAAAGGACGCGGTGGCGGTGGACTTCCGCGTGGCCCTCCAAGACGGCAAGGTGGCCCTTAAGGCCAAGCCCGTGCGGATTGATTGATCGCTTGAACGCACGAAGCCTCTTAATCGCCGCGTCGGTCGTCCTGGTCTTTGGTGCTCAGCCCGCGCACGCATGGCCGGCCGACCTGTCGCAGTCGATCGCGCGCGACGCTCTGAAGCTGATTCCCAGATCGCTGGCGGAACTTTTCCGCGCCCATGAGAAGGAAATCTTTGGCGAGGCAAGCACCGCCTCGTCTCCGGCTCTGCCGCTCGTTTACGCCGATCTCGCCAAAGGCAAGTTCGGGGAGTCCACCACCGATGCGCTCGCCAAGGAGATGGCTGATCGAGTGAAGGACCTCCACGGAGCTGACTTCCGCGCCGCGGTGATCGCACTGGGAGCGACGTACCGGCTGGTCGTCGACCTCTCCGATCCAGGCGTCAGCGAAGGCCTTGGATTTGACGCCAAGGGCCGCGCCATAAGGCGCGAGTTCTACCTGTACGTCGCCGCCCATCGAGACAAGATTCCGTTGGTGATCGTTCAGCCGGACGCGATGCGGATGAAGCTCGAGGCGGTTCCGTCCTATCTGAGCGCGGTCGTCGCGAAGACGTCTTCGCAGGCGACGTTGCTCCGTGAAGAGGGCGTAGAGGGCGGGCGAGTCACCCCCTACACGCAGATCGATTTTCGAAGCCCCGTGTTCGCCGTCGCGTCGACGTCTTACTCGCGCTCCGTGAGCGCGGTGGCCGCGACCTGGATCGCCATCTGGCGCAGCGCCGGCGGCGACATGAACCGCCAAAAAGTTCCCCAACTCATCTCTCCCAAACCTTCAGCTTTTTCCCAGGAATAGTTCATGACCGCTCAGAAGAAACGCGCCCTCATCTCCGTCTTCCGCAAGGAAGGAATCGTGGAACTGGGCAAGGGACTCGTCGCTCTCGGTTTCGAGATTCTCTCCACGGGCGGGACGGCGACGTCGTTGACCGAAGCCGGCATTCCCGTCACCGCGGTGTCCGAGGTCACGGGGTTTCCGGAGATTCTCGGCGGACGCGTGAAGACCCTTCATCCGAAGGTCTTCGGCGGCATCCTCGCGAAGCGCAACGAAGAGCATCTCGCCGACCTTGATAAGACCGGCTTGGCTCCGATCGATGTGGTGGTGGTGAATCTCTATCCTTTCGAGGACAAGGTGTCGAAGGGCGCGTCGTTTGACGAGGCGATCGAGAACATCGACATCGGCGGTCCGTCGATGGTGCGCGCGGCGGCGAAGAACTTCCAGTCGGTGGCGGTCGTGGTCGACGAAGCCGACTACGGTCTTCTGCTCGAGCGTCTCGCGCGGCCCGAAGGTGTGGATCGCGCCACACGTCTCTTCTTCGCGCAGAAGGCATTCCGCCACACCGCACGCTACGAAGCGGCGATCTCCCAGTACATGGCCGAGATTGAAGTGGGCGAGTCGGGCTTTGCCAAGGCGCAGAGCGACAGCGTCTTCCCGTATCGCCTGAGCCAGAGCTTCGAGAAGATTCAGGATCTGCGCTACGGCGAGAATCCCCATCAGCGCGCGGCGTTCTATTCCGACATGGGTTCAACGATGTACTCGGTGGCCGCGGCCCGCGTCCTTCAGGGGAAGGAGTTGTCGTTCAACAACATCCTTGATCTGGATTCTGCGTGGCGTCTGGTGACGGACGTCGACGGCACGGCGGTCGCGATCATCAAGCACACGAACCCTTGCGGCGTGGGCCGTGGTGCGACTCTTGAAGAAGCTTTCGGTCGAGCGTGGGACTGCGATCCGACGTCGGCCTTCGGCGGCATCATCGCGCTCTCCAGTCGCTGCGACGCCGCGGTGGCAGCCAGGATCATCCCAACCTTCTTTGAAGCCGTGATCGCACCCGGCTTCAGCGCCGATGCGAAGGCGCTCTTCGCGACCAAGAAGAATCTCCGCGTGCTCGACATGGACGTCACCTCGATCCATCGCGTGACCGGATTCGATCAGAAGCGCGTGATGGGCGGCATCCTCGCGCAGGAATGGGACATGGCGCGTTTCGATCGCGCAGCCTGCGACGCCGTCAGCAAACGCAAGCCGACGCCCGCGGAATGGGAGGCGCTCGGTTTCGCCTGGAATGTCGCGAAGCACGTGAAGTCCAACGCCATCGTCTTCGCCACGGCCGAGCAGACCCTAGGAATCGGAGCCGGTCAGATGAGCCGGATCGACTCGGTGAAGATCGCGATTCAGAAGGCGCAGCGTCCGCTGACCGGCACGGTGGTCGCGTCGGACGGTTTCTTCCCCTTCCGCGACAACGTTGACGCCATCGCGAAGACCGGCGCCACCGCCATCATCCAGCCCGGCGGTTCCGTGAAGGACGAAGAAGTCGTGAAGGCCGCCGACGAACTGGGCTTGTCGATGGTCTTCACCGGCAAGCGTCACTTCAAGCACTAGGTCCAGCGTCGGGGCTCTCGCTCCGGGCGAGCAGGGCTTCTCGGAGAACTTACGAAATGGACGAGGTGCCGGGCACTTCACGACACGTCCACTGCCCTGATGCGCCGCGCTCGACCACAATTCGACCGCGCCAGCCTTCGAGGGGACCCACATAACTGCCAACGTGGACCGTGGCCTCGCGATCAGTGCGCCACATGAGACGGTCAACGGAGATCACTGCGCCATTCAGCACATATTTGGGGCCACCGACCGCCGCAGGCGACCACTTGACCTCCGCGAATGATCTGAATCTCGGATCACTCTTGAACCGAGTCAGCAGCAGCGGTGAGGGAAGGCCACCGTCAACTTCTATCAAGAAAGCCGCCTTCCCCGAACGCGTGCTCATCCAGCGCAGAGCGGTTTCCCGCACGAGGTCGTCGTTGTGCTGCCGGGCCGCCATCCAATCGCGAGCTCTGGACTCTCCTTCGGCCTTGGTTTCCCGCGGCAGCGCGCTGGTCATGACACCTCGGACTTCCGACGAGAACTTCTTCTCATAGTCGGTCGCCGCGTGCGCCACGGCTAGCGTGATCCACTTATATGCTTCGACCAGGTCCTTGGAAACGCCTTGGCCGTCGTAAGACATCGTGGCCAAATCGGCCTGGGCGATGGCGGACCCTCTTGCCGCCGCCTCGCGGTACCACGACGCGGCCTTTTCGAAGTCACGAGGACCACCTCGCCCCTGGTAGTACATCTCACCCCTGTAGAACATCGCCTCAGCGTGTCCCTGCTCCCCAGCCTTTTCAAACCAATAGGCTGCTTGCGTGTCACTAAGAGGTACATCCTGGCCGGTGAAATAGAGCGCGGCCAGGCGATACTGCGAATCGGAGTCGCCCCATTCAGCCCCTTTCCGATTGTCCCTCGCCACTGCAGGTTCATTTGGAGGCGCCTTGGGCGCCCGATCTAACTCCGTAGATCGCGGAGGTCTTGCCTCTTCTACTAATCTCTCGAACTGGCTGACTCCGCCGACACGAACCGACTCGCAATTCTGCAGTTGACCGTAGCGTCGCTGTGACGACTGAACATCGGACGTGGTCTCGACCGCAACAACCACACCCTGCGGGTCGAAGTAGAGCGACGTCGAGGTGTATCCATCCCCGCTGGAGGTGAAGCGATACGGTCCGCACGTTCCCCCGGCCGCGCCCGCGCCCTTGCGAACCAGTTCCTGCGCCTGAGTCAGGCTGACGGAATACGAGGGGCACGAGTGAATGCCGCAGTACGCGCTTAGCGGGTACTGATCCTTTTCCGCGCATCCCGAAAGAGCGACGCTCACAGAAAGTACGATGGCGTTCCGAAAGTTGCGTCGCATGGCCGTTGCGCTATTGATACCAGCCGAGCCGCCGCGTATCAAGAGACACTGCTATTCGAAACGGCAGCCGAACATGAGGAACTTCGATCAGGCTTTCAGCAGATCCCCGCGAAGAGTGGCTTCCCGCTCAACGACCGGTAGAAGCCCAGCAAGACTAGGCCGATCAGCAACCCCAGGCTGGTCAAGGCGCTGCCGGCATACCAAGTCCCGAGGTCAAGGGTTATGGGCAGAGACCGAAGTGCTGACAGGAAGAACGTTTCGACGACCAGGGCCATCAGGCCGAATTGAACCAGAATCCTTGATGATTCTCGCTTCGGCCATCATCGAGGGAGGATGGTGAGCGAAATCCGTTCGAATTCGCGGCGAGGGCTATAGTCGTCGCGGTGTCGTGGCGCTCCTTCGGCAGCGGTGTGATCTTGGCGGTGGCTCTCGCCAACGTGGCGCGCGGCGTCCAGAAGACGCCCTCTTTCGGTTCCAAGGTCGAGCTGGTCCAGGTCGATGTCACCGTGGTCGACCGCGACGGCCTGCCCGTGCGGGGCCTTTCGCGCGAGGATTTCCGTCTCCTCGATGAGGGCAAGGAGCGTGCGATCTCCAGCTTCCAGGCGGTCGAGGTTCCCGCGGTCCTTGCGGAGACACGTCCCGCGGTGGCAAGCCGCATTTCGACCAGCAGCGACGAGCCAGCCACGCGTCCCGTGGGCTGTCTGGTGTTCGTCTTTGATGGCTACCGCCTGGGAAACGCGGCCCAGGTTCGAGGCGCCCGCATGTTGCGACGCTTCGTCGAGGCGTCGCCGGATCTGGCCGACGATCTGATCATCGCCACCACCCAGGGCACGTCGATGTGGAGCGGCCACAGCCGCGACCTCCAGTCACAGGCCGTTTTCGATCGCGTCTTCGCCCGGGTCGTCGAAGGCCGTCCCGGACCGGAAGGGACCACGCCCGGGGGCGTCCTGGACGAAGGGGCACGTCCCCAGGGCGCCCTGGACGAAACGGGGGCTTCGGGGGAGACGGTCACGAGCGAAAAGACAGAGTTGTTGGGGGCTTCGCTCGCCCGCGTGGTCGAGGAAACCACGACGGCCCAACTGGTCACGCTGATCGATCGCATCGCCGGCGGGCGGCAAGGGCGCACTTTGTTCTTCGTCGTCAGTGGGGCGACCGGCTTGTCCAGCTTCGATCGAAGGACAAGAGACGTGACCGCGGCGGCCACTCGCCATCGCGTCACCATCTACGGCCTCGATGGCCGGGGGCTGCGCGCGCCGGGCGGCGTGGAGGCCATGGAACGCGACAATCGGCTGGCGGTAGCACAGCAGGACCGCCTCGGCGAGGCCCTGCGAACGCCCATGGGCGAACAGGGAGAGAGTTGGACGAGTGCCTTGGCGCTCGCCACCGGAGGCCGTAACTTCCAGGAGACCGAGAACCTCGCTGGGCTCCTCGCTGGTGTCGTCGAGGCGAGCCATTCCTACTACCTGCTCGGTTTCGAGCCTGACGCCTCCGC
>JBDTQB010000250.1:0-6820 GCA_039932395.1 Vicinamibacteria bacterium | reverse complement strand
CTTGCGTGCCCTCGACCACGTAGGCAACGAGCCGGGACCGACCGGTCGCATCCGCGTGAACCGCCACCGCGGCATCCCCGACAAGCGGATGGAGCCGAAGGGCGACTTCAAGTTCGAGCGGGTCGATACGCACGCCGTCGACGTTGAGCTGGAGGTCGACTCGGCCCAGCACGCTGATCTGTCCGTCGGCCCGGCGCTGCGCGCGGTCTCCGGTGCGATACCAGAGACGTTCGCTGTCGTCAGCGAAGGTACGCCGGATGAATTTCGATTCCGTGTCTCGATCCTCATCGAGATAGGCCGTGGCCAGCAGGGGTGTGGCGATCCACAGTTCCTCTTGTTCGATCCGCGTCTCAACCCCAAAAAATGGCCATCCATCCTGCATGACGATCCCCGACGATTCGGTCAAGCCATAACCGTCGACCAGGCGGCAGGCGGGCAAAATCTCGCCAATTCTTCCGACGACGGCGCGATCGACCGAATCTCCCGCGGACCGGACCATCCGCAGGGTTTGAAGCTTCCGCGCGATATCGGGAACAACAAGGAAATCCCGCAGGATCCGGGGCGGGAACGACGCGCAGGTGATGCGCTCCTCCTCGATCAGCCTGGCGAGCTCGGTCGCCCGATTTCCGTCTTCCTGATCCGCGATCACGAGCGTAACTCCACCCGCCAGGATCGAGAGCAGAACAGGTAAACCGACGATGCCGAGAGGCGTTCTCATGAGATAGCGGTCGCCCGCGTCCATGTTCCAAACAGCCAGTTCCGTCCCGGAGCGCGCGACCATCGCGGCATGAGAGAGGCGAACGCCCTTGGGCTCGCCCGAGCTGCCTGAGGTGAAGACCAGGAACGCATCCTTCTCTGGGTCGGCACGGCTGGCGAAGGACGCCTGCCGCGCATCGCCCGACGGCAACGCGATGACCGTCGTTTCGTCCACGCACTCTGCGGAGGCAGACCCTCCAATCACCGACCAGCGGACGCCGGACCTCTGAATCAGTGTCTTGTTCCGAGCGTTCGGCGCGGCGACGTCGAGGCCAAGGACAACGCCGCCCGCGCGAAGGATCGCAAAGCACACGACCAGGGCATCCAACGAACGAGGCATCACTACGGCAACTCCATCGCCCGCCTTCACACCGCGAGCGGCAAGGTCCTCCGCCATCGCCCACGCTCGATCTCGCAACTCCGCGAAGGTCCAGGATCTGCCGCGGAATCGAGCGGCCACGCGTTGGGGTTCAACGTCTGCCCGCCAATTCAGCAGCCGGTCGAGCGTCGAGATCTGTTGCGGTGCGGCCCTCATGATCCAACGGACCATATCCGACCATGGGAGATGGTGCGATCCAGCCCGCGTCGCGGATTCGTCCTACAATCCGGCGCATATGAAGCCTTCTCTATCTTCGGTCGCCGCCATCCTCCTCGCCGCAACCACGTTGACCGCCGCTCCTCAGAAGTCCAAAGCAGCGCCGCCACCGCCGCCCAAACCCTTCAGCGTGGTCGAAGCCACCATCCCCGAGATGCGCCTCGCCCTCGAACAGAAGCGAACGACGTCACGCGAGATCGTCACGCAGTACCTCACCCGGATTGCGATGTACGAGGATCAGCTCAACGCGGTGATCTCCGTAAACAAGAATGCGCTGAAGGAGGCGGACGAGTGCGACCTGGAACGCGCGGCGGGAAAGATCCGCGGTCCGCTTCACGGTATTCCGGTGGCGCTCAAGGACAACATGCTCACCACCCACCTTCCGACCACCGGTGGTGCCTTGGCCTTCGCGGGATTCACTCCTTCCTATGAAGCGACCCTCACGAAGAACCTGCGCGATGCGGGCGCGATCATCATCGCCAAGACCGGCCTCACCGAGCTTGCGAACTGGGTCGCGTCCGGTATGCCCGCGAACTACAACGGTCTCACCGGCTACGGCATGAATCCCTACGATCCGCGTCGCGATCCGCGCGAATCGACCTTCGACGGCCGTCCCGTCTTGAGCACCGGTGGTTCAAGTTCCGGCATCGGCACCGCGGCGAACTTCTGGGCCGCGAACGTTGGCAGCGAGACCTCCGGGTCGATCCTCAGTCCTTCGAACCAGAACATGCTGGCCGCGATCAAGCCGACGGTTGGCCGCATCAGTCGCTATGGCGTCATTCCTATCACCGCGGATCAGGACACCGCGGGGCCGATGGGACGTACCGTGACCGACGTGGCGGTGATGTTCGGCGCGCTCGAAAGTCCCGCACCCGATCCGAACGATCCCGCGACCAAGACCTGCACACCGGCTCCGGGCCGCGACTACACGAAGTTCCTGAACCCAAACGGGCTGAAGGGCGCACGCATCGGCGTCCCTCGCGCATCGTTCTACGACCGCACCGCCGTTCCTGGACAGAAGGAGCCTCGCGGAGGCCTCAATCCGGACCAGGCCAAGGTGATGGCGGAAGCGATCGAGATCCTGAAGAAACAGGGCGCGGTGATCGTGGACCCCGCGGATATCCCGAGCATCCTCACGAAGGACGCGGCCAACAGCTTCCTCACCTGGAGCCCGTGCGGCGGACTCGACAACGCCAAGGGCAAGGACGCGGAGTGCTCGGTGGTTCTGAAGTACGGCATGAAACGAGACTTCAACGCCTGGCTGAAGACACTGGGCGACAACGCGCCGGTCAAGACGCTCACGGAGCTTCGACAGTGGAATGTCGCCCATCAGAAGGCGGGCGCCATCAAGTACGGCCAGGCTCTGCTCGACATCTCCGACGAGATGGATGTGCAGATGGATCGCTCGCGTTACCAGGCTGATCGCGCCAAGGACATCCGCCTCGCGGGCACGGAAGGCATTGACGCCGTCATGAAGCAGCACAACCTCGACGCGTTGCTCTTCCCCGGGGCTTCGGGGGCGGGTATCGCGGCCAAGCCCGGCTATCCCACGGTGATGGTGCCCTTCGGCTTCGTCCCCAACACGCCCGGCGGTCCGGGCGGTGGAAGCGCGGCAAACGCATTTCCCGCGGGATTCGATCCGAAACCCGCTCCGTTTGGCGTGAGCTTCACCGGAATGGCGTGCAGTGAGCCGAAGCTGCTGGAACTCGCCTTCGCCTTCGAGCAGGCGACGAAACGTCGCGTTCCACCCGCCTCGGCGCCGTAGGGCCACCTGGTCGTGGCGGGGCCAGCCGTCAGCGTCGGTCCATTAGAACTTCTTATCTTGATGGATCAAACAATGTATTTGTCTATGTAATCCTTCGCCCCTAGTCTTGCCGGCATGCTTTGGATGTATGTCGGCTTCATCGTTCTCGTTCTGGTCCTGCTGGCTCTCGACCTCGGTGTCTTCCATCGGAAGGCGCACGTCGTCTCGGTCAAGGAAGCGCTCGGCTGGTCGGCTTTCTGGATCTCCCTCGGCCTCGCGTTCTCCGGCTTCATCTACTTGGGGTACGAAAACCACTGGATGGGCCTTGGCCTCACGCCGGACCGCATGACCACGTCGCCCCAGATCATCGAAGGCGTGGGCGAGATCTACAACGACGGCTCGGACGCGATGGTGAAGTACGTGACCGGGTACCTGGTCGAGAAGTCGCTCGCGGTCGACAATATTTTCGTCATCGCCATGTTGTTCGGGTTCTTCGCGGTCCCGCAGATCTATCAGCACCGTGTGCTCTTCTGGGGCATCCTCGGCGCGCTCCTCATGCGCGGGGTCATGATCGCGGTGGGCGCGCAGTTGCTCACCCGCTTCTCATGGATCATCTACATCTTCGGCGGGTTCCTGATCCTCACTGGAATCAAGATGCTGCTGCTGAAGTCCGATGAGACGGATCCGAACGAGAACGTCGTGGTGAAGTTGACGCGCAAGCTCGTGCCGGTCACAGAGCGCTTCCACGGCGAGCACTTCTTCGTTCGCGCGGGCTCGGACGCATCGCATGAGGCGGCCATCCCCGGTGGCAGGGTCGAGATCGACTCGGTCGTTGACAAGGCGAAGGCGGGCGCGCTCCTGGCGACGCCGCTCCTGCTCGCTCTCATCATGGTTGAAGTGACCGACCTGATCTTCGCCGTCGATTCGATCCCCGCGATCTTCGCGATCACCACCGATCCGTTTCTCGTCTTCACCAGCAACGTCTTCGCCATTCTCGGGCTGCGCAGTCTCTACTTCGCGCTCGCGGGGATGATCGACCAGTTCCGCTACCTCAAGGTCTCACTCGCGGTGATCCTGATGGTGGTGGGCGTGAAGATGCTCATCCACACCTGGCTCAAGTCGATCCTGGGCGACAACTTCAATCTCTACCTGCTCGCGGTCGTGCTCGGCATTCTCGCGATCGGCGTCATCGCGTCGCTGATGTCGGCGAAGAAGACGGCTCACGCCGCCTGAATCGCTCGCCGATCAGCGCTCGCGAGCGGTCGCGACCAGAATCAGATGGATCCAGATCAGATCGGCCACGAAGAGGTGGGCGATCTGAAGCGACGTCGGTGCCAGGAGCACAAGGTTGATGAGGCCCAGATTCCATTGGAAGGCAACGAGGACGGCGAGCCGCAATCCACGTTGCTGCATGACGATGTCGTCTGAACTCGAGGTCCGGGCTCGATAGCCCACCAGCATCACCAACGCACCGCCGAGGATCGCGATGATCGGATGCAGGACGCGCAGTCGTACAAACAAGTGAGACGACGGTGAGAGATCCTGCGCGAGGGCCGCGTGAAGGCTGTCGACCTTGAAGAGCGTATCGCCCAGCGCGGCGATGGCGCCGGAGACGCCCGTAGCGAGAACCATCAGAGCCGCGACACCGATGAGTGGACCTTGAGTGCCCAGAGGAAAGGATGCGCGCAAAGTCCCCCGCAGTCCGACCGCTGCGGAAGGCATCGGCTCGTCCGCGAAACGCATGGTGGCGGTCAGCGCGGCCAGGAGCAGAAACGTATTGATCAGGTGGCCGGAGATCCAGACGCCGCGAGCGAGGGACGGGTCGTAGGCAACGCGCTGTAGTAGAACCAGGCCCGCGCCAATGGCGGCTTCGCTGAGGATCAGGACCATCGACGCGGTCGCCCAGAAGCGAGCGAGGTGGCCTTTTTCCCGCGCAGCGAACACGCTCTTCGTGAGATAGGCGACGAGGAGAAGTGCCAGGCCGCTGGTCGCGCGGTGCGTGTACTCGATCAACGTTCCGATCGAAGGATCCATCGGAACGACGGTTCCATTGCAGGTGGGCCAATGCGCTCCGCAGCCCGCACCCGAACCGGTGGCTCTCACCAGAGCGCCCCAGAGGATCACGAGCACGTTGAAGCCGAGCACGAATCTCGCGAGACCGATCAGGCTTCGCTTCACTTCACTCGCTCTCACTTTTGAACTCCTGGCGTCACCATTTCACAAGCCGAGTCGCCATCCGGTAGGGTCAACGGTGCATGGAGAGCAGGGACCGTTCGGGCATCGTGTGGAAGATTCAAGGTTTTCTGCTGAAGACTCTCTGGGGACACGCGGTCGTCGGCTTGATCGTGCTGGGAGCGATCGGACTCGCCATCGCCCAGCCGGCGGCCCTTCCGCGACGAGAGATTACCCTGACCGCTCTGAGCGTGCCTCTTTCCACCGCAGACGCAAACGTCGATCGGACGGGACTTTTGCGCTTCATGGGCGGCTTGTGGCTGACCTCGGAGGACAAAGGATTCGGAGGCCTTTCGGGTCTGATCGCGGAGAAGGCCACGGACGGATTTCTCGTCACGGCGATCTCCGATCAGGGCGACAAATTTACCGGCCACCTCACCCTGGAAGGCGTCCGGCTGAAGGGGATGAACAAGGCCACACTCGAGCCGCTCGCGGATCTCAACGGAAAGGCGATCACCGGCAAAGCCTGGGGCGACTCCGAGTCAATCGCGCGCCTCTCTGATGGCCGCGTGCTGGTCGGATTCGAACGCAATCATCGAATCTGGTCCTACGATGCCGGACTCACGGGCACCGCCAGAGTGTTCGAGACCCCAGAGGCGCTGAAGAAGGCACCATCGAACGGCGGGCTGGAATCCATCGCGACCTGGCCGGATGGCCGGGTCCTCGCGATCACGGAGCAGATGAGATCTGCGGATGGGAATCTGGTCGCGTTTCTTCTCCAGAACGAAACCTGGTCCACCCTGGAATGGAAGCCAAGTGCCGAGGGCTTCGAGCCCTCCGACGCCACCGTCCTCGCGAATGGCGATCTTCTGATCCTCGAGCGCTCCTGGTCGGTGTTCGCCCCAACCAAGCTGAGTTCCCGGGTGATGCGCGTGAGGGCGGCGACCATCAAGCCCGGCGCGGTGCTACAGGGTGAGGCGATCGGCGAACTCACACCTCCGCTCATCGCCGACAACTTCGAAGGCATCACGTCGTTCATCAACGCCGACGGGAAGACGCAAATCCTGCTGATCTCGGACGACAACTTCAACGGAATCCAGAGAACGCTGCTGCTCTCCTTCGAGATCGAAGAGGGCCCCGGCCCCGCGCCTACTTCGAAGTGATCCGGTCCGCCGCGACGTCGTAAGAAGAGTTGCACACGGAGCAGGTCGCCGATTCACCCACCGCAGTCTTCGGCAGCTTCTCGCCGCAACGACACATCCAACCCGTGCGCCGCGCCGGATTCCCCATCACCAGCGCATAGGCCGGAACGTCGCGGGTGACCACGGAGCCCGCGCCAATGAACGCGTACTCCCCAATGGTCGAACCGCACACCACGGTCGCGTTCGCCCCGATGGACGCGCCGCGCTTCACCAGGGTTTTCCGGTACTCGTCCTTGCGAACGACTTCACTGCGAGGATTGAAGACGTTGGTGAAGACCATCGACGGTCCGCAGAAGACGTTGTCTTCGAGTTCGACGCCTTCGTAGACGCTCACATTGTTCTGGATCTTGC
>JBDTQB010000249.1:0-6876 GCA_039932395.1 Vicinamibacteria bacterium | reverse complement strand
GCGTGCGGAGAATCTTCCGTCCGCCGTCTTCTTCAACAAGGCACGACGGATGGAGGCGAACTCCCCGGCAATACAGATCCAGCTTCAGTAATGCCGGGTTGCTTCGAACGTCTGTTTCCATCGTCTACCCTCGTTGCTGGAGCAAAGGGCGCTCGCGCCACGCTGACGGTTCCATGACTTCGTCGCGATCGGGCCTTTGCATTATTGGTGAGGGGATTGTCGGCGGCCGAGAATGGCATTCCTATGACCGCCGTCATGAAGGCTCGGATTTCCGGGCGGGGTTACGCCGCCTTTAAAAAGAGGGGGCCGTGGCCCTGAGGAAGCATGGGCCACGACCCCGTACGACACAATCGCTTCGAGGTTCGCGAGGACGAGCCTCAGGGCACGATGAAGTCGCCTTGCATGTTGATGTTGCAATCAAGCACGCCGAACCCGTGGAGCTCGTCGGTGGTCTGCTCGATGATGTGATCGCGATCGTCACCTGAACAGTGTGCCGAACTCGTCTCACCTCGTGTCTGATCTTCGCCATGTCGACAAAATATCCGCGTGTCTTTGATCAGTCACACCGCATTGTTCCGCGTCTACGGATGCTCGGGCTCAGCCTTATGCTGTTTCGCATGCGCGGAATGAAACTGGCCGGCGGTCCCGGCAATGGCGCGCGAGGACGATGATGCCTCTGCAGTCAGGTGCCAACTCCGCGGATGACGCCCGCGCCTGGGTGCGCCAATCCTTGTATCGGCTCGAACAGGAGGCGGCCCAATCGGCGGACACGCATTTGCTGCGTCTGTCATTTCCGGGATTTCCGGGCATCGATTTCCACTTTAAGGAAGAAGCCGCGCATGCCACCGGCAGTCTCAAGCACCGCCTGGTGCGATCGCTGTATTTATATGCTTTGTGCAATGGTCGCTTGAGCAAGGGGCAGGCGGTTGTTGATGCCTCTTCCGGCAGCACGGCGATCTCTGACGCATGGTTCGCGCGCTTGCTCGGCGTGTCGTTCACCGCGGTCATGCCGGCGAGTACTTCGCCGGCAAAGATCCGCGACGTGCTGGCGTTGGGCGGCCAATGCGATTTGGTCGACAACGCCTCTGAGGTGCATGCGCGCGCAACCGCACATGCGGCCGAAGGCGCTTGTCATCTGGATCAGTTCGGTCTGGCCGAGCGCGCGACGGATTGGCGAGGCAACAACAACATCGCGGAGTCGATCATTGGCCAGTTGCGCATGGAAACACATCCCGAGCCGCGCTGGATCGTCTGCGGCGCGGGCACCGGTGGCACGTCGGCGACGATTGGCCGCTACCTGCGCTATCGGCGCCTGCCCACGCAATTGTGCGTGGCCGAACCGCGCGGCGGTGCCTATGCCGAAGGGTGGCGAACGCGCGACCGCGCGGCCCACGCGACGCGGCCAACCCTGATTGAAGGCATCGGCCGCCCTGGGGTCGAGCCCGGTTTCCTGTTCGAGATCGTCGATCACGTCTGCGAGGTCGACGATGCCGCCTCGATCGCTGCTGCCTGGCTGCTCGAATCCTTGCTTGGACATCGCTACGGCGGATCATCGGGAACTAATCTCATCGCCTGCCTCGAGCTCGCCTCCGCCAGGCGCGAGTGCTCCGAAACCGGCAGCATCGTCACCCTTCTGTGCGACCGCGGCGCTCGCTACGCGGAAACGGTGTTCGACGCGGACTGGCTGGCCGCTCGGGGGGTCGTGCTGGAGCCCTGGCACGCGGCCTTGCGGGACGCTATCGAGCAAGGCAAATGGCGGCCGTCGGCCGGATAACGGTTAGCCCGCATGAGCGATGCCGCCCCTTGCGTGTTCACGATCGGCCATTCGTCGCGGCCGCTCGATAAATTTCTTGGACCCTTGACCGAATCCGGCATCGAGTGCGTGGTCGATGTGCGCCGGTTGCCCGGGTCACGCAGCTTTCCGCAGTACAACGCAGAGGCGCTGGCCGCCAGCCTCTCCGCGTCCGGCATTGACTACTGGCATCTGCCGGAACTGTGCGGGCGTCGCACCGTGGGCGAACTCGACGGCGCAGCTCCTGAGTCCTTCTGGAGCAATACGAGCTTCGCGCGCTACGCGGCCTATGCGCGCGGTGATGCGTTCGTCAGGGGCCTGGATGAACTTCTTCTGCGCGCCGCCAGACAACGCTGCATCCTGATGTGTTCGGAAGCGGTCTGGTGGCGCTGCCACCGCCGCATCATCGCCGACCACCTGATCGCGCGCGGTCAACACGTGTTCCACATCATGGGGCCGGGCGCGTTGGTGGCGGCCAGTCTGACGCACGGCGCATTGACGAAGGATGGCGGCGTGATCTACCCACGACCCTTCACGGAGTGAAACGAAGGCGCGGCGTCGTCCGCATTGAGGAAGACCTAATGGATAAGGACAACGGCAAGCGTTTCAACGTCGGCGATCATGTTCGCTGGAATTCGGAAGCCGGTCATGTGAGTGGGCGCATCCGCAAAGTGCACACACGCGACTTCACCTGGAAGGGCTATAGGCATCACTGCAGCGAGGACGATCCACAATACGAGATCGACAGCGACACCACCGATCACGTGGCCATGCATAAGGGCAGCGCGCTGGAGGTCAGCGGCGAGACGTGAGGGTTCTCACACGCATCCATGGCTCTCGATCCTGTGGCACGACGTGTGCCTCGCACCTCAGGCAACGGACGCGCTTTTCCGTGCCCATTGAGACGAAGAAATTCACACGGATGAGCCTCAGACACGTCGGTTCAGAGAACTGATGACGCATATGAAGGCGATGCCATCGATAGTCAGTTGTCTTCGAACATCAAGACCATGACCCTGATGATCTCGGTGACCGGCGTCGCCGCGACAGGGACGGGGCGCTCAATCGCCCCGTACGTCCCGATGGAACGTTGAACTTGAAGAACCAGTAACGGTCAGGGCTCGCGTCGTCGCCGCCAAACGGGCGGTACGAGGGGCGTCCCAAGCGGTCGACAGCGACTGGCTGGCAGGTGCCATTCCAGCCAGATGAGCACGCGGGGATGTCAGCCGCGGTCAGGCCGCCAGCTGCTCGAGCGCGTCGCGGTCTCGAATCACAAAGCCGTCCTGCTCCGTGGAGACGACGCCTTCCTTGCCCCAGCGGCTCATGATCCGAATGGACGTCTCGATGGTGGTGCCGGCGAGATCGGCGAGGTCCTGACGCGAGAGGGCAAGGGGAACAAAGACCCCCGCTTCGTGGGGGCGGCCAAGACGGTCGACGAGTTTCAGGAAGATCTGCGCGAAGCGGGCCTCCACTCGGCTCCCCGTGGTCTCCGCGAGTCTCTTGCCGATCTCGATAATGCGCATGGAGAAGCCGCTCAACATGCTGCGAACGAGGGACGGGCAGGTTTCCAGAAGGAGCATGAACTCGCTTCGTTTCGAGGCAATGCAGGTGGAGTCCTCGAGCGCTATGGCCGAGGCGGGATAGGGACGGGCCTCATACGCAGCCACCGCTCCGAGGGGATCGCCTGGACCCAGGATCTCGATGATCAGTTCCTTCCCGCCCGGAATCGCCTTTACGATCTTGATCCGCCCGGAGACGACGGTGAAGATCAGATCCGACGCATCGCCCTCCGCGAAGATGCGATCGCCCCGGACGTAGCTTCTCGCAGCTGAAATCCCCGCGACCTTGCTTCGGTCCTCCGCGGAAAGGCGCGAGAAGATTCCGCAGGAACGGAGCAGGCCTTCCATGTCCGTTGCCATCGGCTCGATGATAGTCCCGGCTCGGGCTCGGCCTATGCTGTTTTGGATGCGCGGAATGAAACCGGACTTGCATTGGAATCGCCAATCATCCATCTGCTGGTCTGGATGCCCGCTCGAACAATGGGGCGGCGGTTCCGCCCCGGCCCTTCCGGCAATGGCGCGCAAGGGCGATTGATGAGGCTGCAATCAGGCGCCAAATCCATGGAGAGAGAGCGCCTGGGTGCACCAATGCTTGCACCGACTCGAACAGGAGGCCGCCCGATCGGCAGACACGCATTTGTTGCATCTATCATTCCCGGGATTTAGGGAAACACAGTCCCGAGCCGCGCTGGATCGTCCGCGGCGCGGCGTGGTTGATGTGCGCCGGTTGCCCGGGTCGCGCAGCTTTCCGCAGTACAACTCCGATGCGCTTGCCGACAGCCTGTCCGCGTCCGGCATTGACTACTGGTATCTGTTGGAACTGTGCGGGCGTCGCACGGTGGGTGAACTCGACGGCGCGCCCACTGAGTCTTTCTGGAGCAACGCGAGCTTCGCGCGCTATGCGGCCTATGCGCGCAGCGATGCGTTCGCCAGAGGACTCGATGAACTTCTCTTGCGCGCGGCCAGGCAACGCAGTGCCCTGATGTGTTCGGAAGCGGTCTGTGGCGCTGCCACCGCCGCATCATCGCCGACCCCTTGATCGCGCGCGGTGAACACGTGTTCCACATCATGGGCCGGGCAAGACGGTGGCGGCCAGCCTGACCCACGGGGCAATGATGGGAGAGGGCGGCGTGGTCTACCCACCGCCCTTCACGGAGTGAACGAAGGCGGGCGTCGTCCGCATTGAGGAGGACATCATGGACATGGACATGGACAAGGACAAGCGTTTCAATGTCGGCGATCAGGTTCGCTGGAATTCGGAAGCCGGTCATGTAAGTGGGCGCATCCGGAAGGTGCACGCACGCGACTTCACCTGGAAGGGCTTTACGCGCCACTGCAGCGAGGACGATCCGCAACACGAGATCGACAGCGACACCACCGATCACGTGGCCATGCACAAGGGCAGCGCGCTGGAGGAGGTTTCCTTGGGCGATTGAAGGTCAGAAGAGAGCGCCAGACGCTTTGCCGGGCACATCGCGACCATCAAGAGACTCGCAAGCGCAAGTACGAGGGCATCTTCATCTTCAACTTGCAGACGGTGAAGGAAGCGGAAGAGCTGCTCGTGGCCGACTCTGCAGTGGCGGCGGGTTCCTACCTCTGGTGCGCCTCGGCTGCGCTCCGGGACGTCACGGTCTATCCACAATCGCATCGACAAGACCAGCCGCTGAGATCAAGGGGCGAGAGGCGATGCGTCCTACGCGCATCCCTGGCTTTCGTTTGAGATATAGGATCCCCGGCATGTGGCTGATGATCGCGGCCGTGGTGGCGGTTCTGTTGCTGTCCGTAGTCATCTACGACCTCACGCAGCGCCAGCACGCAATTCTTCGCAATTTCCCGGTGATCGGGCATTTCCGCTACTGGCTGGAGGCCGTCGGCCCCGAACTGCGTCAGTACATCGTCACCGACAACAACGAAGAGCGGCCCTTCAATCGAGATCAGCGCCGCTGGATCTACGCGTCCGCGAAGCGGGAGAACAACTACTTCGGGTTCGGCTCCGACAACGAGATGGAGTTGCAGCCGAACTACCTGATCATCAAGCATGCAACGTTTCCGTTGCCGAACTTCCATCCGGGCGATGCGCAGTACGACGATCAGTTCAAGATTCCGTGCGCCAAAGTGATGGGCGGCGCACGCGGTCGTGCGAAGGCGTTCCGGCCGGCGTCGGTGATCAACGTGTCGGGCATGAGCTTCGGGTCGCTCAGCGGCCCTTCGGTGGAGGCGCTCAACCGTGGCGTCGCGATCGCCGGTTGCCTGCAGAGCACGGGCGAAGGAGGCGTGTCGTCTCACCACCTGAAGGGGGGCGATCTCGTCTGGCAGGTCGGTACCGGTTACTTCGGCTGCCGCGAGCCGAATGGTGGCTTCAGCATGGCAAAGCTAAAGGAGACGGTGGCCCGCTGCCCGCAGATTCGTGCGATCGAAGTGAAGCTCAGTCAAGGTGCGAAGCCAGGAGTCGGTGGCCTGCTGCCGGCCGCGAAGATCACCCCGGAGATCGCTGCGATCCGCGGCATTCCCCTCGATCGCGACTGCGCCAGTCCTGCCGCGCACAGCATGTTCAAGGATGCGGACGGGCTGCTCGACTTTGCCGAATCGATCGCCGCCGAGACCGGGCTACCTGTGGGCATCAAGTCGGCGGTCGGCGACATGGTGTTCTGGGACGACCTCGCCCGACTGATGGAAGGCGGCACACGTGGCGTCGACTTCATCACGATCGACGGTGGCGAAGGCGGCACCGGCGCCGGCCCGCTGGTCTTCGCGGACCACGTGGCGCTGCCGTTCAAGGTCGGGTTCAGCCGTGTGGTGAAGGTCTTCACGGCGCGAGGCGTCTATGACCGCGTGGTGTTTGCCGGTGCGGGCAAGCTGGGCTTTCCGGAGGCGACACTGTTCGCCTTCGCTCTGGGCTGCGATCTGATCAACGTGGCGCGCGAGGCGATGCTCGCGATTGGCTGCATTCAGGCGCTGCGGTGTCACACCAATCATTGCCCGACCGGAGTTGCGACACAGCACCCGTGGCTGGTGCGCGGAGTCGATCCCACCCTGAAGGGAGAGCGCGCCGCCAACTATCTCCTCACCTTGCGTAAGGACGTACTGGCGCTCAGCCGCGCCTGCGGCGTCCCGCACCCGACGCTCATCACCGCCGACCAGCTTGAGTTGCTGGACGACCGCTTCGGCTCGAAGACGGTGGCCGAGATGTTTGGATACGGACGCGGGTTCGGCCTGCCGTCGCACGTTGATTGCGACGAGATTCGCCGGCTGATGTCGCGATAGCCGCGTCCATCTCCATCTCATCGCCTACGGCACGCGTGGTCCGTGCGGATCCTCATTCTTCTGGTGAAAGACGGGCGACGCCGAGTCACGCGGAAGCAGGTTGGATTCGCGTGAAGAAGCGAAGCCAAAGAAAACCGAGCACGCCCGAGACAAGCGATGCGGCAAGGATGCCGGCTTTGGCATCAATGAGAATGGGCGAGAAACCGAAGGCGAGATCGGCGATGAAGAGGGACATGGTGAAGCCAATGCCCGCCAGCAGGC
>JBDTQB010000248.1:0-6917 GCA_039932395.1 Vicinamibacteria bacterium | reverse complement strand
AGACCACCTACAACGTCGTGGCTGAACTGCCGGGCACGGACAAGAAGGCGGAAGTCGTAATGCTCGGCGGGCACCTCGATTCGTGGCACGCTGCGACGGGCGCCACCGACAACGCCATTGGTTCGTCGATCATGCTGGAAGCGATCCGCATCCTCAAGGCGACGGGACTGACCCCTCGCCGGACCGTGCGCGTGGCTCTTTGGGCAGGTGAGGAAGAGGGACTTCTCGGGTCGAAGGAGTACGTGAAGGAGCACTTCGGCACGGCCGAGAATCCGAAGCCTGAGTTCGCGACCTTCAACGGGTACTTCAACGTCGACTCTGGCACTGGCCGCATCCGTGGGGGTTCAGTGTTCGGACCCAAAGCTGCCGGCATGATCCTGCGCGATGTCCTCGCGCCGTTCGCCGACTTCGGTCTGATGGGCGCCTCGGTCACGAACTCGCGCCGCACCGGTGGCACCGACAGCACGTCGTTCAACGAAGCCGGGTTGCCTGGCATCGGCCTCGGCCAGGATCCGATCCAGTACAACTCGGCCACCTGGCACACCAACCTCGATACGTATGAACGCGTCATCGAGGATGATGCGATCAAGTCGGCGATCGCCATCGCGGGCGCGGTGTACCACATCGCGAATCGCGAGGAGATGTTGCCGCGCTTCACCAAGGAAACGATGCCCGCGCCGCCTCCGGCTCCGTCGCCGAGTCCGTCACCCGCTCCGGCGGCCGCCCCGAAGAAGTAGTTCGTCTCCGGTCCGTTCGTCCCCAACCGCCGCGGTCAAAGCCGCGGCGGTTTTGTTTGTACCCGCTGATCATCTCTGAAGGATCCGGGGGAAGATGAGGCCATCGTCCTCGCGAGTGGGTCCACGGACTGCGTCCGCGACGTTGGGGAGAAACATCGCCGGTCCCTGACCAGGAGTCCGTCGGGTTCGTTGTCGAAGTTAGGGCGCTGTGCGAAGCGTCACAGCTGACGCCCGTCGCACTCACACCGTCTTTCTACGATGTCTCCACACTGGGAAGCGCGGAGTCATCGATCTTCGGTGGCTCGCCCTTCTTCAAGATGGAGGAACCATTCATGAAAACATCGCCCCTCGTCCGTCTGCTTGTCATGATCGCGTTGACGACGACACTCGCAAAACCCGCGTCGGCCGAACGTATCGGCCCACCCCCGATGGCGGTGGGCGAATACGCCAGGATCGAACTCATGACTTCCGGAGCGCCAGTCATCGGCGTGATCCGCGCGATGGACGAACGATCGGTGACAATCGAGACGAACGGAGGTGTCACCGTGCGAACGTCTCGCGACGAGATCGAGAGTCTTCAGATCCGCGTGGCCGTTGGTCGACAGGCCATGAAGGGCGCGGCGATCGGAGCCGCCGCGGGTTTCGCCGCCGGTGCCCTGCTTGGGGCCATGGCCGAGAGCTCGCTCCAGGTCGAAGGCCGCGAACAGAAGTCGCCTGACATCTTGACCGCCGCGGTTTACGTTGGATCGTTCCTCGCGGGCCCGGCCGCCGGAGTGGGTGCTCTGGTGGGAAGAACTCAGCGCACCTATGGATGGGTTGAAGTTCTTCGTAACCCGAGACAGAGCGACTCATCCTCCGTCACTGTGCTTGAGGCAGCATGTGTTGCCGGCCCTGAGGTCGAGACCCCGCCCACGCCGCGGCGCGTGGCGCCCGCCGGATCATCGAAACTTCTCGGCGCGTACGTGCGCGTTCGATACCACGGTGCCTGGGTCAAGGGCTCGTTGGTCGAAGTGTCGGACGACGCGATCAGTCTGGCCGGCGAAAGTGGTCTGGTGGTCTTGCCACGATCGGGTGTGGATCGCATGGAGATGGCGATCGGCAAGAAGGGGCATCTCCTTCGCGGCGCTCTGATCGGTACGGTGGTCGCGGCGGCGAGCGACTTCAGCAGTCCACCGATGTGCATCGCCGAAGCCTCGACCGGCCCATCGTCGCAAACAAGTTGTTCCCGCTTCGAGTCCGCATCGACATCTGCTCTGGGGGGGGCCATCCTTGGCGCTGCCATCGGCCTGGTCGCGAAGAAGACGCTCTGGAGCCCGTTGTCGATGGAAGACATGGAAGGTCGCGATGGTCGGGCCGCGGCGAGCCGTACGGTGTGGCGTATCGATCCGACTCTCGGCCGCGGCCGTAGCGTCGGCCTTCGACTCCAGATGGCCTGGTAGGCCGCCGACAGACTACTTCGCCAGCATCGTGATGAGGCGGTATTGGAACTGCAGTCCTTCGTAGAACTGTTTCACTCCCATCCGCTCATCGCGGCCGTGCGCGCGGACATCGTCCATGTCGCCGAAGGTCCCATCGATTCCGTAGGTCGGAATGTCCGCGTTGCGAAGATGCAGTCCGTCCGTGGCGCCGGTGCTCATCACAGGAACGATGATGACCCCGGGATACATCTCCTTCGTGAGCGACTCCACCGCGTTCATCACGTCGGGGCGAAGAGGTGAAGGCTTGCTCGGCTTCGCCTCTCCCACGTAGGTCACCGCGACCTTCGGCTCGGCCAGCACTTTGATCAGTGTGTCTTTCACCGACGCGGGCGAGACACCGGGCAGGATGCGGCAATTGATGTTGGCTGAAGCCAGTTGAGGCAGAGCGTTCTGCGCGTGACCTCCGGCGAGTCGGGTAGCGACACAGGTGGTCCGCATCATCGAGTTCCAATAAGGAAGGGACGCGGACAAACGCGCCGCCGCGTCGAGGTCGGGCGAGGCCTGCGCAACCGCGCGCATGTCGGCCGCGACCTTTGGATCCGTCTGAGTCGCCGCGGACTTTTCGAAGTAGCCGCGGGTGACTTCATTGAGGGCGACGGGGAACGTGAACGCAGAGAGTCGCGTCAGGCCCGCGGCCAACTCGTAGATCGCGTTGTCCTTCACGGGCAGCGAGCTGTGGCCACCGGGATTCTTCACTTCCAGGTGGAAGTCCTGGTAGACCTTTTCGCTCGCCTGCACTTCGTTCGTGAGGTACTTGCCCGCGCGCATATTGCCGCCGCCGCCTTCGTTAATGGCGAACTCAGCGTCGATCAGAGCGCGCTGATTCTTCACCAGCCACTCGGCGCCGTTGAAGTCGCCGCCTTCCTCGTCCGCGGTGAGGAGAAGAATGAGATCGCGATCAGGCTTGAAGCCTTCCTCTTTGAGGCGGATCACGTTGGCCACGAACTGAGCGGCCATCGACTTGTCGTCGCTTGTGCCACGTCCATAGAAGAAGCCGTCCTTTTCAAGAAACGTGAAGGGATCGACCGACCAGTCTTCGCGCTTCGCTTCCACCACGTCGAGGTGCGCCATGAGGATCATCGGCTTCTTCAGTCCCGTGCCGCGATACCGCGCGACGAGATTCATCTTCTTCGGATTGGGCCCGAGGATCTGAATATCGGCAGCGGGGAAGCCGGCTGACTTCAGCCGAGCCGCCATCGCTTCGGCCGCGGTGGTGACATTCCCGGCCGGGGTGTCCGTGGTGTTGATCTCGATCAGCTGTTTATAGATCTCCCGCGCGCGCGCGTCGTTCGGGCCGGTCTGGGCCTGAAGTGTGGGTGCGGCGAGCGCGGCAAGGAGAGCGGCGGAGACAAGAGTTCGCATCGGACCAGTATAGGGGCGGGGTCGTGGCGAACGCGACGGATCCCGCGCTCCCGGCGGGGATGGCGACGAAACCCATTCAGGAATGGAATGGGCCTCACGCGCGGTCTGGCGTAGGGTTGGAACGTTCCACAGGGTTCGCGATATCATGCGCGACTCCGAGGGCCTTCGCCTTTCGATCCAGGATGAAACAAATGAGTAAACCCCGCGTTGGAAATGCCCCCGTGAGCTGGGCCGTCTATGAAGCCCACCTCCCCAATCCGCCCTACGCCACCATCCTTGACGCCATCGTGGCCTCGGGCTACGACGGCACGGAACTTGGCCCCTACGGCTATCTCCCCACCGATCCCGTGGTGTTGAAGCGTGAGCTCGACTCACGCAAGCTAGCCCTCGGCTCTTCTTTTGTGCCGGTCTCTCTGGAAGACCCGGCGGCGAAAGACGCGGTCATCGCGCACTGCCTGAAGGTCGCGAGTCTCTTGACCCAGTTCGGCGTCAAGGAACTCATTGTGGCCGACGACGAAGGCTCGATGCGCCAGGCGCACGCCGGTCGCATCCCCAAGGATGGCTCCAAGGGCTGGAACACCAGCGAATGGAAGACCGCTATTGAGACCCTTGAGACCATCGCGCATCGCGTCATGTCGGAGCATGGCCTCAATGTGGTTGTTCATCACCACGCCGGCACCTACATCGAGACCCCGGAAGAAGTGGAGCGTCTCCTTGAGGGCACCAAGCCTGAACTGGTCAACCTTCTTCTTGATACCGGCCATTATGTGTATGGCGGCGGCGACCCGGTGGATCTGTCGAAGCGCCACGGCTCGCGCATCCGCTACGTCCACCTCAAGGACACGGACAAGGCGCAGCTTGAGAACATCCGCAGCACCGACATTGGCATGCAGGACGCATGGAAGCGCGGCATCTTCTGTGCCCTGGGCGAGGGCGTGGTCGACTTCAAGGGCGTTGCGTCCGAGTTGGCGAAGTACAACTACGACGGCTGGATGATCGTCGAGCAGGACATCGTTCCCGACGAGAATGGGAAGTTCAACCCTGATCCGACGGAGAGCGCTGCCAAGAGCCGGAAATACGTCCGGGAGGCTCTGGGACTGTGAACGAAAAACTGCGCGTTGGCGTGATTGGTTCGGGCGGGATCGCCCAGATGATGCATCTGCCCACCCTGGCCGAGCGGCCAGATCTGTTCGAGATCGCCGCGATTGGCGATATTTCGGAGGAGGTGCTCAAGGCGGTGGGGGATCGCTACAACGTCACCAAGCGGGCTCGAGACTTCCGCGAGATCACCAGCGACCCCAACATCGACGCGGTGATGGTGCTGTCGTCGGGACGGCACGACGCGGCGCTCGAGGCCGCGTTTGACGCGGGAAAGCACGTCTTCGTCGAGAAGCCTCTGGGCTTCGGTCGTCCTGAAACGGAGGCGCTCGCCCAGGCCGCGGCCGCCTCGCGCGGCTTCACGATGGTCGGCTATCACAAGCGTTTCGATCCGGCCTACGTGGCCGCCGCCGACATGATCCGCGCGAACGACAACGTGCGCTACGTCGAAGTGACGGTGCTCCATCCGGACGATGGCGCTTATCGCGAGCATCACGCCATCCTGCCGCATCGCGAGCCGAAGCGTCCGGGCATCGACGAAGCAGAGACCAATGCGGGAGCCGCGAAGGAAGCACAATCGGCCGACCTCAAGGCAGGGCTCGACGCGACCGTGCGCGAGGGCGCCTCGATCGACGAGCGCGTCGCCGGCCTGATGCTCTGGCAGAGCCTGATCCATGACATCAATGCGGTGCGCGGCGTCCTCGGCGAGCCTGAGCGTGTCCTGTCCTCGTCCGTATGGAACGAGGGAATGGCGCAGCACTCGCTGACCCAGTTCGGCCGCGGCGTGCGTGTGTCGATGAGCTGGGTCTCGCTGCCCGGGGTCAAGCACTACGAGGAGCGTCTGCGCTTCGTTTCTCCCAAGCGCCGCGTCACTCTCACGTTCCCCTCTCCTTATCTCCGCCATCAGCCGACGACGCTCGAAGTGGAGAAGATGGACGGAGAGACGCTGGTGATGGAAAACCGCGTGGTCAGTTTCGACGAGGCGTTCCGTATCGAGATTCATCACTTCCGCGAACGGGTGCTCTCGAATCAAGCGCCCGCGATGACGGTGGATGAAGCCGTGAAGGATGCTCGCTGGATCGAAGCGATCGGCCGCAACTACGTCGCCGGTGTTCCGCGCGACGTCGCGTAGTTGGTTCCGGATGGATCTAGCGGATGACGCTCGATCCATCCGTCTTCAAGAGATAGGACCAGGTCTGTCCAAACCCCGTGGTCCCATCTGGTCGAATCGACTTTGGTTGGCTGTAAGAAACGTTTAGATCTTTCTCCATGGCGAATAGGAGCATCGCGAGTGTGTGTGGTTTAGGTCCGAATGGCGCTAAATGAAGGTGCGGATCTATGTCGAACCATCCTTCAAGCGCCCGGAATGCGGCATTCACGTCCCAAGCCGGGGCGTACTCAAGATCGCCACTGGCGGGAGCCTGAGCGGTGGTCGTCCCCTGGATTGCGCGCCACTGACGCTTCATCCATTGGGTCTTTGCCGGAAAAGGTAGAAGCCACTTGATCTTGTGCCGACTCGCTTCGTTTTCCAGGAAGTCTCGGAGGCCTAAGCTCTCAAATCCCAAGGACACCACGAGTCGTCGAGGGGTTTCATCCAGAGGTCCGGCGAACCCAGGGAGCGGCTCAACGGGTTGAGGATCGGAAGTCAGATTTTTGTCGGAGTAGGAGCCTGCCTCCGTATACAGAACGACTAGCTCAGAGATCGCGGTGGCTCGAAGCAAAGTACTCGTGAGGAGCCCAAACACTCGAGCAGGCATGCTGCTTATATCCAATATGAGGTTGGGGCCGAGGTCAACGCATTTTTTAGAGAGTGCGAGGATCTGATCTTCAGTTGCCAACAGCGGGATGGTCTCCAGGTCGTATGCGATTCCAGCAACGTCCAAGCCCTTTCTGCAATTCTTAGAGCCCGCCCGCCACTGACCGGCGAGATCCGGATAGGCACCAGCGACGGGTTCGATCTCGATTGCCAAACGTCGTGTAGGGTTCAGTCGGGCTGACATATCAAACCCTCTTCGGTGCCGCTCTTCGGGACCGGCCACGCCGACAAACGCGAAAGGACCCACGGTTGAGAGTTCCGGTATTGCGTCACCAAAGGGGAGAGTGGGTATCGGCAGCAGGGCGCTCATCAATCGTTAGAAATTGAGGCGCAGTTGCCCTTCAATCTCACCCTCCGAGTCTTGACCCGGCCCCCTGTGTGCCAACATGGCTGAGACACCGCCCGTCGTTCAGATTAAGCAGCAAC
>JBDTQB010000247.1:0-6932 GCA_039932395.1 Vicinamibacteria bacterium | reverse complement strand
TCGAGAAGGGCAAGACCGGTCCGGTCAACGCCTGGGTCATTCCCGCGAACCAGCGGCGCAAGTCGGATACCGCCGACGCGGTCAACGAAATGCTGCGCCAGGGCCTCGAGATCCACACCGCCGACGCGGCGTTCAAAGCGGGCAACGTGAACGTGGCCGCCGGCGACTACATCGTTCGTGGCGACCAGCCGTATCGCACCCTGGCTGACATGTACTTCTCGATCCAGAACTACCCGCCGCAGAATCCGCGTCCCTACGACGACACCGGCTGGACGTTCCAGTACATGCGCAACATCAAGCTGCAGACCGTCAACGACAAGACCATCTTCGACCAGAAGATGACGCGCGTGACCGGCGAAGTGAAGGCCAAGGGCGGCGTCGAAGGAACCGGCAGCACGCTGGTCGTCGAAGCGACGTCCGACAACAACCTTGTCACCTTCCGCTTCAAGAACAGCGACGTGAAGATGGCGGCCGCGGAAGATGACTTCGAGATGGGCGGCCATAAGTTCCGGGCCGGCGCCATCATTATCACGAACGCCGATCGGGCGAAGCTCGAACCGCAGCTCAAGAACCTCGGCCTCTCCGCCTGGGCGGTGGACGCGGCTCCGTCGGTCAAGTCGCATGACCTCGACCTTCCGCGCATTGGCTACATCCACTCGTGGCAGCGCACGCAGGACGAAGGCTGGATTCGCGCGGCCTTTGATACCTACGGAATCCCTTACACCTACTTCTCAGATCAGAAGCTGCGTGACGGCGGACTCCGCGCGAAGTACGACGTCATCGTCTATCCGCATGTCGGCGGCAATGCGTCCAGCCAGGTCAACGGCATTCCGAAGACCGGCCCCGATGCTGTGCCCTACAAGAAGTCCGACCTGACCCCGAACCTCGGCATGCTCGATTCATCCGATGACATCCGCGGCGGAATGGGCATCGAAGGTCTCACCGAGCTCGCGAAGTTCGTCAACGAGGGTGGAACGCTCATCACCGAAGGTTCCACGACCACCATCTTCCCGGCGTACGGAATGATGTCGGGCGTGACCGTCGAGAGCCCGGCTTCGTTATTCGTCCGCGGTTCGGTGCTTCGCAGTAAGTGGGCCGATCGCAAGAGCCCGCTCGCCTACGGTTATGACGCAAGCGACCTTCCCGTTTACTTCAACCAGGATCCAGTGTTGAACGCGGGTGGCGGTGGAATTCCGTCGGAGTTCGCGGGCTTCCTCGGTGGCGCGAACGCCAACGCGGGTCTCGGCCAGAACGTCACCCCCATGGCGGTGCCGCTCAAGATCAATCCGCTCGATCCCGCGGATGCGCCGAAGGGTGATGCCGCTCCTGCGGTCGACGAGCTTGGCGCCTTCCGTCAGATGGCGCGTGCGTTTGGTGTCAACCTTGATGCGGGCGCGCGTCCTCGCGTCGTCCTCACCTTCGGAACGAAGCCTGAAGAGATGTTGCTCTCCGGCACGCTCGCCGGCGGTCAGGCCCTGGTCAACAAAGCCGCCGCCCTCGACGTTCCGATGGGCAAGGGCCACGTGGTCATGTTCGCGATCCGTCCGTTCTGGCGCTGGCAGACGCAGGGAACGTATTCCCTCGGCTTTAACGCGCTCATGAACTGGAACGACCTCGACGCGGGCAAGCCGGCGCCTCCCGCAGCAGCGGGCGGCGGCCAGTAAGCCAGAGGGCGCCCTCGCGGCGCCGTGACGTGCGGCGGGCCGATCCTGAGATATCGAAGGGTCGGCCCGCTCTTTTCTTTTGTCTCGTGAAATGATCCCGCCTATCGCTCTCGAAGACACTGACTCGTCCCTCGTGATCAGCCGCAGGCGACCTCCAGCCGCGACGTCCACCGACCCAGGCGTTTAGGCGACGCGCTCGATATCGCGGAGCGAGACCTTCGTATCCGACCGAGCGGGGCCGACGAGTTCCTTCCAACGGGTCAGTGGCTGCACGCCATCAACGCCCTCTGCCAGATCCGTCATGAGCACGCCGTCCAGGTGGTTGAGTTCGTGCTGAACCAATTCGGCGAGGTCCGCGGGAAGACGGCTCCATCGGCGCAGTTGAAACTCGTGATCGCGGAAGGTCAGCGAGACCGACGTATTCCGACGAACACGCACGATCACGTCGGGCACGCTCAGGCAGTCGTCCCACACCAGGAACGTGTCTTCGCTACGCCAGATGATCTCGGGGTTGATGAGCAGGAACGGTTCGCCCCCCAGGTTCATGGCGACGACACGCTGCATCCAGCCGATCTGGGGAGCCGCGATGGCTCGGCCGAAACCGCTGCGCTCTCGGAAGTCGAGCAGTGTCGCGATGAGCGATGATCCTTGAGCGAGAAGCGCGTTGTCGACCTCCTTGACCTCCGGCGAACGGCGTCGCAGTCGATCATCGCCAGAGATCAGGATGGGTGCGGCCACGGCGTCGGCATTGAAAACGGCCATGCGCCATTCTCTACGGGATGATCCTCGCCGTCGACCCCCCTCAAGTACGATGCGCGGATGTCCAGCAACGTGGCAAAGTTCAAGTGGTCTGATGTTCAGATGGAAGCCGTGACGCCTACGATCTCGCGCCAGATCGTCACCGGCGAGCACGCCATGGCCGGAATGATCTACCTGAAGAAAGGCGGCTACGTCCCAAAACACTCGCATGAGAGCGAGCAACTGACCTATGTCTTCGAAGGCCTGCTTCGTTTCGTGATCGAAGGCCGCGAGATCATGGTGGGCGCCGGGGAGATTCTCGTCATCCCTTCGTGGGTCGAGCATGAAGCGACCGCGGTCGAAGAGACCCGCGAGTTGGACATCTTCAGTCCGATCCGCAAGGACTGGCTCGACGGCACCGACACCTACTTTCAGAAGGGCGTTTCGGGCGCGCCCGAGTCCAAGGAGTAAGCCGATCAGGGCGCCATCGAATTCAAGAGCAAGATTCGAGGTGCGCGGTCATCGAGGGTCCGTTACTTTTAAGCCATGCACGGCCCGCCCTCTACGACTCTCAGCATTCCCGACCACATCGCGACCCTCGACTGGACGCGCATCGAGACCGACCTCGATGCTTCCGGCTGCGCCTTGATTCCGCGGCTTCTCTCCCGTGAAGAGTGTCGAACAGTGGCGGCGATGTACGTTGATGACGTGCCGACATTTCGGAGCCGAGTGGTGATGGGCCGTCACGGCTTTGGTCGGGGCGAATACAAATACTTCGCGTATCCGTTGCCAGGACTTGTCCAAGCGCTGCGCTCCGAACTCTATCCGCGCCTTCAACCCATCGCTGATCGCTGGAACGCGTCGATGAATCTCCCGGCGCGCTTTCCAACTCAACACCCCGACTTTCTCGCGCGATGCCATGATGCGGGCCAGCACCGCCCGACCCCACTTCTGCTGCAATACGGTGAGGGCGACTACAACTGTCTTCATCAGGACCTGTATGGCGAGCACGTCTTTCCGCTCCAGGTCGCCGTCCTTCTCGCCGCTCCCGGTGAAGACTTCAACGGTGGAGAGTTCGTGCTCACGGAGCAGCGTCCGCGGATGCAATCGCGGCCCGAGGTGGTTCCACTCGCCCAGGGCGACGCGGTCATCTTCGCCGTGCATCATCGGCCGGTGCGCGGCGCTCGCGGGTTCTATCGCGTCAACATGCGTCACGGCGTCAGTCGGATCCGTAGTGGACACCGACACACGCTCGGCGTCATTTTTCACGACGCCGCATGAAAGCGAAAGGCGTCACGGGAGACTTATTCGAGGATTCCGCGGCCGTCCTGCCGCCCGTCGAGTCTCTGGGTGAGGGCGCGGTGTTGCTCCGTGGATTTGCGACCGGCCACGACGAACAGCTTCAACGCGAACTCAAGGCCATCGCACAGGTGGCGCCGTTCCGACATCTCGTTACCCCGACCGGTCAGCGCATGTCCGTGGCGATGACCAACTGCGGTCCCTACGGCTGGATCTCCGATCGTCGAGGCTACCGATACGAGTCCATCGATCCGGACAGCGCGAAGCCGTGGCCCGCGCTTCCAGGCTTCTTCCTCGATCTCGCGCAGCGCGCGGCGACCGAAGCGGGCTATCCCAACTTCGTCCCCGACGCGTGCCTGATCAATCGCTACGAGCCGGGCTCGCGTCTCACCCTCCATCAAGACAAGAATGAGCGGGACTTCAAAGAGCCCATTGTGTCGGTCTCGTTTGGCCTGCCCGCGGTCTTCCTCTTTGGTGGGCACGCTCGCGCGGATCGGCCACGGCGGGTTCGCCTGATTCATGGTGACGTGGCGGTTTGGGGCGGCCCGTCCCGCTTGAACTTTCACGGCATCGCCCCGCTGGCTGATGGAGACCATCCGTTCATGGGACCCTATCGGATCAATCTCACGCTGAGACGCGCGCGATGATGTTGTGGACGTCTCGTTTCGGGAGCAACAAACGGAGTGTGGCGCACCCGGGCTCGCTCCTAGAGTCCGTTCATGGAACTCGCAATGACTGATTCAACGAACCGCACCGGCACTCGTTCGTCCGAGCGCCGCTTCCGCTCCGACGTCGAACGATGGAAGGCCGTGACTCACCGCGATGGCGATGCGGATGGAGCGTTCTTCTATTCGGTGAAGACGACCGGGGTGTATTGCCGGCCGTCGTGCGCCGCCCGCCCCGCGCGCCGCGAAAACGTCGCCTTTCACCTCACGACTCAAGAGGCGGAAGCGGCCGGTTTCCGGTCGTGCAAGCGGTGTCGTCCGACCGAGCCACCGCTCACCGTCCGCCGGGCGGAAGCGATCGCGCGCGCCTGCCGCATGATTGAGCAGGCGGAAGACGCACCCGACTTCGTTCACATCGCAACATCGGTGGGGATGAGCCGCTTCCATTTCCAGCGCGTCTTTAGAGACGTCACGGGTCTGACCCCCAAGGCGTATGCGCTCGCGCATCGCGCCGATCGCGTGCGCAACACCCTTCGCAAGACGACCCGCGTGACCGACGCCATCTATGAAGCGGGCTTCAACTCCAACGGCCGCTTCTACGCCACCACGGATCGGATGCTCGGCATGACCCCAACATCATTCAAGAAGGGCGCGCCCGATGCCACGATTCGTTTCGCGGTGGGTGAGACGACGCTCGGCCCGGTGCTTGTGGCCGCCAGCGAGAAAGGCGTGTGCGCCATTCTGTTCGGCGACAGTGCCGACGCGTTGACGCGCGATCTGCAGGATCGCTTTCCACGCGCGACCCTGGTGGGCGGAGATCGGTCGTTCGAGACATGGGTCGCCAAGGTTGTGGGTTTCGTTGAAGCGCCGCGTGTCGGGCTTGATCTGCCACTCGACATTCAAGGAACCACCTTCCAGCGCCGCGTCTGGAAAGCCCTTCAGGACATTCCGATCGGCTCGACCGCGAGCTACTCAGACGTCGCTCGAATGGTGGGTGCTCCCGGAAGTGCCCGCGCCGTCGCTCAGGCCTGTGCCTCAAATCGCCTGGCGCTCGCCATTCCGTGTCACCGCGTGGTCCGAAACGACGGCGCAGTGTCCGGTTACCGCTGGGGCGTTCCGCGCAAGAAGACATTGCTGGAGCGGGAAGCGGCGAACGCCTGACTACGACGTCGGCAGGCCCGCCTGTCGCTTGATCGCGTCTCCCATCGCCTTGAGCTGTTTGGCCTTGGCTTCGAGCGTCTGACCCTCCGTGGTCATGCTGAGCAGAGCCGTGGTGTCGCCCTTGGCAAGGGCCGCGCGCAACTTCTCCAGCATGGCGACGGAATCATTCGACAACCCCATCGCGATGCGGTGATGGTCGGCGCAGGCCTTGGGTGGCTTCAGCAAGCCGAGACGTTCGCGCTGCGCGCGCGCCTTGTTCACGAGATCGTCAAAGCCGGAAAAGTCGCCTGACGAAACCGATTGCATGAGAGACGTCGCGAACGATTGAGGATCGCCCGCTCCGACTTCCTCAATGCGATCGAGCACGGAGAAGTATGCGGCGATCTCCTGGGCCTCCCTCGATCCTCCAAGCGACGGGGGAGGCAGGTTGACCGGAGGCGTCGGGATCGTTCCTCCAAACGGCCCGGCTGGTCCATCGGGGTGGACCTGGGTGCTGATCCCCGCGGTGGTCGAGGGACCCATCGCCGATTGATCCACGGGCGAAGCCAACGAGCCGCCGCTGGATTCTGCAACGCTCGCCACCGGCATCGTCTGCGAAGTCGGGGGCGCGGCCGCAGCCGTCGGGTCTGCGACGGGCCGCGCGGTGATCCGACCCAGGAGAAAGGCGATGACCAGAAGGGCCGCAGCCAGGGCTCCGGTGAGCCCTATGACTACGCCCTTCTGGTTTCGTTCCATCAGCGGCTACGCAAGCGCGTTACGAAAACTTCTCGATCCAGGCGCGAAGCTGGGGAGGCGGGAGAGCGCCGACCATGCGATCGACTTCCTTCCCATCCTTGAACGCCACGAGCGTAGGTATGCCCGACACGCGCAACATCCCCTGAGTGCGTGGATTGTCGTCCACGTTCAGTTTCGCGATCCTCACCTTTCCCATCATCCCGCTCGCGATCTCTTCGAGGGCGGGAGCGATCATCCGGCACGGGGCGCACCACTCGGCCCAAAGATCGACGATCACGGGACGCGGATGAGCGAGCACGTCGGCTGCGAAGCTATCGTCACTGACCTTCACTGGCTTCGCGTCCACCGCAAGATCCTTCTTGCAATGGCCGCACACCGGGCTGGCCCCTTCAAGAACCTTCTCCCGGCTGACCCGGTTTTCCCCGCTGCAGGCAGGGCACGAAATGACTTCTGGTTCCATATTCGGCGTCCTCACTTTCTTTAATGTCTGGCTGCTAGCCTATTCCCGCAGGGCGTCCAGACCGATTTGTGGCGAGTTGTGAGGTCGTGGCCGACGATGGCCGGCATGATAAATTCCTGATCCCCCTCAAGCGATCCGCATCCGCTTGAGCGCGTCCCGGGCCGATGTAGCTCAGCGGTAGAGCAGCTGATTCGTAATCAGCAGGTCGCG
>JBDTQB010000246.1:0-6946 GCA_039932395.1 Vicinamibacteria bacterium | reverse complement strand
GTGGCGCGTGGTTGAACGGGCTCGCCGCGACCGGCGTTCTGGCTTTCGCGGGCTTCTACGAAATCACGGAGTGGTGGATCGCCGTGATGGCGTCGCCCGGCACGGCCGAGGCGTATCTCGGGTCGCAAGGCGATCCGTGGGACGCGCAGAAAGACATGCTGTTCGACTCGATCGGCGCGTTGCTCGGCCTCGCGGTCCTGAGTCGAAAAGGCGAAGCCGCCGTGCGCGCGATCGAGTAGGCCGTTCGTTACTTCAGGCGCGTGATGAACGACCAGCCGACCTTTACGAACAGTGTCCTTCCACGACGCTGATAGCGCTCCGGCCGAGGTCGCGCGCTGATTTCCCGTTCCAACCACTCCCCGGTCTCGTCGTACCCTGCATAGACCGCGCGGCCCGGACGCGGCGTCCATGCCAGAACCACCTGATGGAAGACGCTTCCGTCCAGGGAGTCGTAGTCGAGCCGCCCGCGCACCCACAGAAATCGCGAGAAGGAGACCATCGCGCGGTTCGACCAGATGTGCTGGAGAAAAACATCGCGCCCCGTGTCGATGCGGGTCAGGCGGCTGCGTTCCAACGAAGAACTCAGCTTGACCGCATCAGTGGGCTGAACGCTGAACGAAAGCGACGCGTAACGCGAGTCGGCACGGCCGGGGTCGAGGCGCGCCTCAGGATCGAGCAATGCTGCTGGACTCACCCGCGCGAAGCGTCCGGCGCCCTGGTCGAAGTCGAGGTTGTTCCAGGATTGGTCGAAGACCGCGGCGGCCGAGAATTTCTGCGAAGGCGAGGTCCCGGCATCGAGGGTGAAGCCGTGATACCAGGAGCTTCGTACCGGCGCTCCCAGAAACGCGCCCTGCTCCGTCGCAGTCCGCGCGGATCCGAATTCCTCCTCGAACACCCGGACGTAGTCACGGTAAGCAGAGAGATTCAGATACGTCTGCCTCTTGAATGACAGCAGGAGGCGCGGATAAACGAAGCCGTACTGCGCGCGTCCTTTCCAGTCGACCTGAGCGAGCGTGGTGTTCACCAGACTCCACGCGGTCAGCGCACCCGATGACGGACGACCGTCGTAGCGCGCGATCACGGACCAGCGATGCGTGTTGACCCGCTGCGTGTATCCGAGCATCGCGCGGTAGTCGGGTGAGAAACCGTCGCCAGTCAGTTGGAGACTGAGCTTGCGTCCCGTACGTGACAGTTCGCTCGAGTATCCAAAGCCGGCTCGTCGCGAGGTTACGGCCGTCGACGTCGCGCGCTCGGAAACCGTCGAGCCGAGCGCCTGAAAGGTCCACGTCGTGCGCGGGCCGAAAGCGAGACGCCCGTCGAGGCCGCCGACTTCATTGTCCTGGCCGGCGAAGTTCCAGGTCGTGGCAAGAAGTCCGACTGACGAGTCCAAGCCGACATCGCGACGTACACGCACAACGCCGGACATTGCCTTGCGGCCGGCGGACTGTGAATCCGTCGCACTCGACACACGACCACGCGCGGGGTCCAGCGCGGCAAGTGCTGTGACATTGGTCCGTCCGCGAACCACCGAGAGCTTCGCCGCGACATCCGGATCAACGATGGTCCGACTATGAAACGCCCGGATCGGGGTGGTGAGCAGTTCCGCGCCCTCCAGAAAGAAGGGACGCTTCTCGGCATAGAACAACGGAAAGCGTTGATTGGCGGTGCTCTGCGGCGCATCCGCCTCCACCTCGGCGAAGTCGGGATTGACGGCGGCGTCGAGAGACATGGCCGGAGTGAGACTGACGCGCGCGGTGCCACCCAGGCTCAAGCGACCATCCGCGTCGCTCGGATTCGCTCCGCTCACGACGGGAATCGCTTCGATTCGTGGGACGTGCGCGGCGTGCTCGAGGCCCAGGAGTTCGCCCGCCTGAGACAGGAAGCGAGAGCGAAGCTGACGGCCACTGGTGCCATCAACCGACGTGCTATCCCGTCGAAGCGGCATCCACGAGTTCTCCTCACCAAGGCGCTGGATCTGTCGGATCACGTGAAGGCCCCAACTTCTGTCGGGTCCGACTTCGTATCGTAGCGACTCGAAAGGAATCGAGACCTCGACCGCGTACCCGGTCGCGGTGACGCAGCCCGCCGATCGAAAAATCAGATCCACGGAGAAGTCCGTCTCGCGGCCTTCGACTTGAATGCCATCCTGCTGAACGCCGAGCGCGTTCACCATGAGGACGTACGAACGACGCCGATCGTGGAAGGTGTCGAGGTACACCGCCAGAGTGTCTTCGTTCGCAATACCGTCGCGCGGGGCCAGGGTCGCGCGAATGGAGCCGGGATCGTCATCGACTTCGAAGGCGAGGTGAAGCGCATCCTTTGTATAGGCGATACGTGTCACGGTCCGATACGTCGGCACTCCGTCGTCCTTCGGTTTGGTCTGGCGGAACGGACCGAGAACCGCGGCCGTCGACCAGATGGCGTCATCCAGCCGGCAGTCGAGGCGAGGGGCTTGCTCTGCGAAGGCCGCCTTGACCGACCGGCCTTCCTGAGCCGGAGCGCCTGGAGCGGCGAATGAAACGAGAGCGAGCGCCAGGAGTGATACCATCTATATGCCTCTTAGGTGGTTACAGACTAAGAGAGAATGTCGTAACCTGTCAAGATTATTTAGGTGGTTTCATGTCTCTCCCTCAGCATTTCCTTGATCGACCGTCTGCGAAGGCCAAACACGTGGCGGGACGGTTGTGTCTCGACTTCGTCAACCTGGTCGGCGGTTGGAGAGACGCCGAGCCGGGATCGAAGCAGGGGCGGTTCTCCATCAGGGAAGACCGCCTGACGGACTATCTGGACATCGTGGCATGGGCGTTTCGCGCCGACCTGATCAACGAGACCCAGGTGAAGCGGATGACGACGGAGGCTGCCCGGCGGCCGGACGACGCCACGAAAATCTGGAAGCGTGGTCAGCGGTTGCGCGACGCGATCCACTCCGCGGCCACCCGCATCGAACGGGGTATCGCTCCCGAATCCGGGGCGCTCGATGTCTTGTCCGAAGAAATCTCCCGCGCCTGGTCGAAGCAACGCCTGACCTCGGGCTCACCCAATCTCATTTGGTCGACAGAGGCGGATCCGGCGTCTCTTGATGCCCCCCTCGCCGCCGTGGCGCTGTCGACGGAGGAGTTCTTTACGAGCGCCGACCTCACTCGCCTTCATTCGTGTCCGGGCGACGAATGCGGATGGATGTTCGAGGACACCTCGCGCAACCGGAGCCGGCGCTGGTGTGACATGGGCGACTGCGGAAACACCGCGAAAGTAAGGGAGTTCCGTTCGCGACAAAGCGGCGCGCGGAGGACTTAGCGTCCGTCCTGAGTTGCCGGAAAGCGGCAACGATCACGAACTTTTTTCTGATTGTGACGCCTGCCGGTCGCGCCCGCCCGCCCGCTTGACACCCCGGCGGCGAGCGACGTACCTTTTCGCATGTTGATTTCGAAGCTGGGAGCGGCCGTCCTTCTGATAGCCGTCATCGTTCCGGGAGCCGCCGCGCAAACAGACCGTGAGCGGAACTTTTTCGCCTGCCGGGTGGGCTATTCCACCTGCAACCCGGGTCTGCTGACTCCCGATCAGCTTGAAGCGGTCGAGAGCGCGACCCGCGCACGTAACTTCTCCGCCTGTCGAAACGGTTCGCCAAGCTGCAAGCCTGCCCTTCTCAACGAAGACCAGAGCGAAGCCGTCAACACCGCAAGCCTGGCCCGGAACTACGCCTGGTGCCGCAACGGTTATCCCGAATGCGATCCGAAGCTTCTCAATGAAGATCAGGCGGAAGCGGTCGAGACCGAACATCAAGCGCAGAACTTCTACGCCTGTTGGTCGGGTTTCTCGAACTGCAATCGGCGCACCCTCACCGCCGATCAGATTGAATCAGTCGAGACCAATCGTCTGGCCCGAAACTACGCATCATGCCGGGCCGGTGCAGCGAAGTGCGACATGACCATCCTGACTGGCGATCAGAAGGAGGCGGTTCAGACGGAGATGCGCGCCCAGAACTACGCGGCGTGCCGCGGCGGCTATGCGGCCTGTGATCGGGTGACCCTCACCGCCGATCAGAAGGAAGCGGTGGAGACCGAATGGCGCGCTCAGAACTACGCCAATTGCCGCGGTGGATATGCGGGATGCAACCGCGGCGCCTTGACCGCCGATCAACTTGAAGCGGTCGAAACCCAGGAGCAAGCCGACAACTTCAACGCGTGCCTCTCAGGCTCGTCGTCGTGCCGCGAGAATGTCCTGACCCGTTCGCAGATGGAGTCGGTCCAGACCGCCGACAGCGCGCGAAATTTCGATGCGTGCCGCAACGGCTACTCCTCCTGCCGAGCCGGCAAGTTGACCGCCGATCAGCTTGAGTCCGTCGAAACCGAGCGTCTGGCCCAGAACTTCGGCGCCTGCTGGAACGGCTATTCCAGCTGCAACACACGTTTGTTGACTCCTGAGCAGATGGAGCCAGTGCGCACCGCGCGCCTCGCCCGGAACTTTGCGGCCTGTCGCGAAGGTCTTGACTCCTGCAAGCCCGATCAGCTCACCCGGGAGCAGGCCGAGTCTCTGCGCCGCTGAAAATTCTGAGGGGGGATGGAGAGAACAGGGCGATTCACCCGGGTTCGATAAGCTTTCCCCATGCGCTCCTCAGTCATCGTCTCCGCCGTCCGCACTCCCACCGGCAAGTTCCTCGGCGGGTTGAAATCGTTCACTGCGACCCAGCTTGGCGCGATGGTGGTGAAAGAGGCGGTCAAACGAGCCGGCATCGATCCCGCCGACGTTGATGAAGTCATCATGGGCAACGTGGTGTCAGCGGGGCTTGGCCAGGCGCCCGCCCGTCAGGCCGCGATCTTCGCCGGCCTGCCACCCAAGGTGGGTGCTGCCACCGTCAACATGGTCTGCGGTTCCGGCCTGAAGGCCGTGATGCTGGCGGCGCAGGGCATCGCCACGGGCGACATCAACGTTGCGGTCGCAGGCGGAATGGAGTCGATGTCGAATTGCCCTCACTTGATGCGTGGCATCCGCGAAGGCCTGCGCATGGGCAACGGGACGCTCATCGATTCGATGATTCACGACGGTCTGTGGGACGCCTACTCTGACTTCCACATGGGCTGCACCGGCGAGATCGTGGCGGAGAAATACAACGTCACGCGGGCGGAGCAGGACGAGTTCGCAGTGAACAGCCACAAGAAAGCGCTTGTCGCGATCGCGTCGGGCGCCTTCAAGGACGAGATCCTCAAGGTCGAGATCCCTCAGAAGAAAGGGCCCGCCCTCGTCGTCGAGCATGACGAGTCGCCGCGCGCCGACACTTCCATCGAGACTCTTTCCAGACTCAAGCCCGCCTTCAAGGAAGGCGGAACGGTGACCGCCGGCAACGCTCCCGGCGTGAATGATGGTGCTTCCGCGCTGGTGGTGATGGCCGAAGACGTGGCCACGGCTCAAGGCCTCAAGCCTCTGGCCCGCATCGTCGGTCAAGCGACCGCGGGCATTGAGCCTTCGCTGGTCATGATGGCCCCGGTCGAAGCGGTGCAGACCCTGCTTAAGAAGATCGACTGGAAACTTGCGGATGTCGACCTGTTCGAGCTGAACGAAGCCTTCGCGGTTCAGGCTCTGGGAGTGTCCAAGGAACTGGGTCTCGACCTCAATAAAGTGAACGTGAACGGTGGTGCGGTGGCGCTTGGACATGCGATCGGCTCCTCGGGTTCGCGCGTTCTCACGACCCTGATCTACGCCTTGAAAGCTCGGAAGTTGAAGCGCGGGATCGCCGCCCTCTGCCTCGGCGGCGGCAACGGTGTCGCCCTCGCCATCGAACTGGTCTGACCCCTGCGGTCAAAACGCCGCTTGGTTTTTTTGGCGGCCTTGGTGTTTTAGGGGCCGCTCAAGATAATCTCTATCTGGACGGGACTTTCCTCCGGTTTTTGGAGAGCCCCTCGTCGTCATTCCATTCATTAAAGGACGTCATGGCACTCGAAGACGAACTCAAAGCCAGAACCCTCTCCCTGGTGAGCCAGCAGATGGCGGGCTGGGTGGTGGAAATTCAGAAGCGCATCGTGGAGCACCAGGCCGCCTTGGTGGGGGCGCTCGACGATTTGCAGGAGAACGTCGCCCGCTACGACGAAAAAATCGACGAGAGCGCCATCGAAGGCGCCATCGGCGAGGTGTTCGCCGCCAATCCCGTGGCCGCTCCCGCGCCGGTTGCCCCGGCTGCTCCGGCCCCGGTGGTCGAGTCTGGTCCGAGCATCGCCGTGTTGCTCTCCGCCATGGCCGAAGTCGATACCGGAGCGAGCCTGGGCGAAGTCCTGACGAGCCTCGTCAACGAGAGCGCCAAGCAGACGGACCGGGTCGCGATGTTCATCATCAAGGGCACGAATGCGGTTGGCTGGTACGCCAAGGGATTCACCTCGAACGACGCGGTCAAGGCGCTCCAAATTCCCCTCGCCAACGACACGATTTTCAAAACCATTCAGGCCGATCGCGTTCCCTTGCTGTTTGACCCGCGTTCTACCGGGCAGACCGGTGATGCCATGGCCCGCCTCGGCACGCTCGGCGGGTCGGCGATCGTGGCGCCCATGGTCCTGCGTGACAAGCTGGCCGCGGTTCTTTATTGCGATACCACCGCGCCCATGAGCGACGCACAGGCAGCCTTCATCGATTCGCTCGTGCGCTTCGCCGCGAAAACCACCGACTTGCTTTCGTTCGTGCCCCGCACTCCGGGCGCGCGTCCGGCCGCCCCGGTCGTTTCCGCCACCTCAGCCACACCCAGGACCGTTCCGCCTGCGGCAGTTCCTGAGAGCAGTGGCACCGTGATGTTCACGCCCGCCCAGGTCGCCTCGATGCAGCAGACGTCGACCGCGCCGCCTGCCGCGCCTCCGCCCCCACCTCCCGCCACCACCACCCCCAAGGCAGATGGCGCGGGAACTGTGATGTTCACGGCCTCGCAGATGGACCAGATGCGACAGCAGATGTCGCAGATGAAGCCGGC
>JBDTQB010000245.1:0-7000 GCA_039932395.1 Vicinamibacteria bacterium | reverse complement strand
AAGTAGGTCGACAGCTCCATCGGGCACTTCACGCCCTTGGGGATGTAGCAGAACGAACCGTCCGAGAACACCGCGGAGTTGAGTGCTGCGTAGAAGTTGTCGGAGTAGGGAACCACGGATCCGAGGTACTTCTTGACCAACTCGGGATGCTCGCGGACTGCTTCGGAAAATGAACCGAAAATCACGCCGACTTCGTGGAGCTTGTGCTTAAAGGTCGTGGCGACCGAAACAGAGTCGAAGACGGCATCGACGGCTACGCCGGCGAGAGCCGCGCGCTCATGGAGAGGAACGCCGAGCTTCTCGTAGGTCTCAAGGAGCTTTGGATCGACTTCGTCCAGGGACTTCGGCCCATCCTTCTTCTGCTTCGGCGCCGAGTAGTAAACGATCGATTGGAAATCGATGGGCGGATAGTGCACCCGAGCCCACTGCGGAACCGGCATGGTCTTCCAATGGCGAAAGGCCTTGAGACGGAAGTCGAGCAGCCATTCGGGCTCGCCCTTCTTGGCGGAGATGAACCGAACGACGTCTTCGGAGAGGCCGGGCTCGATCGTGTCCGAATCGATGTCGGTCACGAAGCCCGCCACGTATTCCGCGCTGGTCAGGTCGGCCAGAATCCGGTTGGATTCGGTCTGTGTCTGGGGCTGGGAGGTATCGCTCATCAGTTGACTCGCAGCGATTGTAGCCAATCTATACTAAAAAGTCTAGTATTCGGCCCGGCCTGTCGGTTGCCCCTCTCTAACTCGATAACTTATATCGGTTTACGAAGGTCTTCCGCCGGTGCCGCGATGGGTAGAGAACCTCAGCCGCCAACGCCGCTTGGCGCGCAGTTCCCTGAGACGCTGGTCGTCCGTTAGAGGTCTCGTAGGACCACGACGGGATCGACCCGGCTCGCCTGTTGGGCAGGAAGCAGAGAAGCCATCGAACTGACCAGAAGAACGCCGCTTGCGATCGAGGCGAAGACCAGAGGATCAGTCGGAGTCACGTCATTCAGCATCGACGCGAGGAACTGGGTCAGGCCGAGGGAGCCAAGAATGCCGAGGGCCACTCCGCTTCCGGTCAGCCGAATCCCGCGACTCAACACGATCTTGCGGATGTCGGACGCGCCCGCGCCCAGAGCCAGTCGAATTCCGAACTCCTGCCGTTGTCTTCGGACGTTGTAGGCCATCACTCCGTAGACGCCGACCATGGCGAGTAGACCGGCGACGGTTCCGAAGAGGCTGGACAGCGCGGTCAGGAGACGAGGTTGTCCGACGGATGCGGCCACGACGGAATCCATGGTCTGAACCGAGGTGATCGCGATTGAAGGATCAATCGACGCTACGATCTGACGGGCCGCAGGGATCAAGGACTCAGGCCGGCCATTCGACGTGTGAAGCACCGCCGTCATCGCAAGGAATGGGTTCTGTTCGATCGTCTGATAGAACTCAAACGGCGTGGTCGATGCGAGGCCGAAGGAACGGATGTTGCCGCTCACGCCCACAACCTCGTACCACTTCTTTTGATCCGTACCCTGGCCGAATCGTCGTCCGAGGGCTTCCTGTCCGGGCCAGAACTTCTCGGCCATCGCCTTGTTGATGACGACGGTCTTCGTTCCTTTTCCGTCGCGGTCATCCAGGCCACGGCCTTTGAGGATGGGGATATCAAGTCCCTTGAAATACGGACCGTAGATGAACCGATACTCCACGAGCGGAGCGTCATTCGGTCCCCACGAAACTTTGCCGTCGATGTTCATCTCCCCGTTCATTCCGTAGGCGTACATGGGAAGGTGACTGGTCAACCCAGCCTGCTCGACGCCGGGGATCGCGGCGAGGCGTTGCTGAACCTCGCGGTAGAACGCGACGATCTGATCGTCGGACTCGTATCTGGGTCCGGCGGGGGAGAGATCGAACGCGATGACGCCGTCCGTTCGAATGCCGGCTTCGCGGTTTTGCAGCATGGTCAGGTTCTTCACCAGCAGCCCCGCACCCACAAGGAGAGCGAAGGCCACCGCGATTTCAGCGACCACAAGCCCGTTGCCGAAACGGCTGCTGGCGCCGCTGCTGGTGCGCGTGTCGCCTTCGCGGACGGACGCCGCGAGTTCGCCCAAGCGCATGCGGAACAGAGGCCACAAACCACAAAAGACGCCGACCGCGACGGACGTCAGCAGCGAGAACCCAACCACCCGGGCATCGAGATGGATCGTGCCGGCGCGCGGGAGTTGATTCCCCGCCATGACCACAAAGACCTGAACGGCCCACTGCGCCAGGATCAAGCCGAGTACTCCGCCGATCCCCGCGAGAACGACACTCTCCGCGACCAGAAGACGGGCAAGTTCGACGCGGCCTGCCCCCAGCGCGAGTCGAATCGCGAGTTCGCGCTTTCTGGCGAGTCCAGCGGCGAGCAGGAGATTCGCTACGTTGGAACAGGCGATGAGTAAGACCAGGAAGACCGCGCCGAGCAGAACCTTTAGTGGTTTGCGGACATTTCCCACGATGACCTCGTAGTAGGAGCGGACGTCGATGCCGTGATTGTGGCCGAATTCCTTCGCCAGTGTGACGCCAAGAGCGTGCATGGAAACCGCGGCCTGCTCAGGTGTGACGCCCGGCTTGAGCCGCGCGTAGGTCGCCATGAAGTGGCTTCCCCGGGTTGCGGGATCAAGCTTCAGTTGAAGCGGTACGAACGCTTCGCCGTTGCGGTGGGCGAAGCCTTCCGGCATCACCCCGATGACTTCGTAGGGTTCGTCGTTGAGACGCATCGTCTTGCCCACCACGTTCGGGTCGGCGTGGAACCGGGCGTTCCAGAACGGATGCGCGAGCACGATGACCTTCGGCCCGCCGGATTGATCTTCCTCCTCCGAGTACCAGCGCCCGAGGCGTGGCTTCACGCCCAGCACGTCGACCAGGGAGGCGGTCGTGGCGAAGATGGAGATCCGCTCCGGTGAACCGTCGCCGGTCAGAACCATGCTGCGTTGGCTCGATCCGGCTATCGACTCGAAAACGGTATTGCGCGACTTCCAGTCATGGAACTTTGGGAAGGAGGCGGGGCAGGTGCTGCAGGCAGGCTGGACGTCGTAGACCGCCACCAGGCGCTCCGGCTCCGGATAGGGAAGTGGCTTCAGGATGACGCTGTTGAAGATGCTGAAGACCGCGGTGGTGACCCCGATGCCAAGCGCGAAAGCGATGATCGCGAGAGTCGCGACAAAACGCTTGCGCCGCAGGCCGCGCGCCGCGAGCCGAAGGTCCTGAATCATTCGTGACATGAGCGACTCCTTGCAGGGTTTGACGTGCAAATGCGGCCGCAGGTTCCGTGGTCCTGAAACCTTTCCGATGCTCGCTTCAGTGGCCGGCCCGTACGACGTGGCCCGGCCGAACGCCGGTCAGGGCGTCGTCCTTCAGGGTGACCTTGCCCGAAACGACCGTGGCCCGATAGCCCTTCGCGGGCTGGAGAAAGCGCTTGCCTCCCGCGGGGAGGTCACGCACTAGCCGCGGCGAGGCCAGAGAAAGCTGGGACAGGTCAATCACGTTGATGTCGGCCTTTCGTCCGATCGCGATTTCGCCGCGATCCGGCAGGCCGATGAAGGCCGCGTTCCGCTTGGTCAGCATGTTGACCACCGGCTCCAGCGGAAGCCTCGGACCGCGCTCCCGATCTCGCACCCAGTGAACGAGCATCGTCGTCGGGAAGCTTGCGTCGCAGGTGGTCCCGACGTGGGCGCCCCCGTCGCCCAGGCCAGAAAGAGCGAGCGGGTGCTCCATCATCTCAAGCAGGTGATCAAGGCTTCCGCCCTGGTAGTTGAAGAGCGGGAAGTAGAGAAGAGCGCGGCCTTCATCTTCGAGGAGAGCTTCCAGGATCGCTTGAAGTGCTGGGATATTTTGCGCGGTCGCACGTGCTCGAAGCGATGTCTGGGGAAGCGGTTCGTAGTCGGGCACGGCGCCAAGCGGAAACAAGCGCGCACTCAGCATTTCGACCTGCGCGAGCAACAGGTCTGCAAGTGGTGGAATGGCCGAACCATCGCCCGCCACCCGATCCGACGTCTCAGACAGGAGCCGCGCTTTGATCTCGGGTTCGCCGAGACGCCGAGCGCGTTCCTCCAGCGGCAGGTGTGCCAGAGCCTTGTACGTAGGAAAGCCCATAAAGGGATGGAAGGTTGCGTCGAGCCCGAGGAGCAGGCCGATTGGACGCGCTGCGACCTGAACCTGAATCGGAATGCCTTTGGCGGTCGCGGCCTCGGCGCGCTGAAGAATCCGACGCCACTGGTTCGGCGCCTGATCACGCTCCATGAGCGAAATGGACATGGGACGTCCACCTGCCGCCGACGCCATCGCTTCGAGGACATCGAATTCGGCATCGAACCGCGTCGGATCGCGCAGCATGTCGAAGTCAGACACCGCCTGAATCACGCCATGACCGAGGCCATCAAACGCCGACGCGATGCCTTGAAGCTCCGTCGCCGTGGACTCAGACGACGGCGTCCACTTGCCCTCAGCGGTCCGATGATTGTCCGTGCGCCCCGTCGAGAACCCCACCGCACCCGCCTCCAGAGCCTCCCGACAGAGGTCGCGCATGGCGGTGATGTCTTCGGCCGTCGCGGGCTCCTGCGCGGCTCCGCGATCGCCCATGACGAAAAGACGCAGGGCATCGTGGGGAAGCTGCGCGCCGATGTCAATGCTGCGCGGAGTCGCGTCGAGCGCGTCGAGATAGTCGGGAAAGCTCCGCCATCCCCATTTCAATCCTTCCGAAAGCGCCGCGCCTGGAATGTCTTCCACGCCTTCCATCAGCCGGATGAGACGCGCGTGATCGTGATCGTGGACTGGCGCGAAGCCCACGCCACAGTTGCCCATGATCGCGGTGGTCACTCCGTGTTGCGCGGAAGGCAGCATGTCCGCATCCCACGTGGCCTGGCCGTCGTAGTGCGTGTGGAGATCGACGAATCCCGGCGTGACGATGGCCCCATCCGCGTCGAGCGTCTCCTTCGCCGAGCCCTCGCATCGACCCACTCCGACGATACGGCCATTCTCGATGGCGACGTCTCCTTCGTAGGCGAGCGCACCGGTCCCATCGACGATGCGTCCACCAACAATTTTCAGATCCCAGGTCATGAGGACTCCTTACGCCGGCGATGCGGCGGATGGGTTTGATTCGGACGGAAGCGGTGGCTTTTGAGACCACCAGGCCGCGAGCGCTCCGCCGGAGATGAGATGCCAGACGCCCCAGCCCGCGGTGATCAGCGCCGCGCCTCCGAGCCCCTTGAACTGGCCGAGAAGAATCACCAGACCCAGACCGGAGTTCCGGATGCCTGTCTCGAAGGTGAAGGCGCGCCGCGCGGTATCCGGCAGTTTTGCGAGTCGCGCCGCGGTGTATCCAAGCGCCAGAGCCATCGCGTCTTGAACGATCAGAACGGGAACGATCATCACGCCGGTGGCCGCGAGCACGCGCCCGTTGGTCATCAGCGCGCCGATGATGAAGACTCCGAGAGCGGCCAGCGAGAGAGCGTGGAGCGGCTTTCGAATCCGGGAGGCCAGCGCCTTCCCTTTCTCCGCGAGAAGAATTCCTGACGCCAGAGGAAGGCCAAGGGTGAGCGCGGTCTCTGACAGAAAGGCTCCGCGATCCAGACCGATGGCGGTCAGAAGATGCGCGGTGCGCGGCTGGAGTCCGGCCCAGAACACGATATTGAAGGGCGTGGTCAGAACGGCGAGAGAACTCGCGAGAGCGGTGAGCGAGACCGACAGTGCCGCGTAGCCGCGGGCCGCCTGAGTGAGAACGTTCGACGCGTTTCCGCCGGGACAGGCGGCGACGACCATCATCCCGAGCGCGATGCTGGCGGTTGGCGCGATGACGAAGGTCAGCAGGAACGTGATCGCGGGGAGAGCGACGACCTGAACCACCGTGCCGTACACGATCACCCCCGGACTGCGAAGGACGCGACGAAAATCGTTCAGGGTCAGCCCCAGGCCGACACTGAACATCATCATCGCGAGGATGATCGACAGGCCCGACCTGGCTCCCGAGTCGAGATTTAGCGTGACGTCGTCGAGGGCTGCACCCATGGGCCTCGGATGCTAACCGCGGAGTTGAAACACGCGCGGCAAAATCAATGCGACGATCCGAGCACGACGTTGTGCGGGATCCATTCCGCCAACTCATCGGCGATCGCCAGGTGGCCGGCCGCCGAAGGATGAAGATCATTGGGGGAGGTGGCCAAAGGCGAACGCGGATAGTCGGGAGCGCCGAGAGCCTTCGCCCGACGCCTCAGAGCGGAGCGAAGAACCAGCACCGGAATGTGATTTGTATCGAGCGCGCGCAGCATGTCGGCCTCAAACCAGACGCCATGCGTCACGGCCAGGACCGGAACCTTCCGATCGACGGCGAAACGCGCGAGATCCCGCAATGCGGTTTCGAAAGACGCGAGCCCCACCATGGACGCGTACTCCGGCGGGACATGCTCCGCATCTCTCGAAAATGTCTCGTGGCCGGCTGAGGACGACAGAGGCGCTTCCGACAAACCCGCGACGTTGTTTTCATCGCGCACGACAGGGGAGAGTCGTTGTCGAACGAAGTCCAGCAGGAACGATCGGCGTAGCGTCCACGGATCCACCGTTTTCCAGAGGAAGTTCGGAAGATCAAGATCATTGCCGACGATTTCGATGAGGATCAGGTCGCCATCAAGCGCCGCCCAACGCTCTTTCAACGACTCCACTTCCATCACCGTGTTGTAGCCCGGCGCCGCCAGATTCACGGTGTCGATCCTGCGCCCGGCATCGATCGCGGTGATCGCCGTGAACGCTGCAGGAAGTCGCGAGAGATACGTCTCCTCGTCGGACACGCCCTGCCCGAACATGTACGAGTCGCCAATGCCGACGATCCGGTAGCGCCCGACTGGTTTCGGGATCACCGCGTCGCCGCCGCGATAGCCCGCGTCGGACGTGGTGAGATGGCCGTTAGCAAAACGCACGTCCAGACGCGGACGAAGTTCGTAGACCAATCGAGGATTCTCGGAACGCTGGATGATCTGCCCAAGCGTCAC
>JBDTQB010000244.1:0-7001 GCA_039932395.1 Vicinamibacteria bacterium | reverse complement strand
TTCTTCAAGCAGGATGTCGAGAGCAAGAAGGTTCTTCTCTTTGAAGCCGCCTGAGGTTCGCAAGTATCTCTTCGACGCGGTCGAAGCGTGCGACCTCATCACGCAGTTCGTTTCGAACAAGACATTTACCGACTACCAGCATGATCGGATGCTCAAGTCGGCGGTCGAGCGCCAATTCGAGATCGTCGGCGAAGCGCTCATCGGATTTCTAAGGCTCGCGCCTGATCTTCAGGCCAGAATCACAGACGCGCGACGGATCATCGCGTTCCGAAACCGTCTCATTCACGGCTATGCCTCGGTTGCCGATGAACTGGTTTGGGGCATCGTCGAAACGAACCTCACCGTTTTGAGGCGCGAGCTCGACGCCCTGATGACGGAAGAGTGAGAAAGAACCCGACGTGGGTACGAACTTCTTAGGGGCGAGCTGGCCACGGATCGGCTGCTAATAGACTGCGCCCTTCCAATGAGCTTGAAGACAGGGTCGCGCCTCGGGCCGTATGAGATTGGGGCGTCCATCGGCGCCGGAGGCATGGGCGAAGTCTTTCGCGCGCGCGACACGCGGCTCGGGCGCGACGTGGCGATCAAGGTTTTGCCCGCGGCCTTCGCACAGGATCAGGACCGGGTCACGCGTTTCAAGCGTGAGGCGCAGGTTCTCGCGTCGCTCAATCACCCGAACATCGCGGCGATCTACGGGTTGGAGGAGAGCGACCCTTCGACGCTTCGACAGGACTCAGCGCAAGCAGGCTCAGGGGAGTCCGGCCCGGTCATCGCCCTCATCCTCGAACTCGTCGCCGGCGAAGATCTCTCAGAACGGCTCGGACGTGGCGCCCTGCCCATCGACGACGCGACCTCGATCGCGCGCGAGATCGCGAGTGGTCTTGAAGCGGCGCACGAGAAGGGGATCATTCATCGCGACCTGAAGCCCGGAAACATCAAGCTGGCCACCGACGGCAAAGTGAAGATTCTCGACTTCGGTCTCGCGAAGGCGCTCGACAACGAGAGTGGCATGAACAGCGGCTCCGCCCAGCTCTCGCACTCGCCAACCATCTCGCGTCACGCGACGGAAGCCGGAATGATTCTCGGCACCGCGGCCTACATGTCTCCCGAACAGGCGCGAGGCAAACCGGTCGACAAGCGCGCGGACATCTGGGCGTTCGGTGTCGTGCTCTTCGAAATGCTTACCGGCGCGCGGCTCTTCGCTGGGGAAACGTTGAGCGACACGCTTGCCGCCGTTCTGCGCCAGGACGTCGACTGGAAATTGCTTCCCGCGGAAACGCCGCGCGGTGTCCAACGTCTCCTCAGGCGCTGTCTCGAACGCGATCCGAAGAAGCGCCTTCACGACATCAGCGACGCGCGTTTCGATCTCGACGACAACGAGCCCGCCGTTGCCACAGCGCCCACCACCATCATCACCCAAGCCCCGCGGTCCTCGTGGAAATCGTGGCTTGGCCGCGTTGTCACAGCCCTCGTTGTCACCGTCGGCGTCGTGCTCATCGTCTCGAAGGGTTCGAGGTCGAAGCCCTCCCTGCCCCTCTCCCGCCTTTCCGTTCTCCCGCCCGGCGGCCTCGACATCTACCCGGATTCGGTGACCGTGGCGATCTCACCGGATGGAACGAAGCTGGCGTTCGTGGTCGGTGGCGTCAACCAGTCGGACTTGCAGCTGTGGGTCCGTTCTCTCGACACGATGACGTCGACGCAGCTCGAAGGCACGGACGGCGCCTCGCTTCCCTTCTGGTCGCCCGATTCGAAACGCATCGCCTTCTTCACCAGCACGAAGCTCAAGACCATCGCGGCAACCGGAGGACGCGCGGAGGTTCTGTGCGACGTCTCGGGCGGACGCGGCGGCGCCTGGACCCGCGACAACACGATCCTGTTCGCGCCCGATGCCAGTGGGACGCTCTTCAAGATTCCCGCGACCGGCGGCTCTCCGGTCGCCATCACCAAACTCGACCCTGCCCGCAAGGAAGTGTCCCATCGCTTTCCAACCCTGCTTCCGGATGACGAACACTTTCTTTACGCAACGCTCCCCGGAAAGAACGGCCGCTTCGACATTTTCGCCGGCTCCTTGAAAGACGATTCACGTGAGTTGATCGGAGCCATGGACAACGCGCCGGTGTATGGGGAACCGGGATGGCTGGTGTCTTCTCGTCAAGGCGTGCTTGCAGTACAGGCCTTCGACGCCGGCACGCGTAAGTTGAGCGGCGACCCTATCGCCCTGGGCGATGAGCCGGGTGCCATTCTCGATCCCGCTTTCTCCTTCACCGCTGGACCGTCGGCATCGCTTTCCCAAACTGGATCTCTCGTTTATTTCGCCCCGCCTTCGGTCAACACGACCCCGGTCTGGGTGGACACCACGGGTCAGGTCGTTGGAAGGCTGGATGTTCCTCCCGGTCATTATTCCGGGGTCATGCTCTCGCCCGACGGCAAGACTGCCGCACTCACGCGCGCCACGTCGCCCTCCGAATCGGGCGTCTGGCTTGCTGACGTCGCACGCGGCGGCGCGGCGCCGTTTTCCACCGGTCATGGCCTCAACTCTTCTCCGGTCTGGTCGCCGGATGGTACGCGGATCGTCTTTTCGAGCGATCGAGACGGTCCCTTCTACATCTACTCGAGGAACGTCGGCGACGCCGCGCCCGAGACGCCGTTGTACAAATCGGAAGTGCAGTTCAAAAACGCCGCCTCGTGGTCCCCCGACGGCAAATGGATCACGTTGACTCAGCTCGATCAGGACACGGCTCAGAACGTCTGGATCCTCAACGCAACCGGGCAGGGCGAGCTGAAGCTGCATGTGCGCGGCCCCGTGAGAGACAACGCGGGTCCGTTCTCGCCGGACGGCCGATGGATCGCCTACATGTCGGAAGACACCGGGCGCTTCGAGGTGTTCGCGCAGTCCTTTCCGACTCCCGGCAACAAAGTGCAGATCTCACGTGAGGGTGGCTCCATCGCGTGGTGGACGAAAGACGGACGAACGATGTATTTCGTCGACGACCGCTTCGCGAGCCTATGGAGCGTGGATGTGGCGCTTGGGCCCACACTCCGCGTCGGCCAGCCAAAGAAGCTCGGAAATCTTCCACCGAACGTCATCTGGATCGACGCGGCGCCGGACCGCAAGACATTCCTGGCCATTGTCCCGGAGCACAAGGGTCAAGGGACGTTGACGGTGGTACAGAACTGGCGCGCCGCAATCGTCCGCTGACACGAGGCGCATCAGGACACCCTTGCTTCCCTGGCAGACGAAGCACTGAGCGAATACACCACTGACTAAGGAGCAGCAGATACAGAATCCGCGAGCCGCAGGGTAAAACAGAAGGTCGAGCCTTTGCCCAGACCATCCGACTCAACCCACACTCGGCCTCCATGCGCTTCCACGATGCGTCGGACCAGGGCCAGACCCAGACCGGTCCCCTCGGTTTCGGTTGTGAGCTTTTCGAAGAGCTTGAAGACCCGGTCGTGATGCTGCGGATCGATGCCGGTTCCGTTGTCTCGGACGGTGAACACGGTGACTTCGGCATCCTTTCGGGCACCGATCCAGATCCGCGGGTCAGTTTGGCCGGCCGTGAACTTGGCTGCGTTTTCAATGAGATTCTGAAAGACTTCGGCGAGCCGCTGGCGGTCGCCACGCACCACGGGCAGATCCTCCTGAATTTCCACCTGAACATGTCTTTCGGACAGCATCCCGTGGAGCAACTCCGCCGTGTCACGCGCGAGCTCACTCATCCTCACGTCCTGATCAGGGCTCAACACCCGCCCGACGCGTGACAGCGCCAGGAGGTCCCGAAGAAGCGCTTCCATTCGGCTGGCGGCGCGATTGATGCGCGCCGCATCTTGTCGGAACAGTTCGAGATTGCCTGCCACCGCGCTTTCTTCGAGATGTCCAAGATAGCCGCGGATGGTGATGAGCGGGCTTCGGAGGTCGTGCGACACGGTGAAGGTGAAGCGCTCGAGTTCCGCGTTCTTGAGTTCGAGTTGCTGGTTGGCCTCCTGAACCTGGTCCAAGGATTCCGCCAGCGACTTCGCCAGCCGGTCTTTCTCTACCCCGACGGCGCGGATCTGCGTGGTTCGAGACTCGACTTCACGCCGCAGACTTCGATTCCAGGCAAGCACCAGCACGAAAGGAAGGCTCAGCATCAGGACGATCAGCGCGGCGTCTTCAAGCCGATCGCGAAACGTTCTGCCCGGACGCGGCTCGGCGAGATGTTTCTCCACCAGAGCGCTGAACTCTCCGCTCTCTCGCAGCTTCTGGAGAGCTGGCCCAACCCATGCCATTTCCGCCTCGCGCCCCTTGCCGGTGGCCAGTCGATAGGACGAAGCCGAGGCAATGACTTCGTGGAGATCGTGGATTCCCATCCGCGAAAGCTCGGTCTGCAACACCAGAGCGTTCCCCGTGACCGCGGTCGCGTCGCCTCTCTCCAGGATCTTGATCGCCTCGGCGTTGTTCCTTGCCGCGATAAGCGTGGGACGCAGAGCCTCCGGGAGAGCGCGCAGGAGCTGCAGGCTCACCGCCTCGCCCGACACCGCGACGGTTTCTTTCTTGAGATCCAGAAGGACGTTCGGATAGGAAGCACGGCCGGGGAGAAACAGAATCGAGTGCCGGACAGTCCAGAATTCGTCGAGGAAGTCGTAGGTCTTCGTGCGTTCCTCGGTGTAGGCCAGCATCACCAGATCGACTTCATGGGAGCGTACGCCCTCCAGAGTCTTGTCCCAGTCGCCAAGCCGCACTTCGACCCGATATCCCGCGACCCGGGCCAGAGCGCGGACCAGTTCTACGTTGAAACCTTGCGGCTTTCCGGCTTCGTCAAGGAAGTCGAATGGGCGAAAGACCGACGTTCCGCCGTACACAATGGTCTTGTCTTGGTCGGCGGAGCCGCGAGAGGACTCAGGCATGGGAGTCTGGACGGCTTGGGCAACCGACGCATCGGCGCTCAAAGTCATCGCGATGACGATGGCCATCACTACGGCGCTCAGGGGTGAAGTGTGGCCGTGGCGGCCGGAGCCGTGCGGAAATCGATTGGAGCTCAATGTCTCATGCCGCTGATCACCGTGTTCTGTCGACGATCGCATGATACGGCGTCGTTATTCTGGTGGCGTGACTACCGCGTTCGCGGTGTCGCAGGTCGAAAGGGCCCCGGAGTGCGATATAAGGAAGGATTCCCTTGGCCGAGGAGGCATTGATGCGTTCCGCAGCCCGAGTTCAGACGTTCGTCGCCACGTCCATCATCACCTTGCTTGCGTTGTCCGGCGCGCGCGAGGCGAGTGCGCAGATCACCTATCGCGCGGGCACGCCCGTCCAAGCCTCGCCCTCCCAGATGAGCGGGAACTGGCGGGACTGCGTGGTGGTAAGTGGCCCGGATAGCCAGCAAACCTACCGCGTCAAGTGCGACGCGGGCTCCGAGATGAGCGTGCCGGCGAAATGGATCCGGCCTGGCGGCGGTGCCCAGGGGTTGCCAAAAGGGTCGGCAGGCGGAGGGATCCTTCTCCCCGCACCTCCCGTGGCGCCCGTGGCGAGAGAGAAGCCCCCTCAACCAAAGTCGGCTCCAACGGCAGCACCCGCGCCGTCTCCAGCGCCAGCCACCCCCGCCGCCACCCCCCGGAGCGCTCCGGCGCCTCAGCCTCAGCAGGGCGCGTCGGCCTCGGTGGCGCTCGGCTCCTATGAATGCTGGGCCTGGGGCAGACCCCGCATGCTCCTGAACTTCACGGTGACCGGCCCCTCTCGCTATACCGCCTCGGACAACAGCGTTGGGACCTTCGCCTTCGACCCGGGCAGCAAGGCCATCCGCTTCACCGGCTATCTCGCGGACTCCATGCCCAAAGGCTTCACCACCATCTATTACGAACCCCACGGAAACCCCACCGTGAGCTTCCGCGGGCCCGGCGGCTCGGAAGCCTCCTTCTGCGAGCGCGCGCGGTAAGCATGCAAGCGTCGCTGCTCGTCGTCTCTCTTCAGCGCGGATGCCACCGATCTGACCACGAGAACCAGCCAGATCAGAGACCAGCGCACGAGGCGGCCTGGTAGAAGGCCCGCGAAAAAAGGACCCGCGGTATGATGGTCGTCATTGTCGGCCGAAACCCGTGTCGCCATTCTGATGCTCGTGGTCGGCATCATGGTCGCTTGGGGCCGCCTCGTCGCTTGGTGGAAGCGGCCGCGCGGCTAAGGCCGCTCGGCGCGTGCGCGTGACCTTTCATCGCAGCCGCGAACAGACCGACTTACTAGATCGAAAGCGCGGCGTCGCCTTCGACCACCCGCTGTTCGATCTGCGGCTTCTCCCCCGCTTTCCAGAGCGGCACCCGATGGACCACCCGGTAACGAATCGGACCGCCGTCCTTCGCATCGGTGTCTTCGGAAGGACGCGGAATGCAGACGAACTCGCACTCCGCGGCGCTGCTCGTCAACTTCAACGTCGCGTAACCGTGACCGGCCATGTCGATGAAACGAAGGTGCGGCGCGAGATCGGGATTTGACAGACGACGCGCCGCGGCCGCGTCTCCTGTGCGCGCGTACTCGAGACACGAGCGAACGCCGTGATGCAGCAGCATATTCACGGCCGGCTGTAACTTTCCGCCCACCTCGGGCAGGTAGAGCGCACGCAGCGGATGGTCTTTCGGGAAGCGATGCTCGTACGATTCCACCAAACCCGGCGAGCAGATTGAACCGCCGATGAACGCGGCGCCTATCGGCTCAAATGCTTTCGGCGGCAACGTTTTCGCGGAAAGGCCGGCCCAGAAACTGTGACGATCACCTGAGACAGTGAGGAATCCAGTGACGCCCGCGTCTTTGATCGCGTCATAGATTTCGCCCCGCTCGGTGTATGCGGTGCCCCAGTCACCAACGCCGCCGAAGCAAGCGTAGGTCGAACCGGGCCACTTTTTCGTCAGGCCTTCCGGAAGGTTCTGCGGATCAGCTCTCCCATCGAGCGACCCTTGCGAATTGCCCCACACCTTCCAGGTCGCGCGGGACGACTTCAATCGATCGATGAACCACGCCTTCTGCTCCACTCCGAGCA
>JBDTQB010000243.1:0-7049 GCA_039932395.1 Vicinamibacteria bacterium | reverse complement strand
CCTTGTGGAAGGTGTAGTCGTCGGTCAGCTCGATGACCGTCTGATACAGCTCATTTGCGCCGGAGAACGACTCTCGGCCGGCGCTCACGAAGCAACGGGAGGACCCGCAGACGCTCGGGGTCAGGTCGACGCTGATGGACGGGAACGCGCCCTGGCCGTCACGGATATCGCGGATCAGCTGGTAGCTGAGGCGCAGTTCGTTGACGCCCTTGCCGAAGTTGCTGTTGAGCTGAGCAACCGTGGAGTTTGAGCGGTTGTTGATCTGGTAGTAGTTGTCCGGAGTCTTGAAGTTCGAAGCGCTCGGAAAACCCACGTCCGTCTTTGGCTTGGTGTAGTTGTTGCGAACGGTGAGACGGTGCTTGTCGGACAGGTTGAAGTCGAGGCGGGCGAAGATCTTGTTGCTCGTTGTATTGCGCACGTATTCACCCAGCGGATTCCCGCCGGCCGAGGGATCGTAGCCATACGTGGTCTTCAGAATGCTGAGAAAACGATCCAGTTCAACCTTCGGAACCTTGTAGGTCACGCCCGACGAACCGTCGGCCGAGAAGCCCGTTGGAGTTTCGTTGCGGCTGAGGTCGCCGTTTATGAAGAAGAACGCCTTGTCCTTCACGATCGGGCCGCCGATGCTGAAGGTCGCCTGCTTCTCGCTGAAGTTGCTGATCGCGCGCGGATCGGCGATCTTCTGGCCGGTGTTGGAGCTGAAGGTGGTGGCGCTGTCGCCCACGAACTTTTGGTTGCGGAACTCATAAAGTGCGGTGCCGTGGAACTGGTTGGTTCCGCTGCGGGTGACCGCGTTGATGCCGCCGCCGGAGAAGCCGCCCTGGCGAACGTCATAGGGGGCAACCACGAGTTGGATCTCGGCGATCGCGTCGAAGCTGATGGGCTGGGTCGACGTGCCGCCGCCGGGGTTGCCTGAGTTGGAGGCGAGGGCGAATAGGTCGTTGTTGTTCGCGCCGTCGATCTGGATGTTGTTGTAACGGCTACTGCGTCCGCCGACGGAGAGCACGTCCGGGCCGTCGCCTGCACCGTTCCCAACGGGAGTGAAGTGCGGGGAGAGACGCGCCATGTCGGTGATCGAACGCGACACCGTCGGCATGTTCTCGATGGCCGCCTGCGCGATGTTCGCGGCCGGGCCACTGCGGGTGGAGCTGATGAGCGCACCGGCGTCGGCGGTGACTTCCACCGTCTCAGTCATCGAAGCAACGGCGAGCCTGAACGGCGCGCTGACGTCGGCACCGAGGGCCACCATCAAGTTTGTGCGGGATCCGCCCTTGAAGCCGGGCATTTCGACGGTCACCGTATACGGTCCGCCAACCCTCACATTGAGGAGGTTGAAGCGACCGTCGGTCCCGGTAACCGCCGTGTACCGGCTGCCGGTGGGGATGTGGGTTGCTGTGATGTTTGCGCCGGGCAGGACGCCGCCCGATTCATCCGTGACCACGCCATTGATGGCGCCGGTCGTGACCTGGGCGGACGCGCCGCCGTTGATACCGAAAAGGATCGCAGTGGCGAGGGCCGCTCGCCGCCAGTTCCTCAGAAAATTCTTCATGACCATTCCCCTTTGTTGATTGCTTGTCGTCTTTTGAAATGAATATCGAACCGCGTTTGTCTATCGGGAGGGTTCCAAGTGCTTTAGAAGACCGGCCATTCCGAGACGCGGCGCACGGCAGTGTGGAACTGGCGGTTCGAGAAAGTCTGGACTGACTCTATGCCCGCGCCGCCCGCTGGTCAAAGCCAAATCCGCGTTAACGGCGGTCGAATGCCTGAAGCGAAGAAAAAAGGCCGGAGGGATTGCTCCCACCCGGCCGGCATTCTTCAGCTAGTCTGGATCCCGGCACTTGCCCCCTCCGGTCTAACGAAGGGGGTGCACCGGGACACGGCAACTATTCACTCTGGATCCCGGCATGCGCCGGGATACGGCAACTGTTCACTCTGGATCCCGGCATGCGCCGGGATACGGCAACTGTTCACTCTGGATCCCGGCATGCGCCGGGATACGGCAACGGCGCTTGCGCGCCGTTGCCTAGTTGAAGTTGTACTTGAGTGCGAACTGGACCCGGTAGACGTCGCCAATCGCCGCGGTCGACTGGTACGACGTCGTCATGAGCGCGCCGTTGAACGAACGGAGCGTGTACTGGGGAGCGCCCGCCGCGTTGACCGCACCGCCCTGTGCGGCGCTCGCGATCGTCAGCGGCTGCGCGCTGATGAAACGCACACCAACGCCCCAGTTGTGATTGATGAGGTTGGCGACGTTCAGAATGTCCGCGCGGAACTGAAGGGCGTTCCGCTTGCCCTTGATGTTGCGGAAGATGTCCTGGGCGATCGACAGATCGGCTTGGCGGACGATCGGGAGGAACACTGCGTTACGCACCGCGTACTGACCGCGATGCTTGCTGAGGTACTTGTCCTGAGAGATGTAGGCGTCCCAGGCCTGCTGCTGTGCCGCCGCCGTGAAGGTCACGCCGCCCGAGGTGTAGGGCACGAAGTTCGTCTCGGTCGCGCTGTTCTGGATGTAGATCAGATCGTTGTTGGACGTTCCGTCGTTGTTGAGATCGCCGCTGACCGTGTAGCTGCCGTTGCCCTGGATCCCCTGCCAGAAGATTCCGACCGTCGTCTTTCCGAAGCTGAAGTACTCCTTGCTGTAGGACGCCGCGGCGAAGAAGCGTGTGCCGGGAGAGTTCGAGCCGTAGCCGAGTCCGGGAGTATTCGGGTTGCTCGACTGCGGGTTGCCGCTCCACGAACCAAACGCCACCGAGCCGGCGTCGACTGTGTTCTTCGCCTCACCGTAGCTGTATCCGACCTTCGCGAAGCCCGAACGGAACGTCTTCTCGAAAGCGAGCGACCCATGCCACGAGCGGCCGACGTTTTGGTTCTTGAGGACGACTGCGTCCGCGATGTTCGAGTAAATGCGGTTCGCCGCCGTGGAGGTCCAGCGCGGCCGATTGTCGGCGCCGGTGAAGGACGAGTTCGGCGCGGTCTGGTTGGCGTTGATGTAGTAGATGCCGTTGACGTCACGGTTGTAGATGAACTCGGCGGTGCCCGTGATGTTGCCGGGCAGCTTGCGGTCGACCGCGATGTTGGAACGCCACACCTGAGGGAACTTGAACTTTGGATCCGTCAGCGCCAATTCATACGTCGCGGCGGGTGCGCCGGTTACTGAGGTTGGCTTGTATGCATTCGGGCTCGGATTGAAGGGGAAGTTCGCGTTGGACGAACTGTCGAGGAAGCCGGTGAGAACGCCGGTGTTGCCGACCTGGTTGGAGATCCAGACATAGAGCGGAGGGCCCGAGAAGACGCCGGACGTGCCGCGAACCTGGGTCGTATGGGCGCCGTTCACATCCCAGTTGAAGCCAACGCGGGGCGACCACTGGAGGTTTGCGTCGGGCAGTTTCTTCGTCTGGTACTTGACCGGGCTGCCATTTTCATCACGGAACGTGAGGGCGTCGGCCACCGCGTTCTGGAACCCGGTGTCGGCGAAGGAGGGACGGTCGACGCGGATTCCCGCCGAGACCTTGAGGTTCGGGGAGACCTGATACTCATCCTGGCCGTAGATGCCGGCATACCAGACCTGAAGCGGCTGGCTGGGCTTGTCAAGTCCGGGGATGTTGAGGTAGCGAACCTGGAAGCGGCGCGCCGGATTTGCCGTGCTCGTGCGGTTCGGGTTCGCGAGATAGCCGTTGGCATCCGCGTAGAAGTCGTCGAGGGAGTTGTAGACGTAGATGCCCTGGCTGCCGGAATAAAAGACGTTGTCGGACTCATAGCGCTCGGCGGATGCGCCGACGGTCACCGTGTGCTTGTTGAAGAACTTGGTGAAGTTGTCCTGGAACTGCCAGCTCTTGTAGCGAAGCTCGTTGTTCGGAGTGAAGGGTTCGAAGCCGAACGTCGTGTAGACCGAGCCTTCTTTGAGGATGTCGACCATCGGGAAGAGCTCGCCCTTGTAGCCGCGGCTCTCGTCTGACTTGTTGTAGCCGACGATCAGGGAGTTCGCGCTGTTGTTGCTCAGAGTCGAGTTCAACTCTCCGATGAACGACCGATTGTTCTCGAGGATCTTGTAGTTCGAGTTCTCGAAGTTGAGGCCAAGGGTGCTGGTGCGGCGGTTTCCAAATCCGAGAGACGAGGAGTTGGAAAGAAGCACATCGGTGCTCGAATCGAGACGGCTGAAGCGAACGGCGAGCTTGTTGCGGTCATTGATGTTGTAGTCCAGCTTCGCGAGGTAGCGCTTCGAGGGAGTGGAGAAGTCGTAGTCCTGGTACCCGCCGGTGTCGTACTTGAAATTGGTCTTCAAGTAGGTGCTGAGCGTGTCGAGGTCGGAAGCGTTGACGCGTGTGGTGTTGCCGCCGACGGTCTGACCGCCGGTGTTCGCCTTGAACGTGGTGCCGGGCTGGGTGGTCGCGTCATCTTCGTAGCTCAGGAAGAAGAAGAGCTTGTTCTTGATGACAGGGCCCGAGAGGTAGGCGCCGTACTTGTGGAAGTCGAAGGTGCCCGGGTTGAAGACATTGTCGCCCGGCTTCTTGCCGACGAGGTCGTTGTTGCGGAACCACCAGTACGCGGATCCCTTGACCGAATTCGTTCCGCTGCGGGTGACCGCGTTCACGGAGGCACCCGTGAAGTGACCCTGGCGCACATCGACGGGAGCAACGTTGACCTGCATTTCCTCAACGGCCGCCATTGAAATAGGAGCGACGCCGGTGCGATCGCCGGGTGCTGCACCCAGACCGAAGGAGTTGTTGAAGTACGAACCATCGACCGTGATGTTGTTCAGACGATTGTCGGACCCGCCGAAGGAAAGGTCCTTGCCGCTCGCCTGGGGCGAGAGACGAACGAAGGAGTCGATGCGGTCGGACTGGGTCGGGAGAGTGGCGATGACATCGCGGCTGATCGCGGTCGCGGCGCCACTGCGCGCGGAGCTGAACACTGCATCGGTCTCGGCGGTGACGGTCACTTCCTCAGTGAGGGAAGCCGTCTTCAGGGTTGCGTTCACGTCGGCGGCGACGCCCAGGTTCACGGTGACGTTGTTGGCCACGCGTGGCTGAAAGCCCGACATCGTCACTGTGACGCTGTAAGGCCCGCCGACGCGCACCCCCTGGATGGCGTAGTGGCCATCGGCGCGCGAGGTCGCTTCATAGCGGCTGCCCGAGGGGACGTGGACGGCCAGAATACTGGCACCAGGAAGGACGCCGCCGGACTCATCGGCGACGAGTCCTGAGATCGACCCTGTGGTCGTCTGCGCGATGGCAGGGCCAGCCAGAAGCGAAATCGATACGAGTGCGATCGCAAGCGATGCACTTCGCCAACTTCGAATTAGTTTTCTCATTTGATTTTTTCTCTCGTGGTCAGGGGGTGCCGATCATGAGTGCGCTGACGCCAGCCGCCTTCATGCCGAACATATTGGGTGGATCGGGGTCCGACTCCACAATATCTGGTGTGGAGGCCCGTCAAAGATGCGGGGACTCTAGTCGCGAAAGCCATATCAGGTCAAAGGCAAATGTTTGTTAACGTCCGCCTCGCAAGCGAGGGCGCGTTTGCGCCTCTCCATTCATCAAGACCTCATCCGATTGGATCCTTCCCAAATGAAGCTGCTGCTGTCGCACGATCAGATTTCCGCGCGTATCCGCGAGATGGGCGCTCAAATCGCCAAAGACATGGCAGGTCAGGAGCCGCACGTGATCGCGGTCCTGAAGGGCGCCTGCCCGTTCATGACCGACCTCTGCCAGTGGATCGACCTGCCGCTCACCATGGACTACATCGCCGTTTCGTCTTACGGCGCCGCGACGAAGTCGTCAGGCGAAGTGAAGCTGTCGAAGGACCTGGATACGAGCATCAAGGGGCGCGACCTCATCATCGCGGAAGACATTGTCGACACCGGGCTCACCTTGAACTATCTGGTCAACCTGATGCTCGCGCGCGGTCCCCGGTCGATCCGCGTGGCCTCGCTGTTGTCGAAGCCGTCGCGCCGCCTCATCGAAGTGAAGGTCGACTACACGGGCTTCGTCATCGAGGATCTCTTCGTGGTGGGCTACGGCCTTGACTACAACGAGAAGTACCGCAATCTTCGCGACATCGTCGTCTTTGAAGGCTAAGGCTTGAAGGCTAGTCAGGCACGAGGCGCATGGCGCTGATCGTCGGAGTCGATGCGGGGGGCACCAAGACCGCCGGGATCGTGGCCGATGAGAACGGGACTGTTCTCAAGACCGCTCGCGGTGCGGGAGCGAACCTGCACGTCCATGGCGAGCTGGCGGTTGAAAAGGTGCTCGCCGACTTGCTTGACGAACTGTGTCCCGACGAGCGTCCCGATGCGCTCTGTCTGGGCATGGCGGGCGTCGATCGGCCGCACGAAGGAACATTGATCCGTTCCCTCCTCCGTCGACTCGGATTTCGGGCCAATGCCCTTGTCGTCAACGATGCCGTCATCGCCATTGCCGCCGCCGCGCCTGATCGGGTGGGCGTGGTGGTGGTCGCGGGCACGGGGTCGATCGCGTACGGCATCGACCGTCAGGGCAAGACAGCGCGTGCGGGTGGTCTCGGCCCCATCCTCGCCGACGAAGGGTCCGCAGGTTGGATCGGGCAGCGCGCTCTGATCGCGGCCATCCGCGCCACCGAAGGACGCGGCGAAGAGACGCGGCTGCGATACGCGATCTTCGAAGCCCTGAAAGTCACCGCCCTCTCAGACTTGCCGCCCATGACCTACGGCGGAAGTCTGACCCGCGAGAAGATGGCGGAGCTGGCACCCACCGTGATCGCGGTGGCTCAGAGTGGCGACGCGGTTGCCATGCGCCTGGTGGAGGAAGCGTCCACCGAACTCGCGAGCATCGCACGTTCCGTCGCGCGACAGCTGGATTTTGGGGCCGCGCCGTTTCCGCTGATTTTTTCAGGCGGTCTTTTCACGGGGCTCCCAACCCTGGCTGATGTCGTCACCCAGAAGGCCGGCATCGTCGGCGCGATCCCAACGCGGCTGGAGCGCAGTCCGGCGGAGGGTGCGCTCGCCATGGCTCTTGATCTCTATCGCTCGCGAAAGGCGGTCCGGTCTTGAACGCGCAGACGAAACGGCT
>JBDTQB010000242.1:0-7088 GCA_039932395.1 Vicinamibacteria bacterium | reverse complement strand
ATGGCGGAACTCCCGCGAACAATTCGAAGAGCATCACCGCAAACGCGTACAGGTCCGAAGCAGACGTGACGTCCGAGCCATGCCACTGTTCGGGCGACATGTACGAGGGACTCCCCATCTGAACCCCCGCCTGGGTCAGATTCCCCTGCACATTGCTCAAGCGTGCCAAGCCGAAATCGGCCAGGAATGCATTGCCCCCCACGTCGAGAAGAACGTTCTCAGGCTTCACATCCCGGTGCACCACTCCTGCCCCGTGGGCCGCTCCAAGCGCCCCCCCTACCTGTTCCGCCCACTTCACAATCTGGGGCACGGAAAGAGTTGTCCCCCGAATTCGGCTCCGTAACGTCCCCCCGCCCATCAGCTCCATGGAGAGATACGGACGCCCCGCATCCTCGCCGAAATCGAAGACCTTCAGAATGTGAGGGTGCGATAGGCGCGCCGTCGTCTCCGCTTCCCGGCGAAACCGCTCGCTGAACTCCGGATCCGAACTCCCTCCCACGTTGATGACCTTGAGCGCCACGTCGCGACCCACTGACATCTGCCGGGCTCTGTACACCGTGGCCATCCCGCCGGTGCCAAGCACGCCGGTCACTGTGTACGGCCCTAACGTCTGAATCGGCGATGCTCCGCTTCCCCCTTCGGACTGGTCCGAACCTGTAGCCCCTACTTCAACTCCCGCCTTCTTCTTCACGGGAGCGATCGTCTCCGCGAATACCCGCCCGGGGGGACTCCGGTTCCCTTGCCCCACTGGACCAGCCCCACCCCCAGGTGCCACCTTCGGCGCCACCGTCTCCGCGAACACCAACGGTTGGCCGATCGCCAGCACCTCGCCCGCTTCTCGGACTGATCGCGCTTTCCGTTCCAGATAGTGGGCCCGCACCGCCCGAACCATGGGGATCAAAACGCCAATCCGGACGGCCGTCACCAACACACTCGCGGTGGCCAGATCCAGCAAGACATTGAGAAGGAAGTAGCCGCTCCCGAGAACGAGCGCAATAAATGACCCGCGCCTCGTGAAGTACCCGGTGGCCAGATAGATCCCGCCGGTCACGTAGAGCACCGATGACAAGCCCGGCCTCCCCGACGTCATCGAAACCACGAGCCCAAGCAGCATTGACAACACGCCAAGCCCGATCAGCCAGCCCCCTGCCGACTTCGTCAGCTCTCCCAAGGCTCCGCCCAATCCGGAATTCCCGCTCCCCATCGTCCGGGGATTCTAGCCGCGCGTCACGGACTCGATTCGGCCCGGAGGGGCCTATGACGCTGTTTGATGGTGATTGTTTCGGTCGTGCTGGTCCCCGGGCAGGCCCCCTCGGTGCCAACCGCTCTGATTCAGACAAATCTGGCGAGAGGCGCGCCGGTATGAACAGCCGCCGCCAAAGAACGGTCGAATAGACTTAGTTCAGGGAATGTGACCATGTCCGAAAAAATGGCAGACGAAGCGGTGCGAGACACCTACGAGATGTTCATTCAGAACGAGGACTATCTCCTATCAAATCCGGGCGACAACGCCTGCAGCAATTACTACGTCAGCCATTGGCCAGCCATTCACGAAAATGTAAAGAGAGCGCCCGCCTTGCTGGATGGAGGCCGTATTCGCAGGCTCTACTTCCACTTGCAACGAAAAGCGCTTCTGCCGGGCAAGGAGATAGAGAAGCACTACGCGGAATGGGAAGCTGCTTATCGGGAGCAGATGCCGCTCATCGGCACCACGTACCGTAATACCAACATGAACCGCATGCAGGGCCTCATGGTTTATGGTTTTGATCAACTCGTTGAGCTGGACAGAAACGACGGGTTCTCGGACTATGCCCTCTTCCGGGGAGTATGGAAGACATATTCTGCGTTCAGTCGGGCACTTAACATGCTGGGAAAGCCTGCGAGGCTGATCGGGTTCTCAGAGAACGAAAAAATCACCGATCGTCTGTGCAACCTGCTGCGGACCATCAAATTTTGCCCGGTCGATGGTTGGCACCCGGAAATGAAAGACAACGAAGTGGATTTAGAAATCTACTCACAGGCGTTCTGGGGTTCCATTTTCACGCTGCTGTTGTGCAGCTCACCCAAAGCAAGCCAGTTGATCAATGAGTTCAAGGACTGCGAGAACCTGCCGCATCGAAGCGTCATGATGAGATTTCTCACCGAATTCGAGACTGCGGCGAGGAACTCAAGCCGTGGATCCAGTTCCTAAGCACGGCCGGCTGAACGCTGGGCGGTTGGACCGGAACCCAAGGTGCGCGCCGACGCCCGAATCCAGCCCGCCTCACACGATGGACAGCTAGACTGCGCCAAATGTCGCTCGCCCTCGGTTCGCGACTCGGTCCCTATGAGATCACCGCCGCCATTGGTGCGGCTGGCCGGTAGAGACGGAGAAATTCATGACCAAGACTTTGCTCCGAGCCGTCGTGCTGCTGACGCCCCTGGGGCTCTGGGGATGCAGTCGCGGCGAGTGCTACGTCGGCGTCCGCGGTACCGCGGCAAGCGTGACCGTGAAGAGCGCGTTCCCCGCGGACACATGCAAGGCCCTGATCGCGAGCCCGGCCAAATTCGTGGGAGACATCGCTCAGGACAGCGCGAACGATATGTACGCGATGAGCGACCGGCCAACTCAGCCGGTGATTTGTGAGCACACTATCGATGGCCGGAGCTTCATCGTTCGGGACGAAGGCATGCTCAAGGTTGTGGGCAATATCCTCTGCTCCGGCCTCGCCAAACGGGCCGATCGCTAAATCACTTCAACCCGTTCCGCACGAGCGCGGGTCTAGCGCGGCGGCGGAGCCCTCGGGCACGCCCTTTCGATGTCGTATCTTGCTAACCCAATCGCACCCAATCCATCGATTCGACGGCATAGGGAGCGAACAGGAAATCGCGGATCGCCGAGATCTGGTCATTGTGCCAATCGACCAACACGAAATGCGCCGGTTTTTCCATCGCGCCGCTGTTGAAGACGAGCATCGCTGGCCGGCCTTCGATGGCACCGAAAGCGAACCGCCACTTCGTTTCTTCGGCATAGCGCGTGAAATAGGGGACGATCTTTTCGCGCCCTTCCCACTTGAGCCGGTTCACCAGTTCAAGCTTCACGTCGTCGGCGAGCATGGCGCGGATCGCGTCGAAGTCGCCCGTGCGGAAGAGATCGACAAAAGCCACCATCCTCTGCCGAGCCGCGTCGGGCATGAGCGGAAGCCGGGTGTCTGCGGGTAGTTGGGCGAGTTGACGCAGCGCGACGCGGCCGCGTTGAAGCGCCGATTTAGCGGCGGCGGGCGTACAGCCGGCGATGATCGCGATCTCATCGACCGAATGGCCCAGCACATCCTTGAGGATCACGGCGCAGCGTTGAATCTCCGGGAGCCGCAGAAACGTCTGAAAGCTGAGCGCGACGACATCCGCCTCCGGCATGGGCGCGGCCTCGAAGTCGTCGGTGAGCGGAACAACTGGGCTTCGTGACCCGCGCCGGAGGAGGTCAAGGCTCGTGTTGTGAGCGATGCGAAACACCCAGCCTTCGAGGTTGTCGATTTGGGCGCCTTCGGCGAGTGCGCTCAGCGCTTTGACCAGGGTGTCTTGCAGGACATCCTCTCCATCGACCGTTGATCCGGTCATTCGGGCGCAGTAACGATGAAGGCGTGGCCTCAGCACGGTCAGACGATCCTCGAATTCGTCGGTGCTCATGGTGCCAAATCTACCGTGCGTGATCTCGGCGCCGCATGGCCTTGGGCTGCAAGTAGCAGAGTTACCTTGTCCCAAGCCGATCGGTTGTGCCGACCGCCCCGGATCGGCTCAGACTTCCCGAGTTTCAAAAGCGAGAATCTGGACACCCGTATGATCGGGGGCGTAAAGCTGACGGTCCGCCGCGGTCGCTCGACCCTCCGGACTAGCGAACGCCTTTTGCATTGCCTCAAGATCATCAAAGTACACCGTCCCGATCAGATATACATCGGTCGGCCCGGCCAACACCGAGATAGGTCCGGAGCTGACCTCGTATTTCCTGAAACCTGGCATTGTCTTGGCCAGCGGTATGTGCACTCCGAAATAGTGCTTCTCGAACGCTTCAACGTCAGCCGGCTTCTTGTAGATGGCGACGAGTCCAACCATGGCGGTTCTCCTTTTGTTACGTACACTCTAAGGACGAAACGGCGGAAGGAAACGGATCGCGGCTTCAGGCAAATTCTTGGGAACGCATCCGAATGAGTGAGGCGTTCGATCCTGGCGCACTGCCGTGCTAGCGTCCGCCGGTCCGCCCGTCCGCCCGTCCACGTCGAGCGGCTCGGCCAACGTCCATAAATCAGCGAAAGGCGGTTTCATGTCTGCATTCGAAGCCATCCAGGCGGCGTACGCTGCCTTCGGCCGCAACGATCCGTCGGTGCTGTTCGGGCTCATGGATCCCGCCATGAGTTGGAACGAGGCGGAAGGCACGCCGCTGGCCGACCGCAATCCCTATGTCGGCGCCCAGGCCATAGGCGAAGGGGTCTTCGGCCGCTTGCTGGGGGCGATCGACAACTTCACGGTCGCTCCCACCACGTTCATCGACGGCGGCGACCATGTGGTGGTGCTCGGCCGTTACGGGGGCACGATGAAGGCCGGCGGCGCCCGGCTCGACTCGCCGTTCTGCCACGTGTTCCGTCTCCGCGACGGCAAGCTGGTGACGTTCCAGCAATACACGGACACCGCGCAGTGGACGCGGTTGATGACCTAAGCGTGGATGCCATCGTCCGCTGGCTGACTAGCTACACGCCGAAAGCGCTGGAGAAACATCTAACTCAGCGGACCGACTTCGAAACGTTCTTCAAGGGCGCGCCCAAGATGAACCCCACGCGCTAACTCATCACCGGCGTTGTCTGCGGCGTGCGCATTGAAGAGATCAAGGAACCGACGATGCCGGAGATCCGCTACCTCGACAAACTTGTTGACGAATTAGCGAAAGGCAGGCCGATGGAGAAGATCCTTCGGGCGTCTTAGAAAAACGGCTCCGGCGGGCGTGATGCCGAAATCACGTCGAGGAGTTCGACATCGAAGATCAGCGCGGCGCCACCCGGAATTCCCTGATTGCCGCGGTCTCCATACGCAAGATCGGACGGGCAGACCAGACGCGCCTTCCCGCCCACCTTCATCCGCTGCAGGCCCTCCGTCCAGCACTTGATCACTCCCGTGACCGCGAACTGGGCCGGCTCGCCGCGCGTGTATGAGCTATCGAATTCGGTACCGTTGGTCAGGGTACCCCGATAGTTCACCTTGACGGAATCCGTTGCCGAAGGGGCTGCCCCCTGGCCTGCCACAAGTTCCGTGTAGACGAGGCCCGAGTCCGTCTTGATCGCACCCGCTCCGGCCGCGGCCTTGGCCAGGTACGCGACCGAGGCGCTCTTTTCCCGTGCGACCACGCGGCCTGCGCGGTCACGCGCCAGAGTCTGGACCTTGGGTCCCCACTCGGTCAGGTCGAGCGCAGGCTTCCCTGCCTGGCCATCGGTGAGAGCTCGCTTGCACAGCTCAAGTTCCGCTGGGGTGAGATCGAACTGACCGATCGACCGCTGCATCATGAGACCAAGCGCGTAGATCGCCTTCTGCTCATCGGTCATCGTCAATGCGGAAAGCGCGGGCGAAGCCTTGCGGGGAGCCGCGTTTGTCCCCGCCGCTGGTTTTCGCGCCCCCGCACTGGCAGGGGCTGCGACACGTGCGGCAGGCTTCGAATTCGCGGCCGGTGTGGGTGGCTTCGGAGTCGGGGTCTGCACCGTCAGCGCCAGCAAAATGGACAGTTGAAGCATGGGATCACGCTAGCAAACCGGCGGAGCGAGATCCAAAGAGACTCAAATGGAGTGATTTGCAGCGGCCGCGTCAACCAGCCGCAGTCGGATCAGAGAGTGAGCACGTGTAGCTCCCGATGGTAGGGTTCCTGGCGTGATCCGGCAGATCGCGCCGCAGTTCTTCACTCTCGATCTTGAGGCGACGCTTGCCTACTACGAGGAGAAACTGGGCTTCCGCTGCCTGGGCACATGGCAGGATCCACCGGAATACGCGATCGTCGAGCGCGACGGCCACAAGATCCACTTCCGGTGCGCGGACCCGCCCACGCCGAGCCCGGACAAATACGCGGACGAACTTCTCGACGCCTACATCTTTATCGAAAACGCCGACACTCTCTTCCGCGACTACGCGCAGCGCGGCGTTGAGTTCACGCGCACGCTCGGCGACACGCCCTGGCGGTCACGTGAGTTCGTAGTGAAGGACTGCGACGGTCGCCTCCTCGCCTTTGGGTCCGATCTGAAATAGAGCGGACGCTCGTGGAGGTGACACGGCCCGGTCCTCCCCGACACAGACATCTGGCGCTGCGCAGGGAGGGCACGGCGAGCGCCGACAACCGGTGCGTGCGCCCAACCGCTGGCATACTTCGTCGATGCTCTCGAGAGACCGTGCTTGCCTCCTGCTGCGCGAGCAGGCGAACACCTGCAGCACCTTCGGTTCTCCTCTCTACGGCGACGTGCTGGAACGAGCGGCCCGCGAGGTCGAAGGAGGCGGCAACCTCTTCTTCGATCTGATCGCGGAGCACGACGCGCCAAGCAGCCGGTCGGGCGCGCTCGCCCTGCGCTTGATGGCGGCGGTGCACCGCCTCGTGCTAACCGGGCAAGCGCCCACACTCTCGCCCCACTATCCGAGCGTAGGCGGGTTCCAACCGAATACGTGGCCGGCGTTCGAACGCGTGGTAACTGACCAGCGCGACCTCTTGGTCCCCCTCATCGCCCTGCCTTGCCAGACCAACGAGGTGGGTCGGGCGGCAGCACTCGCGTTCGGTTTCATTGAGATCGCGTCTGCGACCGGACGGCCGCTCCGACTCCTCGAAGTCGGCGCGAGCGCAGGCCTCAATCTGCGCTTCGACCAATACCGCTATGGCGGCGGAGGCGCTTCGTGGGGAGACCAAGAGAGCCCCGTCGATCTCGTCGGACTTTGGAAGGAAGCGCCGCCTGTGTTGACCGACGTTCGCGTGGTCGAGCGCCGCGGCTGCGATCCTCGGCCGGTAGATCCAACGACCGCCGAGGGTCGGCTCTCCCTCGAAGCGTCGATCTGGGCCGATCAGACGGAGCGCTTCGCGAGGCTGCGCGGCG
>JBDTQB010000241.1:0-7134 GCA_039932395.1 Vicinamibacteria bacterium | reverse complement strand
GGCGGCTCTCGCAAGAGTGGTGCATCGCAAATCCCGCGCCTGGATCCGGCCGAGCGAAGGACCTCCGCATCCAGGCACGGCGTCTGCGGGCGGCACTAAAGTCGTGTGCCGACCTTAGCCGCCTCACGCTCGGAAAGCCGCCGACAGACAGAGCGACTCCTACGCGACGGCCTGGCTGCGGAGGTCCTTCGCTCGGCCTCCCGGCCGCGCCAGCAGACGCACGATCCGTGATCGATGTCCTTTACTTGTAGCCGGAAATGCCTTCACCTATCTCTCGCTCGATCAGGTACGCCAGAGCTGCAAGCGCCTGGCCCGCTGATCTAGTCGGCCTCAGTGCCCCACCGTTTAGCGAAGTCCTCAAGGCCCACACTTGGGTCGCTGAATGCCTCCTTGGGAGGCCAGTCGACGGAAGTTTCAAGGGCCGGATCCGTCTGACTTGGCCCAGGATCTTGCTCCAAAATGGGCGTCCAATGTTGCAAACACCGCTGGGTTCGTGGGCCACACGATCTGCCCCAAGGCTTAGCCCGGGTTGTTCACAAGCGCCGAGCCACAACTCGATGGCAGCGCGTCAGGTGGACGCCGCGTGCCCCTCAGCAGGTGGCGCTGATGGCTAGCACGATGCGTCCGGGCCGTGACCCCGCCTTGTACGAGAACGTATGTCCGGCTGGAAGGTCCTTGAGTCGACGCGCGAGTGTCCGGGCGGCTTCTGGCGTCATCATCCGGCCCGGCTCAAGCTCCCCGCCGACTTTGGAAAGAACAATCCATTGGTTGAGCGGAGAGACGTTCTCGAAGGAGATTTTTTCGACGACGGAGTTCATCGGCGAAGGAGCCGTTCGCTGCTTTTCAGCGGCGACGGCGCTGGGGCCGGGCAGGAGGACCGCTAGAGAAAGTAAAGAGGCGGCGAAGGTGCGGGGCATTTTCATTTGATCTCCAGAAGGACGGGATTGGAAGAGGCCTAAGCCTCGCGATTGACCTTGAGACGCAGCGTCCCCAACTTTGGCCGGAACCCTACGACGCGTTCCCCGTGCTTCGGGAACGGAACGCGACGTACGCCATCACCGAGGCTGCGAGATAGAAGAACGAGAAAATGATTCCTTTCGTCGAGCCTGAGACGAAGATGTAGAACCATAGCGCGAAGGACAGAAGTGCTGGGAAGGGGTACAGCCACATCACGAATGGCTGCGGGAGATCCTTGCGGTGGCGATAAAGAAGGATCACGCCTGCGCACTGCCAGAGGAAGCACAGAAGGATCTGGACCTGGATCAGCCAGGTGGCGAGTTCGCCCAGGGAGAAGAAGCAGAAGGGCACGGACAGCAGGCCGACCGTCAGCAACGCGACGTGTGGAAACGCTTTGGTCGGATGGACTTTGGCGAAGACCTTGAAGAACTGGCCGTCGCGAGCCGCCGCGAAAGGAATACGCGAGTAGCCGAGGATGACAGCGTAGAGCGAGGCGGCGGCCACGAACTGAATCATCACGGTCATGACCAGCGCGGCGACGTGACCGGCCGCCGGATCAGAGAAGGTGCGCGCGATGAACATCGAGGCGATGGTTTTGGTCTGCTGCGCCTCTTGCCAGGGGACCATCCCGAGGATCACCACCGACATCGTGACGTAGATCGACGCCACCACTACGATGGACAGAATGATCGAACGCGGCATGGTGCGAACCGGATCCTTGATTTCTTCGGCGATGTTGCAGACCTGGTTGTAGCCGCCATAGCTGTACATCGCAAGAATTGAGGTCGCACCCAGCTTCGCGAAGAAGTCGAGGTTGTACTCGAAGGCGGCCGCGGGCCAGTTGAAGGCCTGCGCGAGCGAGAACTTCGAAAGCCCGGCGATGATCACCCAGCCGACGGTCAGGAACACGAATCCGAGAAGGATGACCGACAGCTTCCCAATGTCCTCGATCTTGCGCCACAGCAGCGCCGTGACAAAAACGCAGAGCGCGCCCGCGACGAGATTGTGCTGCACCGCCGTCATATCGGTCCAGTAGAACTGCAGGTAATCGGCGAAACCGACCGCGCCGCTTGCGATGCCGAGAGGCGCCACCAGGATCACGTGACAGATGAAAACAAAGGCCAGCATGTCGCCCATGGGCAGACCGCCGACCTTGAACGGCTTGTACGCTTCGCGAAGGTACAGATACGAGCCGCCGCTGCCGGGAAGGGCCGCGCCGAAGTGCGCATAGACGAGGCCATCCGCGAAGGCCAGGATGGCTCCCGCGATCCACGCGTAGAGAATGTGCGGTCCGCCCATCGACGTGATCATGAGCGGGATCACGAGGAAGGGCCCGACACCCACCATACCGATGATGTTTGTGGCGGTGGCGGGCAGAAGGCCCATGCCGCGTCTCAAGGTTGCGTGATCGGTGGTCTCGGTCATGCGGTGGGCCTCTCAGGTGGGACGGTTAGGGATGCGACATCTTGATCGACAACGGAACTAGAGGAGGGCGTCGGCCAGGCGGCGTGCCAGGTCCTTGTCGCCGACCAGCGGATTCAGGGCAAGGGCTTCGATCGCTTCATCCCTGGAACCGCTCAACGCGGCCGCGACGGTGGCGCGTTCGTAGGCCTTCACCCGCTCCAGCATTCCACGAACCGTTTCCGTCGGCCTACCGACATGAAGAGGATGCGCGCCGTTCGAGTTCACCAGGCAGGGAACCTCCACGACATCATCGGAACGAAGCCCCTCGATGTTGCCGCGATTGCTCACCGACAGAGGAATGATCTTGCCCGTGTTCGCATGAATCGACTGGATGACCGAGACCGCGATCTTGTCGTAGCCGCTGAGCAGCGCCGCCTCGGTCGGAGCCTGATGGGTCGTGGCGTCGCCCCCGCCCTCGAGCGAAAAATACGTTCCGTTGCGCTCGGCGAGATACGCCTCGTACACACGAACGGGATCATCGGACTTCGCTCGTAGAGAGTCGAAGAGCGACGCGTTCATTGCGGCGATGGCGGTCCCACGACTGGTCTTGCCCTTGAGGGTGTTGGCGAGCGCGCGCTCGGGTCGCTCATAGAAGTACACGTACTCCGTGGGAAGGGCGCGCAATTCACGCAACCGGGCGTGGTCGAAGAGCGGACGCCGGTAGATCTTCGAGAGAATCTCGTCGCTCGCCAGGATGCGCGCCATCTGCGGCTGGCCATGAAGCCAGACCTCGCTGACCCAGCCGAGGTGGTTGAGGCCGAAGTAGTCGAAGTGACACTCGGAGGAAGGAACGCCGATCGCGTGCGCGATCTCCTCGAAGAGTTCCGTGGGAGTGTCACAGATACCGAGCATCGGCACCCGGGTGGCCTTCAGAACACCCTCCGTCACCATGCCGACGGGATTGGTGAAGCTGATCATCCAGGCATCGGGCGCGTGGACCGCCACATCCTTCGCGTATCCGACCATCGCGGGAATGGTGGCGAGAGCCATCGCCCAGCCTCCCACTCCCACCGTCTCCTGGCCGATCACTCCGTGCTCCAGCGCGATCTGCTCATACTGGGCTCGGCGTTCGATGCCGCCCGGACGAATGCTGGCGATGACGAACCGCGCGCCAAGGACGGACTCCGCCACCGTCTCGAAGACTTTGACCTTCACGCCCGCCACGCGCTCGACCAGTGGAGAGATCAGATTGAGGCGGTCCCGGTCCACGTCGAAGACCCGGATCTCGCTGATGGGCAGGCCTGACTGAACCAGGCCGCGAACCAAAAGCGGCGTGCGAACGCCCGCGCCACCGATAAGCGCGATGGAAAAACCGCTCATCGGCCCGATCCTTCAACCCGACCGCGCAGGTCATGCGGGCAGAGAACGATTGCGAACATTTTGGAACGCTCCATTAGGCGGGGATTATGGCATCCCGTGCGAGGTTCACGCACGGCCTGTGTCGCGCCGCCAATTGCCCTCGTTGTAATCTCGCCGCGCTCTCATGCACGAAGTCCAGATCCTTTCCGACATCGCGACGGCCATCGTCGCCGCCACCGCGGCCGCACTCCTGGCCCGGCTGCTCAGGCAGCCTTTGATCCTTGGGTATCTGCTTGCCGGCGTGGCGGTCGGGCCAGTGGGGCTTGGCCTCGTGCACGATCACGAAACCATCGAGCTGATTTCCGAGATCGGCTTGATCCTGCTGCTCTTCATCATCGGTCTCGAGATGGACGTCGCGAAACTGCTGAGCGCGGGCCGCGCGCTCGTGCTTGCCGGAATCCTGCAGTTTCCGATCGGCGTCGCGCTTGGGATCTGGTTCTTCAGCGCGATGGGCCTGGCTCAGGGTGGAGGCCGGTTCGACGCAGCGTATGCCGCTGTGGCGGTGTCTCTCAGCAGCACCATGATCGTGGTGAAGCTGCTGTACGACAAATTCGAGCTGGCGACCTTGCCGGGGCGCTTGACCCTGGGCGTCCTCGTCTTCCAGGACGTCTGGGCCATTCTGGTCCTCGCTATTCAGCCAAGCCTGCTGAATCCGTCGCCGCTCATCGTCGGCACTTCGTTGTTCAAGGGTGTCCTGCTGATCGTCGCCGCTCTGGGTGCGAGCAGGATGTTCCTGCCCACGCTCTTCGCGTTCATCGCCAAGGTTCCCGAGCTGATGCTGGTGACGGCATTGGCGTGGTGTTTCCTCATCAGCGGCATCGCGAGCGCGCTGGGCCTTTCGCGTGAGATGGGCGCTCTGGTCGCAGGCATCGCGCTTTCGACCCTGCCCTACAACCTCGACGTGATCGCCAAGGTCATCAACATCCGGGACTTTTTCGTCACGCTGTTCTTCGTGGCTCTTGGAATGCAGATCCCCGTCCCCAGCACCGCGCTCATCGTCGCCGCCCTCGCGACCTCACTGTTTCTCGTGATCGGCCGTTTCGCCTCCGTCTTCCCGATTCTCTACGCATCCGGTCAGGGGCTTCGGACCAGTCTCCTTCCGACCATCAATCTCGCGCAAATGAGCGAGTTCTCCCTGGTCGTCGCGGCGCTCGGCCTGTCCCTTGGTCACATTTCGGCGGACACGGTCGCGATGCTCACCTTCACTTTCGCGCTGACCTCCGTGGGGTCGACCTACGCCATTGGCTGGAATCACGAGATCGAACGCGGGCTCTCGCTCCGGCTAAAGGCGATGGGTCTGCCCGACAAGACGTCGGCGCCCGAAGCGGCCGATCACAAGGGCGAGGCGGCGATTGTGCTCCTTGGTTTCTATCGCGATGCCAGCTCGATCCTTCATCAGTTTGAGATGGAAGAGGAACAGGAAGGCCATGATTCGGTCCTACGCGAGATTCAGGTCATCGACTTCAACCCGGAAGTCCTTGAGGAGCTGAAGCGTCGCAACATCGCTTGTCTCTATGGAGACGTGGCGAGTCAGGAGACCCTGCATCACGCGGCCATTCATCACGCCGAGGTCATCGTCTGCACCCTGCCCGATTCGATTCTGAAAGGCACGTCGAATCAGCGCCTGCTGAAGCAACTTCTTCGCTCTTGTCCCAAGGCGAAGATCATCGTCGCCTCGGAGACGATTTCCGGAGCGCGTCTGCTTTATGACGCGGGAGCTCACTTTGTCTTCGTACCGCGTATTCATTCAGCCCACCGCATGGCCGAAGTGATCCGCACCGCGCGAGAAGAAGGCCTCGACCAGCTGCGTGCCGAGGAGTACAAGGCGCTGCAGAGCCGCGACGAAGTCCTGTCTTAGGCGGTGCCTAGATCCGCTCTTCGACTTCGTGGACGAGCGCTGCGAACAACGTGATGACGTCGTCGTTCGCGCGCCGGAGCCTGGTTGCCAGGTTCGAGGCGATGCGCCGCGTGATCGACAAACCCGCGGCCGTGTTTGAGTCTCCGAAGTGCAGGAAGCGCTCGCGCTCGATCACGATCACTTCGCACTCGCTTTCGGCGGTGACGGTGGCTGACCGACGATCGGAGTCGAGCAGGCCCAGTTCGCCGAAGAAATCGCCCTTTTCGTGCGACAGGAACGTCACGGTGTAGCGGTCATCCGACGGGGTCCGCTTCTCGACCCGGACGCGTCCCCGCATCAAAACGAACATCGCGTCGCCCACCGAACCTTCTTCGACGATGGCCTGGCCGGTCAGAACCCGCTGGACGCGGCAGATGCTCGACAGACTCTCGATGGCTACGGGTTCGAGGCCCGCGAAAAGAGGCGACGTCTTGAGATGCTCGGCGATGCGGCGATGGTCCTCGGCGGACGTGCTCATGATGCGCGCCGCGAGCCGGCGCTTCGGCCGAGCACGATCGCGAGGGAGCCTTCGCGCACCACGTAGTCATCCTCGGGATTGAGCACGGGCTGGTTCGGCACCATGGTCTTCACCCGCTTCAGGTTGTCGACCAGGGTCTTCACGAAGGACGTTTTCTGCGCGTCGCGCAGCGCCTGACGCTTGATTTCAATGGCACGCCCCGTGTTCTCGAGCACGCCCAGCAACAGCCGTCCCTGCGATTGCATATGCAGACGAAGGTCGGAGAACGGACGGTCGAGAAACTCCGACGGGATCTCGGTGGTCTGAAGGCCCTTGAGGTCGCTCAGATCCAGCATTTCGTGAAGCACCTTGGAGATGCCTTCTGAAACCGTGGCCGAGACCAGCAGGAAGCGGCTGTATTCGCGCGACAGAATGACTTCGTCGCACTTGGCGAGCTTGAGATGGTCGTCGTATTTGCTGTCGATGACTTCGGCGCACGTGTAGACCTCTGGCGCGAGATTCTTCACCGTCATCACCGCCATGACCGTGCGTGCGTCCTTTTCCTGATCTGAGCGGGCGAGGCTCTCATCGGCGAGGACGAGGACTCGAGAGGCCTTCTGCACGTTCGCTCGCTGGATCGCCATGGGATCGACGATGTCACCACGAAGGAACAGCACCTCGGGAAAGGCGAGGCGCAGTTCCTCGACGATCGTCTCGTCCGCCTGGGAGACAACCACCAGCCTGTCTTTGGGCAGGCTGGTGTTGACGCGCAGGATGCCGGAGATGAAGCCGGACATGTCGGCCTTGTGACCGAGGATGGCGAAGTGTCCCGAGAGGTGTTTCGCGTCGCTCAAGCCGCGGCCCTCGCGAATACGTCGTTCGACCAGAACCGCGGAAATTTTTCCCATGAACAGGCCGACGAGGCCAATGCCGACAAGGATGACCGCGCTGCCGACCAGTCGTCCTTCGAAGGTGATGGGGAACTTGTCGCCATATCCGA
>JBDTQB010000240.1:0-7164 GCA_039932395.1 Vicinamibacteria bacterium | reverse complement strand
CCATGCTCTACGGTCACATCGAGACCATCGAGGACCGCGTGGATCATCTGATCAAGCTGCGCGAACTTCAGGACGAGACGAACGGTTTCGTCACCTTTATTCCGCTTGCGTTCCAGCCTTGGGAAGCGCCTGCGCTCAAGCTGCCCGAGACCACCGGCTTTGAAGACCTCAAGGCCATCGCGGTCGCGCGCCTGATGCTCGACAACATCCCGCACATCAAGTCTTACTGGATCATGATCGGACCGCGGGTCGCCCAGATCGGCTTGTCGTTCGGCGCCGATGACCTCGATGGCACCGTCACCGAAGAGAAGGTCGCGCATGATGCCGGTGCGCCCACGTCTCAGTCACTCTCGGTCGAAGAACTCTGCCGTCTGATTCGGGAAGCGGGCCGGCGTCCGGTCGAGCGCGACACCGTCTTCAACACCATTAAGGAGTGGTAGCGCCGCCGTCCTTCTTCGTTTCGACCGGAGTCGGATGCGGGTCGGGTGGTCGCATGGCCACCCAGGGTGCCACGCCACTCAGAAGAATCTGAGCCATGTAGCGGGTCTGGTCGACCGCGATGGACACGAAGAACGCTTGAGGCGCTGAGCCTTCTGTGGCTCTCAATCTTTTTTGAGCCTCATCCGACCACTCGAGAATGGCGCGGACATCTTTACGAGCACCGGCGTCCATCATGTTCGTGTAGGCCTCCGTGTATCGGAAGCCAAGGCGCGAGAAGGCTACCCGTGTGCGGACCTTCTCGCTGTCTTTGGCGGCCAGCAGCTCGGCCTCCTTGAGCAGAGCGTCCGCCTCCTTGATGAGCGCCGGGGTGAACATCGAGATCCAAGCCCACCCTCGATCGCCTGCGGCGGATGTGTTCTGCATGGCCGACTCCCACAGATCGAAGTAGCGTCGCATTGGAACGCTGGCCTGGCCGTAGAAGCGCGTGAAGTACTCGTCGAGCAGGGCGTCGACATTGAGGCTTGGATCGTCCACCAGCTTCGCCGCGACGTAGAAGTTGATGCCCTGGTTTGCCCAGTTCTGCTGAGTCTCGCTGATGAAACGATTGACGCCCATCTTCTTGAACAGAGGAATGTCGCGCCTGATCGAATGGACGATCGGCCAGGGGGTGAACGCGAAGAAGTGACCGTAGTACTCGTACACGCCCAGATGCTTCGTCAGGGCCGACCAGCCCTTCAGGTATTCCAGCCACTTTCGATTCGCCGGACACGACGGATCGTCGATCGAGTGAACGTGGCAGAACTCCCACGGCATGTGCGTGAGTGCGGTGACATAGCCTGGTCGCGGCTTCGCCTTCTGCGGAGGTGCTGTGTGTTCGGCATAGGCGTAGATGCCGACCTGCTTGCCTGGATTCGTCTTCTCCAGCTCTTTCAAGACTTCATTCGCGTAGTGAACGAAGCGGTCGGCGACCGTCCCATCCGTGACGCCGTACATGGCGTCGATCGCTTTGCAACGATCGCACTCGCACCAGCCATTGCCATCGTTGGGGCTGATGGAAAAAAGTGGCGCCTCCGGGTTCGCTTTGAAGTTCCGGCGCGCGGCGTCCACGCTGACCTGAATCACCTTGGGATTGCTCGTGCACAACTGGGTGCTGTATCCGCGCTTTCCCGCGACCAGCGCGAACATCTCCGGGTCTTTCGCGAAACTCTCCTTGGTGAAGGGATAGATGTTGTACCAGTTGTGACCGAAGCTGACCGACGTGCCGACCTTCGCCCTCATGTGGAGTTCCCACTCTTCCGCACCCGGCCCGCCCGCCCACATGAAGCCGCTGACCGAATCAAACGCGGGGTTCTTCACGATGTTGAGTTCCGGGACCGGAATGGTCTTCGTGGTGAGAACGTCCTCGCCCATGGCCGTGGGCATGAACCAGCGCACCCCCAGCGCGCGTTCGATGAAGTCGTACACGCCGTACAAAGTCCCGCGCGGCGAACCTCCCATGATGGTGATGCCGCGGCCGCTGCTGGTGATCGCGTACCCGTCCTGATGAACGATCTGCCGTGAGGCGTCGCCTCCGCTCTTCAGCGGGCGCGGCGCCACCGCGAGCCGAATATCGACGCGCTCCGGTCCCGGCGTTCCTTCCGTGCGGATCGGCAGTTGCGCGCCGGAGGTCCGCTGAACGTAGGTCTGGAGTTCGGTGGCCGCGCGCATGACCTCGATCGGCGCATCCTTTGGAACGATGATGCTGGCCGCGGGGCGACCGTCCTGAACGATCACCTCCGTGCAGGCCTGGAGCAGTAAGGCGACGACGAAAGCCGCTCCCCGCCACGCGCCGCGCGACCTGAACGTCAAGCCTTGTACCTGCGTGGCACGCGAGGGCCGACACTGGTCAGAATCTCCCAGGCATTCGTCCCTGCCCAGCCTGCGACCTCCCAGGCGGAGGGAGCGTTTCCGAAGACCGTCACTTCATCGCCGACTTTCAGCTCTGGAACATCCGTGGCGTCCAGCATGGTGAGATCCATGCACACAGTGCCTGCGACGGGAAGTGGGAGCCCACCGAATCTCAGAGCGCCGCCTTGTCGCATGGCCGCCGTGCGCGGAATGCCGTCCGCGTAACCCGCATTGATGGTGGCGAGCCTGGTCGGACGGGAGGCCACAAAATGCCCGCCGTAGCTGACCGGCGTTCCAGGATCTATGGTCTTGATTAAGGCCACGCGCGTGCGCAGTTCCATCGCTGGACTGACCTCGATGTCGGGGCACAACGGGAGCGTTTTGACGCCGTAGAGAAGCAGCCCGGGGCGCACGGCGGTATGGGTCGACCGCATACCCGCCATCCCCGCGCTGTTCGCGGCGTGGATCAAACGGGGCCGCACGCCAAGAGTCTGCAGACGCACGATCGCTTCGTCGAAGACATTGAACTGTCGCTCGGTCATCGCACCATCCTCATCGGCGGAGGCGAGATGGGTCATGAGTCCTTCGATCTCGAGGCTTTCGATGTCTTCCAGTCTATGAATGACCGGCTCGATCTCACGCAAAGAGAAGCCGAGCCGCGACATGCCGGTGTCGACCTTGACGTGGACCGAGAGGCCTTTCAGGGTCTCCGGCTCGACGGCTTCCAAAACGGAAACCTGCTCAGGAGTTGAGATGACCGGGGTCAGATCGAACGCCAGAATGTCTTGAAGCTGAGCGGGCGTGAAACCCGTGAGAATGAGAATTGGGGTCTTGATCCCCGCCTTGCGCAGGACGATGCCCTCGTCGACATACGCCACTGCGAACATCGTGACGCCCATGGGTTCGAGGGCGCGCGCCACTTCGATCGAGCCGTGGCCGTAGGCGTTGGCCTTGATCACGGGAATCACGGCGCGCGTGCCCGCGTAGGTTCGGATCGCCCGGAAGTTGTCGCGGATCCGTCCCAGATCGACCCACGCCGTCGCCGGATGATGAGAAGGTCGAGGCTCGCTGTCGGTCATGGCACTCGCCTCCCAACGCCCGTCAGTAGCCGCTGTCGCCGCCGCTGAAGCCGGATGAGTAGTCTTCCGGCGCTCGGTTCTCGAAGCGCGTGAACTCTCGCAAGAAGACGAGATTCACGGTATCGGTCGGACCGTTGCGCTGTTTGGCGATGATCAGTTCAGCCGATCCGCGGTTCTCTTCGGTCGGGTTATAGACCGAGTCGCGGTAGATGAACATCACAACGTCGGCGTCCTGTTCGATGGCGCCCGATTCACGCAGGTCGGAGAGCTGGGGACGACGATCGGTTCGAGCTTCAGGAGCGCGAGAAAGCTGGGACAGCGCGAGTACCGGAACGTCCAGTTCCTTCGCGAGACCTTTCAGCGAACGGCTGATCGACGAAATTTCCTGCTGGCGGTTCTCAGTGCGACCGCCCGTGCCCATGAGCTGAAGGTAGTCGACCACCACCATGCCCAAGCCGTGTTCGGCCTTGAGCCTGCGGCACTTCGCGCGCAGTTCGAGCGGAGTGAGGAACGAAGCGTCATCGATGAAGAGAGGCAGCTTATGAAGGTCGGCCCATGCCGTGGTGAGCTTCCCCCAATCGGAGTCGCGCAACTGCCCGCGCGTGACCATGCCCGCTTCGATACGGGCTTCGGCAAAGATCAGGCGCTTGACCAGCTGCTCCTTCGACATTTCGAGCGAGAAGATCGCCACCGGTTCGGCGGTGGCTTGGGCGGCAGTGCGCGCGATATTCAGCGCAAACGAAGTCTTGCCCATGGCGGGGCGCGCAGCCAGGATGAGGAGATCGCCCTTCTGGAATCCGCTGGTCATGCGATCGAGGTCGATGAAACCGGTTGGCACGCCGGTGATCGCGTCCTTCGAGAGCGAGAGCTTCTCGATCTGCTCGAACGTCGCCTTGATGAAGTCTTTGACGGGTACCAGGCCCGCGCGGATCTTCCGCTCGGCGATCGCGAAGATCGCCTGTTCGGCGCGATCCAGAATGGCATCGGCCGTGTCCTGCGCATCGGTCGCCTCCATCGCGATCTTGGAGGAGGCGTGGATCAGGTTCCGCAAGACGGCGGCTTCGCGGATGATGCGACTCCAGGGCAGGACGTTCTCGAGACGAGGCACGCCTTCCACGAGGCCGGCGAGATAGGCAACCCCGCCCGCCGCATCAAGACTCTGAGTGCGGGTCAGCTCATTCTTGAGCGTGACCAGATCGATGGGGTCGCTCTTCTCCGCAAGCGTCGACATCGCTTCGAAGATGCGGCGATGCGCATCGCGATAGAAGTCGTCACGGGTGAGGACTTCGGCGGCCGAGTTGAAGGCGCCGTTGTCGACCAGGATCGCGCCCAGCACGGTGCGCTCGGCGTCGGCGTTATGTGGCAGCACGCGCTCCGCCGACAGGCCCGAAGTGGCCGCTCCGTTCTGGAAACTGGTGGTCGCCATGTCGTGCTGGTTTTACATCCGAGAGACGGCAACGGCCGCTGTCCCACCCGTGAAGGAAGGAAGCGGCCGCGCGCCCGACTCGAACGGAAGGGTGTGCTTACGCTTCCTTGGTGATGAGGAGGCGGATGGTGGTTTCCACTTCGGGGTGGAGACGCACCTTGACCGTGTGCTCGCCGAGCTTCTTGATCGGCTCGTCCAGGGTCACCTTGCGCTTCTCCACTTCAAAGCCCTTGGCCTTAAGCAGGTCGGCGATGTCGTTGGAGGTGACCGAGCCGTAGAGGTTGTCGCCCTCGGCCACGCGACGCGGCACCACGAAGCGCATGCCGTCGATCTTCTTGCCCAACTCCTCGAAGACCGCCTTTTCCTTGGCGAGCTTGATCGCGTTGTCCTTGCGCTCCTTCTCGATGCGCGCCTTGTTCTGCGGGGTCACGGCCAGAGCCTTGCCCTTGGGCAGAAGGAAATTGCGCGCATAGCCATCGGCGACCTTGACGACATCGCCACGGCGTCCGAGTGATTCCCAGTCCTCACGAAGAATGACTTCCATTGCTGTTTACCTCTAAAGAGAATTTACTGAAGGGAGTTTGAAGGAGCCGCCGGTGTTTCGGTGCTCGCAAACCGGCCCCTGAAATCGAACCACTGATCAAAGAGACCGACGAGAGAAAGAAAAATGGCCCACGGACCGAGCAACGATCCGACCACGAGCAGGGTGCGCATCAGCTCGCTCGCGAACAGACGCGAGAGAGCGAAGGTCATCACGGACAGTCCCTGAAGAAGGAAAAGGAACAGGGTCACGACGAGACCGTTCCAGCCGAGGACCTCCATGTCGGGAAGCATGAGCATGGCGCCCGAGCCGACGAAAGCCACGACCAGCGCCAACGGCCAGCGAAGCATCATCAGCTCGCCCTTGGGAAAAGATGGGACCCGTAGTCGTCCGACCAGACGGCCGAGGGCAAAAGCGTTCAGGGCCACGATGGTCGCGGCGGAAACGATGGAGAGCGACGGGTAGAGCGAGATGATGGCATTTCGCACGCCTTCGATCGTCGCCTTGGCTTCCTGCGGGTCGAGCTGTGCTTGAGTCGCCCACTGATCGAACGCCGTCTGAAGCTGCGGAGAACGCACCGCTTCCTCGATGGCGGCGGTGCCTTCGGCGGCCATGGCGAGCGACGCCTCAAGAGATAGAACCACGAGTCCCGCGACACATCCAAGGACCACGCTCTTGCGACGGGACATCACTTCGCCCGCGACCAGGGCCCACAGGCCGAAGAGCACGGCGAATCCGATACCGGTGTCAGGAGAGTCGATCACGGAGAGAAGGAGGATGGCTTGTGCAGTTGCGAGAAGGGCGTGAAACAAACCGCCGTAGAGGCGAACGAACATCAGGGGCACGGCAGAAAAGAGGCCGGCGATGCCCAGAGGCAGCGCCAGAACGGGCATGCCCGCGGAAAGCCTCGGCAGCAGAAACAGAACCGCCGCAAGGCTTCCCGCGAGCACGGCTGTCAGCACAGGCGACGGTGCCGTCCCGGGCGACTTCGGTGCGTCTTCAATCATCGTGGTAGATCGCAGACCGAAGTCGAGAGGAAACGCGTCGCGCCTCTGGCGACGACTACTCGGTGGAGTACGGAATCAGCGCCATCTGGCGTGCGCGCAGAATGGCGGTGCGGACCTTGCGCTGGCACGGCGCGCAGGTTCCGAACATGCGACGGGGAAGGATCTTCGCGCGCTCGGGAATGAACGCGAGGAGAAGCTTGGTGTTCTTGTAGTCGACGTAGTCGACCTTCTCGGAGCAAAGCTTGCAGGTCTTGCGACGACGGAAGAAACCGCCTTTACCGCCGCCCGGACCCTTGCCGCGCTCGCCGCGTTCACCACGCTCGCCGCCTGCACCACGTTCGCCGCCGCCGGGGCCGCTGCGACCTTCGCCGCTTCGACCTCTGAATTCAGGGGTTTCCATGTCGCTCATCGCGCATCTCCTCCTTCAAACGCACGGTCCTTGTCGCGGACGCTCGCGCGGCGGGTGGATTCCTTTTTGCCGCGGATGGTCTTCTTCCGGTCGGCCTTCTTCATCTCGGCGTCGATACGGATCGCGAGGAAGCGCAGGATGCCGTCGGTCACGCGCATGCGGCGCTCGACTTCGCTCATCGCACTGCCGGGGCAGTTCGCCACGATCAGCACGTAGCTGCCTTCGCGGTTCTTGCCGATCGTGTAGGCGAGGCGCTTCTTGCCCCACTTTTCGATCTTCTCGACCGTGCCGTTTTCTTTTTCGATGAAGCCCTTGACCGTATTGGTCAGGGTCTCGACTTCTGGTTCGCCGAGATTCTGTTCAGCAATGAACAG
>JBDTQB010000239.1:0-7182 GCA_039932395.1 Vicinamibacteria bacterium | reverse complement strand
ACAGCCCTTGCGTTCACTTAAGACCACCGTGGAGTCCGGACTTTCCTCTCCAACCATGCGCCGTTGAAGCGATCGTCCAGCCAACTCCGTCCGAACGGAGCGACGCTAAGCGCCCGGAGCCTTCGAGGTCAAGCCGTCGGCCTCCTCCGTGATGCCGTATTGCTCGAGCTTCTTGTAGAGATTCGAGCGGGGCGTATCGATCGCCTGAGCCGTGGCCGAGATGTTCCAGGAGTTCTCGCGCAGCTTCGTTACGATGAAGGCGCGCTCCGAGCCCTCCTTGAATTCACGCAGCGAGCCTTGTCCGAGTGGAGCGCCCACAGGTTCGACCGCGGCGGGAGGCAGAGCGGCCGACGGGCCGTACGAAGGCGGCGTCGAGAGAGGCGCTGCATAGAAGGCGGGAGTGCTCTTGCCCTGGGGCACACCGTCGAGATGCTCGGCGCGCAGGGTGTCATCGTCGACCAGAATCATCAGTTTGTCGATGACGTTCTTGAGTTCACGGACGTTGCCGCGCCATTCACGGCCCTGCAGAGCCGCGGCGAAGTCGGCCGACATGCGTTTCACGGGAACGCCGTGCTGAGCCGCCGCGATGGCCACGAAGTGGGCGGCGATAGCCGGGATGTCTTCGACCCGGGCGCGAAGCGGCGGCACTTCGATGTCGATGACGGAAAGACGGAAGAACAGATCCTCGCGAAATTGGCCATCACTGATCGCCTGTTCGAGGTTCTTGTTGGTGGCCGCGATCACGCGCACGTCGACCTTCAAGGTTTTCTGCGAACCGATGCGCTCGACTTCGCCTTCTTGCAGGACGCGCAGGACTTTGGCCTGAGCGCGCGAACTCATGTCGCCGATTTCGTCGAGGAAGATGGTGCCCTTGTGGGCCATCTCGAACTTGCCGATCTGACGTTCGGTGGCGCCCGTGAAAGAGCCTTTCTCATGACCGAAGAGTTCGCTTTCGATCAGCTCTTCGGGAATCGCGGCACAGTTCACGGAAACATAGGGCTCATCGGCGCGGGCGGAGAGGCGGTGAACTTCGCGGGCGACCAGTTCCTTCCCAACGCCACTTTCGCCCCGGATCAGGACGGTGGCATTGGTGGGCGCGGCTTTGCGGATGCGGGCGAAGACCTGCTGGATCGCGGCGCTCGATCCCACGAGATCACTCGGGCCGCTCGTCTCCATGCGAAGACGGCGGTTCTCGATCACGAGACGCCGCTTGTCGAGTGCGTTCCGCGCGGCCAGCAGCAGCTTCTCAGTTTCGGGCGGTTTTTCAAGGAAGTCGAAGGCGCCGAGCCGCGTTGCTTCCACCGCGGTCTTCACTGTCCCGTGACCCGAAAGCATGATCACCGGAATGTCCTTGGCGCGCTCACGAAGCAGACGGAGGGTTTCGAGTCCGTCAAGGCCGGCCATCTTGACGTCGAGGACGACCAGGTCGATTTCGGTGCGCTCGATGGCGCTCACCGCCTCCGGTCCCGACGAAGCCGTCTCGCAATCGAATCCTTCGAACTCGAACATCATCGTGAGAGAGCGCCGGATGGCGTCCTCGTCATCGACGACCAGGATGCGCGGACGGACGGGGGAGGGCTTCATGCGAGGGGATTCTCGCCCAGAAGGGCCATCAGACCAGCTTCGTCGAGGATCTTGAGACCAAGTCCCTGCGCCTTCTCCAGCTTGGAGCCTGCGTCGTCGCCCGCCACGACGTAGCTCGTCTTCGACGAGACCGACGAATTCACGCGCCCGCCTCGATCCTCTATGAGCTTCTTCGCCGCGTTGCGATCCATGGTCGGAAGCACGCCGGTCAAAACGAATTGCAGGCCTTCGAGGGTGCGGGGCAGCTCGGACGCGGGTGACGTCGATGTCATCGCGACGCCCGCCGCTTTCAGTCGCTCGATGAGCTGCTGATTCTGCGGCGATTGAAACCATCGCCCGAGAGACTCAGCGGCGACCGGGCCGATCTCCGGCACGGCGGCGACCTCCTCGACGCTCGCGTCACGCAGGGCGTCCATGGTTCCGAACCGTCGCGCAAGCAGTTCGGCGGAACGCTCGCCGATCAGTCGGATTCCCAGGCCGAAGAGGAGACGGCGAAGGCCAGCGTCACGGCTCTTCTCGATGCCCGCGATCAGGTTGCGCGCCGACAGGTCGCTCTTTGGTTTCGTCGTCCTGGTTTTTTCAGCCTGAGCCTTCTCCGTCTGCGGCCTGAGGCCACCGAGGGCCGTGACGTCCAGCGCGTAAAGATCGGCGAAGGTTTTGACCATGCCGGTGCTGACCAGGCGCTCGGCCAGCGCATCACCCAGGCCTGCGATGTCCATGGCCTGGCGGCCGGCGAAGTGTTTGAGGCTCTCTTCGAGTTGGGCGGGACAGCTCGAGTTGGGGCAGCGGAGATCGACGACGTCTTCATCCGGCGTGGCCGTCGATCCGCATACCGGGCAGAGTTGAGACATGACATACGGCGTCGAGTCGGCAGGGCGTTCGGAGAGCACGACCTCGACGACTTTCGGGATCACTTCGCCACCGCGTTCGATCACGACCATGTCGCCCACGCGGACATCCTTGCGCGCAATTTCGTCCGCGTTGTGAAGGGTGGCGCGCGAGACCGTGGTGCCGCCCACGAACACCGGCTCCAGGTCGGCAACCGGAGTGAACTTCCCCGTGCGCCCCACCTGAATTCGGATCCCGAGGATGCGGGTTTGCTTGCGCTCGGCGGGGAATTTGTACGCGATGGCCCAGCGCGGGAATTTCGAGGTCGCGCCCAGCTCGCGCTGAAGCGACAGAGAATCGACCTTGATCACTGCTCCGTCGATTTCATAGTCGATCACGTCGCGTTTGTCGCGCAGCACGGCGCATTGGGCGATCGCGTCGTCCAGGGTGGCGCACGCGCGGATCTCGGGATTGGTACGCAGGCCCAGGGAGCGCAGGTATTCAAGGGATTCGGAATGCGATCTCAAACTGGCGCCTGTGACACGCGCGATGACGTAAAGAAACAGTTCCAGCCCGCGTTCGGCCACGAGCTTCGGATCGAGCTGCTTCATGGCACCTGACGCCGTGTTGCGCGGGTTGACGAATCGTTCGAGAGTTTTCTTGCCGGCGGCCGCGAGTTCCTCGTTCAGCCGATCCCGTTCTTCGTTGAGACGCGCGAAGGCCGATCGCGGGAGGTAGACCTCTCCACGGACTTCGAGCAATTCGGGGATCCTGACGTCGGGATTCGAAGACTGGAGCTTCAAGGGCAGAGAACGGATCGTCCTGGCATTCGAAGTGACGTCGTCGCCGATCTTTCCGTCGCCGCGTGTGACCGCCCGGACGAGGAGGCCGTTCTCATAGGTGACCGAGAGGGATAGGCCGTCGATCTTGGGCTCGGCGACATAGGCGACCGGGCCATCGCCGATCTGACGGCGCAGGCGGACTTCGAACTCGCGCACTTCCTCCTCGTTGTAAGTGTTCTCAAGACTGAGCATGGGCTCGGCATGGGCCACCGAGGGGAACTCCGACAAGGGCGTTTCGCCCACGCGCTGGGTGGGCGAGTCCGGAGTCACGAGCTCAGGATGCGCTGTCTCTATCTCACGCAGCTCCCGTTCCAGCGCATCGAAGTCCTGGTCGGAAATCTCCGGCGCCGATGCGACGTAATAGAGATGCTCGTGTTTGCGAATCGCCGCGCGTAGGACAGTCGCGCGGGCCGAGGCGTCGCCCGATGTCTTCGCCGCGCTCATTTCGTCGTCGTGGCGGGCGACGCGGATGGCGAAGGAGACACTGCCGGAACGCGGGCGGAATTCTCGAGCGCCGCGGCGCGCGCTTCAATGACCGCGAACCCCACTCCCGACAGCGGTCGAGCCTGAACGGCGACGCAGGCCGCGCGCACACCCTGGTAGATGATCAGCGCGGCCTCGCGATCATGCTCCGCGTTCTGAAGGCGCTCGCCGAGGGTCAGCGCTTCGATGGCGGCACTCGATGCCTGGGGGAGCGGTGCGAGTCCCTGAATCGCGAGATCGGCTTTCTCTGTGATCGCCCGCGCCAGATTCTTACGAGGGCGTGGAAGGGTGTCGAGCGACGTGTAGTACGACACCCAGTCGCGTGCCGCGAAGCCCCGAATCAAACCTGGCGCAAGGAAGAGGGGAAGTCCCACGACGGCCAGGACCAGAAGAGCGCGAAGGAAGCCGCTTCGGTTCGCGACCGTCGTCGTTTGGGTCTTGGTCATCTTCGTCGTCGTCGTCGTGGTCGTCAAGGCATCAGCCCGGGATGCGGAGGCGATCAGTGATCGCGAGCGAGGATGAAATCAGGCAGGGTCATCAAGGCGTCGCGTTCCGCGGAAGCAGGGAAGACCGACAACGCCTGCCGGGCGGCGTTTGCCTGGTCGATCGCCTGGTTCTCGGCGCGTTCCAGCGCGCCGGTGTTCCGCGCCAGCTGAACGATCTCGGCATGGGACACCCGATCGAATCCGCGGTCTTCCACCACCATCTCAACCTTGGCGCGCACCGCAGCGTCACCCTGTTCGAGCATGTAGATGACGGGCAGCGTGAGCTTGCCCTCGCGAAGATCCAGGCCGACGGGCTTGCCGAGCGCCTTCTCGGAGGCGGTGAAGTCGAGCAGGTCGTCCTTCATCTGGAAGGCGAGGCCGAGGGAGAGGCCGTAAGCCGCGAGCGCTTTCTCCTCCTCTTCGCTGGCATTTCCCAGGATCGCGCCGATGCGCATGCAGGCGGAGAAGAGATCGGCGGTCTTGCGGCGGATGATGTCGACGTGCTGATCTTCGCGCGCGTTCAGGTCGGCTTCGCGCTCGATCTCCAGAACCTGGCCTTCGATCATGCGGAGCGTGACGTCGGAAAGCAGGCGCAGGATGACCAGATTTTCCTGAGTCAGCGCCATCGCCATCGACTTCGTGTAGAGGAAGTCGCCGATCAGGACCGTGGTCTTGTTCCCCCAGCGCGAGTTGGCGCTTTTGCGACCCCGCCGGGTCGTCGCTTCGTCGATGACGTCGTCATGGAGCAGGGTGGCGGTGTGGATGTATTCGACGACGGCGCCGAGCGTGATCATCCGGTCGCTCGAATGGGAGAAGAGCCGGGAGGCCAGAAGAAGCAGGGCGGGGCGGATACGTTTGCCACCGGCATCGCGGACGTGGGACGCCACGTCGGAGATGACCTTCAAGTCAGACAGGAACTCATCTTTGAACACGCGCTCGACCCGCACCAGGTCCTGTTCGACGAGTCCGAGGATGTCGTGCAGGGCCGTCGCGGGTGTCACCACGGGATCGGAATCGAGAGCTGGAGCGCGGAGCGAGTTCAAAGGTGCCTGATGAGGTCATGCGGCGCTTCCTGTGAGGGAGAGCGCCTCTTGATGGCGGATCTTATCGAAGCCTGACGGATCGAGTGGAGGTCACAACCGCAAACCTTCAGCGGTAGTTCGTGAACTGCATGTCGATGTCGAGGCTCTTGTCGGCCTTCAGAATTCCCATGATCGCTTGCAGGTCGTCGCGGTTCTTGCCGGTGACGCGGAGCTGTTCGCCCTGGATCGCGGCCTGAACCTTCAACTTACTGTTCTTGATGATCTTGACGATCTCGCGCGACTTCTCGATGGGGATCCCGCTCTGCATCGCGACCTTCTGGCGCACAGTGCCGCCAAGCGCCGATTCAGGCTCTTTGTAGGTCAGGGACTTGATGCTGATCCCGCGCTTCATGAGCTTGCTCTCGAAGATGTCTCGGACGGCGCGGAGCTTGTACTCGTCGGCGCAGGTGAGCGTGAACTCGTTGTCGCCGATGACGATGTCGGCCTTGGCGTCTTTGAGATCGTAGCGCGTGACGATCTCTTTCAACGCCTGGGCGACCGCGTTCTTTACTTCCTGCTGGTCGATTTCGCTGACGATGTCGAATGAACTGTCGGCCATGATGGTCCTTGTCTAGGTGAAGCCTGGCGGCTAACCCTCGGAAGAAAGGTAGGTGTAGCCCTCGAGGCCTTCTTCGTACCGCTTCATCAAGCGGCCCGACTCGGCCATGGTGAGGCGCTTCTCGCGCAGGGCGACCTCGACGGCGCGACGAACGCGGGCGATCAGGTCGTCCTTGCTGTATTGAACGTAGGAGAGAACTTCGGTGACGGAATCGCCTTCGACGACGTGCTCAACGCTGTAGCCGCCGTCGTTCGCGAGCTTCACGTGAACCGCGTCGGTGTCGCCGAAGAGGTTGTGAAGGTCGCCCAGGATTTCCTGGTAGGCGCCGACGAGGAAGGTGGCGATGTAGTACGGCTGATCGTTCAGCGCATGAAGGGGAAGGAAATGCTTCACGTCGCGAAGATCGATGAAGTGGTCGATCTTGCCGTCGCTGTCGCAGGTCAGGTCGGCCAGCACCGCACGTCGCATGGGTTGCTTGTCGAGACGATCGATGGGCATGGCGGGGAAAAGTTGCTTGACCGCCCAGTGATCGGGCATCGACTGGAACAGCGAAAAGTTGCAGTAATAGGTGTCGGTGAGCTGCTTCTCAAGGCCTTCGAGGTCGTCCGGAACGTAGTCGAGGTCGCGCACGATCTTGAGAATGCGCTCGCAGGCGGCCCAGAACAGCTTCTCGACGCGGGCGCGTTCGCGCAGCCCGAGAACGCCCAGGGTGAACGCGGCCACCGCTTCTTCCTTGAGCTGAAGCGCGTCGTGGTAGCTCTCCTGGAAGTTCTTCACCGAAACGTTGATGTAGGTCTCGTAGAGCTTCTGGATCAGCCGGTGCTCGTCAGCGCCGATCAGTTCGGGCGCTTCGCCGACCAGGATCTCGTTCGAGCCAAGAACGTTGAAGACGAGGACGGAATGGTGAGCGACGAGCGCGCGGCCCGATTCGGTGACGATGTCGGGATGCGGCACGTTGCTTGTGGCGCACGCGTCGCTGATTTCTGAAACGATGTCGCGCGCGTATTCGGCGAGCGAATAGTTCACGGAGCTGTGGAAGTTCGTCTGGCTGCCGTCGTAGTCGACGCCCAGGCCGCCGCCACAGTCGATCACGCGCATGTTGGCGCCCATCATGTGCAGTTCGACGAAGATGCGCGAAGCCTCGCGCATGGCGTCGCGATGCGCTCGGATGGCGGTGATCTGCGAGCCGATGTGAAAGTGGAGAAGCTGGAGGCAGTCAAGCATGCCCTCGCTCTTGAGCTTCTCGACCGTTTCGACCATTTCTCCGGTGGTGAGACCGAACTTCGAACGATCGCCGGTCGATTCGACCCACTTGCCGG
>JBDTQB010000238.1:0-7245 GCA_039932395.1 Vicinamibacteria bacterium | reverse complement strand
TGATGCGCCACCATGACCACCAGACGATCGACCTGCGCCCGAGCGGTCTCGATCAAGTGCTTGTGCCCGCGATGCGGCGGATAGAACTTCCCGACGACAAAACCGACTCTCAAACTGCAACGTCGGTTTCTTTGGCCTGGGCCTTCCACTCGAACAGTCCGATGACGGCCATCACGAGAAACACCGCATACAAAATTGCGGTGAGGTGCAGGTTCCGAGTTATGTACAAGGGCACGTAAAGGATGTCCGCGATGATCCACAGGTGCCAGTTCTCGACGAGCTTCCGATTCATCAGCCATTGCGCGCCGAGGCTGATGGAGGTGGTCACCGCGTCGCCCAACGAGGCCGAGCCGCCCAGGTAGATCAGCGTGCGCCACAACGCGACGGCGATCACGGGGATAAGCACGCCGACCGCGATCAGCTCATTCCGGCCGGAGTGACGGATCTTCAGCGCGGTGTGCTTTTCCCCGCCGAAGAGCCACATGTACCAGCCCATCAGGTTGAGAACCAGATAGACCACCTGAAGCGCCATGTCTCCGTAGATCCTGGCCTTGAGGAAGACGAAGAAGTACGCGCTGACGTTGATGATGGCGAGCGGGAAGGTCCAGACGTTCCCTTTGACGGTCAGCCAGACGCAGATCGCGCCGGTGACGAAGGCGACACCTTCGAGAGGGGTCGACCTGCCTTGCGCCACCATCACGGCGGCCACGATGCCAACCCCGATGGTCAGCACGGCGAGGATGATGTTCTCGCGGGAGTTGGACACGGGGGCTTCAACACTCATCGCTCAGAGTCTCCGCTGCCTGAGAGAAGAATGTTCGAGGACACCCTTCAGCGCCACATCTGACCACGCGGAGCGCGGCGTGGACTCAAGGTCGAGAAACTCCACTTTGCTCGCGGCGAGCAGGGCTGAGACTTTCTTGTCGACCTCGCGAACAAAGACGGCGTCCGTGTCGCGAAAGCCGTCGTCCTGCACTTCGGCCAGCACGGGAACACGGATCAGCAGGTCGTACGTCTTCATCCACATCTCCATGAACTTCTCGACGGCCGCGTCGCGTCCGCAGGCCAGGAAGAAATAGGCATAGTTGTCGAGGGCGGCCCGGTCGCAGACCACCACGTCGGAATGCGATGAAGCGCGAATCTCTTCCGCGACCTGTGTGGTCAGGATCCAGAGCTGGGCTTCTCGCGACGTCTTGCGATTGACGGGCAGGGGCGAGGCCCGCGCCACTTCCTTCACCATGTCGACATTCACGCCGCGCTTCTTCAGCTGAGCGGCCAGATCGAAACACAGCGTCGTCTTCCCCACTCCGTGCGACCCCACAAACGCGATCTTCATGTGAGCGCTACTTTACCGGCGGGGCCTATGATTCCCTCTGTCATGAATGATCTGTTTGAACCGTACGAGAAGCTCATCCCTATCGAAGTTCTGGGGAAACGCTTTGACGTGCCCGAGAACAACATCCTGCTGCGCCAGCTTCAGTTCGTGGCACCCGACGTCGCCACGGGCGGCTACTGCTGGAACGCAGAATGCCGCTACTGCGAGTTCAAGTACGAGATCGCAGGCCGCACCATGACCGGCCTCGCCTGCCGCGTCAAAGCGGTGGCTGGCTTCAAGGTCACGAAAGTCGCCCCCGAGTTGAAGTACAACATCTCGGAAGCGCTGCGAGGCGCCGAGCCCGTGCCTCAAGCGACGGAGCCGCCCACGACCGCTTAGATCGCAGGCATGAGCTGGCCGTCGATGAGACGGAGCACACGGTCGCTGCGGCCGGCCAGGGTTTCGTTGTGAGTTGCCCAGAGAATGGCGATGCCGCGTTCCCGGGCGAGGGCGTGAAGCTCGTCGAAGAGCAACCCGCCGGTTCGGGCATCAAGATTCCCGGTCGGTTCGTCGGCGAGCAAAACCCGAGGGTCGCCCACCAGAGCGCGCGCCACCGCCACCCTTTGCTGCTCGCCGCCTGAGAGAGCGTCGGGCCCGTGCTGAAGACGCTCGGCCAGGCCGAATTTCTCGAGAAGAACGCGCGAGGCCGCCTGCGCTTCGGGTTCGGCCACGCCCCGCAGGCGCAGTTTCATGGCGACGTTCTCAATCGCCGTGAACTCCGGCAGAAGATGATGAAACTGGAAGACGAAGCCGATCGCTTCATTCCGCAACCGCGCTCGCTGCGCAGGCGAGACGCCGAAGAGTGAGGTCCCGCCCAGCAACGCTTCACCGCTGTCCGGCGTATCCAGTGAGCCCAGAACATTCAGCAGCGTCGACTTTCCCACCCCCGACGCTCCCAGGAGCGCGACGACTTCGCCTCGGGCGATGGAGAGATTGACGCCACGCAGCACCGCGACAGCGCCGCTTGGACCCTGGTAGGCCTTGGAAATGTCGCGGGCTTCCAGAACGGTTTCGCTCATTCGGATCGAAGCCCTTCGGTCGGTTGGAGAGACGCGGCTTTGCTCGCGGGATACAACGTGGCCACGAGGCTCACAAGAAGCGCGCCCACCAGCACTACGACGGCGTCGCCGGGCAGGAGTTTGAAAGGCAGGTAGGCGACCTGGTACACGTCCGCGGGAATTCGGATGAGCTGAAACCGATCGAGAATCACACACGCGACGGTGCCGATGACCGAGCCAATGGCCGTCCCGACGAAACCGAGAATCGCGCCCTGCCACACGAAAATCCGACGGATCAGTTCAGGCGTCGCACCCAGCGACATCAGGACCGCGATGCTCCGCCGCTTCTCGGTGACCATGATGATCAAGGTGGCCACGATGTTGAGCGCGGCCACCAGCATGATCAGACCAATTGTGAAGGTGATCGCCACCTTCTCGAGACGCAGCGCCTGGAAGAGGCTTTGGTTCGTCTCAATCCAGTCGGAGGTCACGTAGCCCGAGCCCACCGATTTGAGGATCGCGGATTCCGCCGCGTCCACCGCATACATGTCTTTGAGGCGGGCTTCCACGAGGACCGCTCCCATCCCGGAAGAGGCAAGAAGGCGTTCGGCTTCAAGCAAGGAAATCCACGCCCATCCATCGTCAAATTCGAAGAGGCCGGTCTTCACCGTCCCCGCCACGCGGAACTTGGCCATCTGAGGCACGACGCCGAACGGGGTCAGCCGCCCCTGCGGGATCATCACGGTGATGATGTCGCCCTGGCCGACGGCCAGACTGGTCGCCAACCGCTGCCCCAGGAAGATGCCGGGAAAGGCATCACCGTGGGGAGGCAGGTCCTTCAGCGAGCCTTCCTGAATCTGCTTGGGCAGGTCCGTGACGCCGCCTTCGGCTTCGCTGATGCCCTTGATGGTGGCGACGCGAGACATCGAAGGCGAAGTCACCAAGCCCTGTCCATACAGCGAAGGCGCCGCACCCGTGATCCCGGGCACCGCTGCCACCTTCGCGGCCACGCCGGTCGGATCGTCAAACAGGGCGTTCCCCGACTTGAAGACCGAAACGTGAGCGGTGGACCCAAGAATGCGAGACCGGATCTCGTCCTGGAGGCCCGTCATCAGGCCCAGCGCAATGAATAGAGCCATCACGCCCACCGCGATCCCAAGCACGGAGATCGTGGCGATCACGGTCAGAAAACCCGCTCCCTGTCTCTTGAGGAGGTAGCGAAGGGCGATGGAGAGGTCAAGAGGGAGGCGCATGGCTGGAGCGCATCGACCTCTCACTGAGACGTCGCGGCGCGGATGGTTACGTTAAACCGCGCCACGGTATGCGCCCAACTTTGGCGAAGCGAGCAAAACCCGGAACTCTCAGGGTTCAGGTTCTTGACCAAGCTCGAAGTAAGACGCTATCTTACGATTCATGGAAACCATCGTCTCCAGCAAGGGCCAGATCGTCCTCCCTGCCCCCCTGCGGAAGAGAGACAACATCCGCCCCGGGCAGCATTTCTCCGTCGAACGACTGAGGTCCGGCGACTATCGCCTGGTCCGGCGTCAAGCCCCGGGGGACGACCTCGTATCCTGGCTGAAAGCATGTCCTGACAAGGACTTCGTTGTCGCTCCCGAATTCACCGACACCACGGACGACGTGCTGAAGTGAAGTGGCTTCTCGATACCAACGTCCTGAGCGAGCTCACCAAAGCGATTCCCGATCCGGCGGTCGAGCAGTGGCTGCGCCGTGAGGGTGATCAGTCCGCGATCGATCCAATTGTCATCGGGGAACTGAAGTTCGGCATCCTGCTCCTGCCCAAAGGAGCGCGGCGCAAGCGGCTCGAGCAATGGTTCGACGATGGAGCGAGCAAAATGCAATGCCTTCCGTGGGACCGCGACACCGGGCTCGAGTGGGCGGCACTGCTCGCGCGTCTCCGCTCCAAGGGCTTGTCGATGCCGCTACGAGACAGCATGATCGCCGCGACTGGGCTGGTGCACAAACTGACGGTGGTCACGCGCAACACGCGTGATTTCAAGTCGACCGGGGTGGCTCTGCTCAACCCCTTCGCCTGAGCGAAGCGCTCTACGCGTCGGTTTTTCGTCCGCCTTCCGGGCGCAGCTGCGGGAACAAAATAACGTCCCGAATGGACTTGGAATTCGTGAGCAACATCGCAAGACGGTCGATGCCGAGGCCGCAGCCACCCGTGGGCGGCAGGCCGTGGCCGAGGGCGCGGACGTAGTCCTCGTCCATCTGATGCGCCTCGTCGTCGCCGCCTTCACGGCTTCCAATCTGTTCCAGGAAACGGGCGCGCTGTTCGAGCGGATCGTTCAGCTCAGAGAAGCCATTCGCGATTTCCATGCCGCAGCAGAACAGCTCGAAGCGATCAGCGAAGTCAGGGTTGTCGGCGCGGCGCTTGGCGAGGGGTGAGATCTCGACTGGATAGTCGACCACGTAGGTCGGCTGGACCAGACCCTTCTCGGCGAAGTCGCCGAAGAGGGCTTCGATGGTCTTTCCGTGCGTGCGCTTCTTGTAGTCCGCCGGTGCAACGCCGTGTTTACGACACGCTTTCACGAACGCGTCCGTGGTGACAATCGCCTTGAGCTTCTCGGCGTCCTCAACGTCGGCGACACTGACCTCAGTTCCAAGCGCTGGCGTCAGGGCCGTCGCGATCGCCTCGGACATGCGGATGCGCGCGAAGGGCGTCTTGAACGAAAGCGCCGTCTCGCCCCAGGTCACATCGGTCCCGCCCGTGGCGGTGATCGTTGCGTTCTCGATCAACTGCTCCGTGATCGCCATGACGTCGCGGCAGTCAAAGTACGCCGTGTAGAACTCGAGCATCGTGAACTCAGGATTGTGATGAGTCGACAATCCCTCGTTGCGGAAGTTGCGGTTGATCTCGTAGACGCGTTCAAGGCCACCCACACCCAGACGCTTCAAATAGAGCTCAGGGGCGATGCGCAGGAACAGATCGACGCCCAGCGCGTTGTGATGCGTCACGAACGGACGGGCCAAAGCGCCGCCCGCGATCGGATGCATCATCGGCGTCTCGACTTCAACGTAGTCGCGCTCATCCATGAAACGACGGATCGACGCGACCATCTTCGAACGCGCCACGAAGGTCTTGCGCACCTCGGGATTCGCGACCATGTCGACGTAGCGCTGGCGATAGCGAGTTTCGACGTCGGTGAGCCCGTGCCACTTCTCCGGCAGCGGAAGAAGGGCCTTCGACAACAACGTGACCGTCGCGGCCTGAACGCTCAACTCGCCCGTGCGCGTGCGCATGAGCTTTCCGGTGACGCCGATGAAGTCGCCGACATCGACCAGGTTCCAGATTTCGTACGACTTCGCCTCAGCCACATCCGCGCGCACGTAGGCCTGCAGCGTCCCGTCTCCGTCACTGAGGGTGGCGAAGCCGGCCTTGCCGAACAGACGACGCGCGAGCACGCGGCCAGCGACGCTGACCTCGATCCCCTTCGCGGTGAGTTCTTCCCCGGTGAGACTTCCCCACTCGGCGGCGATGGGCGCAAGCGAATGGCTCCGGTTGAACTTCGTCGGATAGGCGGATTCACCGATGGCCTCGAGCGCCTTGATCTTGGCCAGGCGTTCGCCGGATTCTTTCGGCCAGCCGGGAACCGGCGGTTCAGGCTCGGGTCCGGTGGGAGTTGCGGTCTCGTCAGTCAACTTAAGCCTCGCTTTGATTGCGTCGTGCGACTACGCGCTGGTTTTGTCGCGATAACGGCGCTTCAGCGCGTCCAGGACTCCGTTCACAAACGAAGACGAGTCGGCCTCACCGTAGCGCTTCGAAATCTCGATCGCCTCGTCGATGATGACGGCGGGCGGAGTCGCGTCTTCACACTTGAGTTCGTAGGCCCCCAGGCGCAAGACATTGCGCTCAATCGCAGCCAGGCGTCCCAGTTCCCAGTTCGTCATGACGCTCGTGATGTCGGCGTCGATCGCATCGCGTTCGCGTTCCGTGCCGACAAAGAGGCGCTCAGCCATCGCGCGCACCGCCGCCGTGCCGTTGCGCATGGTCCAGAAGTCTTCAATCACGCGGGTGGGCGATTCGCCCGACCATTCACGCTGATAAAGCATCTGCATGGCGCAGACGCGGGCCTTTGAACGTTGGCCCACTAGGACTTCCCCTTCGCGTCGGTCAGCTTCTTGAGCAGCAGCGCCGTTTCGACCGCGGCGGCCGCGGCTTCCCGGCCCTTGTTGTGACGTCCAGGCTTCGAGCGGGAGATGGCGTGTTTTTCCTTGGTGACGGTCAGAACGCCGAAGGCGATGGGAACGCCGGTCGTCAACGAGGCGTCCATCAGTCCGCGCGCGGACTCACGCGCGATGTGTTCGTAGTGATCGGTCTCGCCCTTGATGACGGCGCCCAGAGCGACCACCGCGTCGTACCGGCCGGTGAAGGCCGCCGTCTGCGCGATCAGAGGAAGCTCGAAAGCACCCGGCGCCATCTCGAGTTCCGATGACGCGCCGATCTCCGCCAGGTAGTCGATCGCGCCCTTTGCAAGACCCGAAACGACGCCCTCATTGAACCGCGACTGGAGAACCAGAACGCGCAGACCTCGCCCGCCCGCAACATCGAGCTTTTCGACGGGGGCCTTCTTCACTTGCCCACGAACTTCGCGGGACGCTTCTCGAGGAAGGCGGTGGTGCCTTCCGTCTTGTCGGCGGTGGAGCAGAGGACCGCGAACAGCGTGGCTTCGTGATCCTGCGCGTCTTCGAACGACATGTCGAGGCCGGCGTTGACCGACTCGATAGTGTACTGAAGTGACAACGGCGCGTTTGCCAGCATCTTCTTGAGGAGGTTCGTGGCCTCGGCCATCAAAGACGCCTTGGGAACCACGCGATTGGCGAGGCCGATGCGGAAGGCTTCATCCGCAG
>JBDTQB010000237.1:0-7261 GCA_039932395.1 Vicinamibacteria bacterium | reverse complement strand
GCGTGGCAAGTCAAAGCCTGCATCTGAAGGGGCAGGCCATCGACATCCGTCTTGGCGATGTTCCGTTGATGACCTTGAAGCGGGCTGCCCTCGCCTCACGCCGCGGCGGCGTCGGCTATTACCCCGACTCCAATTTCGTCCACGTTGACACCGGTCGAATCCGAACCTGGTAAGCGCGAACGTTCCCCGCCTGGCTCTACGAAGCGCGTTTGCGTTCGTGGAGCGCCTGATCGAGCTTCGGGTCCTGGTCGTAGATGTCCTCGGCGAAGTGCATCGAGTTGTCGTCGGGAATCACCGTGGCGGTCACGTAGTAGATGACCACGCGGATCGGCCGGGTCAGCTGAACGCGCTGGGAAGGCTTGCCATTCATCGCCGCCTTGATCTTCTCGTCGGTCCACTCGGGTTGATCCTGCAGCACCCATTTGGCAAGCGCGGCCGGGCGCTCCACTCGCACGCAGCCATGTGAGAAGTCGCGGCGCGCGCGTCCGAAGAGCACGGGCGCCGGGGTGCTGTGGAGATAGATGTTCTCGTCGTTTGGAAACATGAACTTCACCTGACCGAGGGCGTTCTTGTTCCCCGGACGCTGCCGCACGCGGAGCTTGTTCGCGGCAAGCCGGCGGATGTTTTCCGGTGTGGCGGCCACGGGCTTCGCATCGTCGCTTTGACCATCGACGATTTCCATCTCCTGACGATCCAGATATCCCGGGTCCTTACGGATATTCGGAAGGATCTCGGATTGGAGGATCGACTTCGGAACGTTCCAGTACGGCTGGAAGATGATGTACTTCATTTCTTCGAGAAAAACCGGGGTGCGGGTATCGAGCGCCTTGCCTACGATCACGCCCATGTCGAACGTCGGTTTGCCGCTTTCGGGAACGCTGTCCCAGCCCCACAGGTGAAACATGGGGATGTTGACGGCGACGAAGGGACGCTCGCCCAGGTGAGGTAGCCAGCGCATGCGCTCCATGGCGAGTTCGATCTGATGCATGCGCCAGGTCAAGGGAACGTTGAGCGCGGCCCACGTGCCCTTGCCCAGGACGCCATCGCTTTCGAAGCCGTGTCGGGTCTGGAACTTCTTCACGCCTTCCACGATGTCACCGTCGTAGAGATTCGGGTTGGCGGGCGGCGTGGAGGGCGCGGTCATGTCGCCGGTCGCGATGAGATGCGCGCGGAGCGCGTTCAGGCCTTCGAGCGTCCCGCCCGGCTTCAACGATTTCGCGGGTGCTTTGGGAAGAGGCGCCAGGGTGGTGTCTGCGGCGAGGGCGCGATAGCGGGGCAGCATCGCGCGAAGCGCCCGGTACTGCACGAGCGGAGGAGTCATCGATTCGATCACTTCCTTAACCTGCGATTCGAGGGAGGCGGTGCGGACCATGGCGCCGTAGTCGTGATCGTCGGGCGGCAGGGTCATGAGGAAGCCGATCGCGCGCGGATCCACCCGGCCACGATGGAAGTCATGGAGATACCGCATCAGCGAGAGGCTCAGCCCGACGTCGAACGCAGCGGCTTCGTCGGCCCGTCCCGAATTTTCATTCAGCGTCTTGCTGAGGTCCGTTAAATGATCGACGCGATAGTCGGAAGGCTCGAGACCTTCGGATGCAGCGTCGGTCAGGGCGGCGAGGGCCGTGTGAGCGCTGGCGGTGGGACGGAGCTTGTCGTCGACCCAGAACGGGCCTTCGGTGGAGGCGCGGTAGATCTCGACCATCGCCTTGGCTTCCGGCACACTCGGATCCATTCCCATCGAAGGACTGGCCATCAGCTTGGCGATGGCAGCGGTCATTTCGCTCGAGGTGGATGCTTGAGGCGTTCCCGCTGGCTTTGCCGTCGTGCCTGTGGGCGAATCCCCCGCCTGAGGGTTGGACTTGCCGCATGCGCCGGAAGCGGCGGTCAGAGCGAGGACCATCATCCACCCTGCGCGATGCGTCTGGAAAGAGCGGCGCGGACGAATGGATTTCATGTGAGATTCGAACTCCTTCATGGACTCAGGACCGACGACGACACCATGACCTTTTTGCCGAGCAAAGCCCATGCCACGGTGCACCGGCGGGTGGGGAGAGTCGAACAGCATTCCGTCCTTGACGCAAGGACTGGCCCGACGGCGGAAAATCAGCCGCGGGTATTTCGCGGGTTGAAGGTGGCGAACGCCTTCGCCATCTCGCGATAGGCCTCACGACTCGCCTCGGTCTCGGCCGGAGGCTGGGTGATGGACAGGGCCACGTAGAGATCGCCCGGGGGTTGTCCGGGAATGCCCTTGCCCTTCAGGCGCATCTGACGGCCCGCCGTGGAGCCTGCGGGAATGGTGAGTTGAATCGCGCCTTCCGGCGTGGGCGTTTCTACTTTCGCGCCAAGCGCTGCCTCCCACGGCGCGAGTTTCAGGTCGACAAACACGTCGCGATCCTCGATGCGGAATTGGGCGTTTGGACTGAAGGCAATTTCCAGATAGAGGTCGCCTGCCTTGCCCCTGCCAACGCCCGGCCCGCCCTGTCCGGCGAGACGCAGGTTCTGGCCGGCGCGGACCCCCTTGGGGATCGTCACGTCGAGGCGGCGTTCGTGGGAGACCAGTTGTCCCTGCGCATCGTACGAAGGCATCCGCAAGGTCACGCTGCGTTGCGCGCCGAGGTAGGCGTCTTCCAGGTCGATCATGATCTTCGCGTGGTGGTCCTCGCCCTGGGCATGAACGTTGGGCCGACGCCCGCCACCCCCCTGGCGTCCGCGTCCACCAAAGAACGCTTCGAAGAAGTCGCTTGGATCTCCGAATCCGCCCATATCAACGGGACCGCCGCGGTATTCAAACCCTTCATTCCAACTGGGATCCGGCTTGAAGTCCTGCCCTGACTTCCACTGGCTGCCCATGCGGTCGTACAGCGCGCGCTTCTCGGGATCCTTGAGAACTTCGTGCGCTTCGCCCAGTTCCTTGAAACGGGTTTCGGCGTTCGCTTCCTTGCTGACGTCGGGGTGATATTTGCGTGCCAGTTTGCGATAGGCCGCCTTGATCTCATCCGGCGTCGCGGTCCGCTTGACCCCGAGGATCTCGTAGTAGTCCTTGAATTTCATCGTCGCCAATAACGTATCACCACAAACGTTTCAGACATCCATCGCGGCGACGTGGGTGACTCACTCGACGCTTTGCAGTTCCTTCATGCACATCCGGACGACGGCGAGAAAGAACGCCACCACCAGCGGCCCGGCAAGCAGGCCCACGGGGCCGAACACGCCCACCCCGCCGAGCAGCGCGAAGAAGATCACGCCGGTGTTCACCTCGAGATTGCCGCGCATGAGGTACGGCTTGACGAAGTTGTCGATCGAGCTGACCACACCCAATCCCCAGATAAGGAGGAAGAGCGCCGAACCGGAATGGCCGGTGAAGAACAAGGACAAGGCGGCGAGGACCACCACCGTCCCCGCGCCGACGACCGGAATGAACGCGCCGATGAAGGTGGCGGTGGCGAGGAGAAGCGCATGAGGAGAACCCGCGATCCAGTAGCCGATGAGTGCGACGACGGTTTGCACAAACGCGGTGCCCGCGGAACCGACCAGCACCGCGATCGACACACCCCGGAAGTCCTGGAGCAGGTCGCGCGTCTGATCGTTGGTGAGCGGACTGCTTTTTAAGATCCATCGCACGAAGATCGGTCCGTCGACCAGCATGAAGAAGAGGGCAACCAGCATCATTGCGGTTTGAAAGACGATGCTGCCGGTGGCGACGAACAGATGGCCGACGCTCCCGAGAACCCGGCCGGTGAGGCTCTTCACGAGTTCCTCGAGCTGCTGCTCGCCGCGGGGCAGCCGGTCAATGATCCCGGCCGCGATGACGGGCATCGGTTGAGGAAGGGTCTGGAGCAGCCCGTCCAGGCCTCTCTCCTGGAAGGTCGCGCGGAGAGGCTGGAAGGTGTCATCCGCCTGCGCCGCCACCGCGAGGACGATGCTGACGAGGGGAAGAACGAGAACGAAGACCACCGCGGTGACGAACAGCGCGCCCGCCACCGTTCTGCGTTGACCCAGCGCGCGCGCGACCTTCTCGAACCAGGGCGAGAACGCAGTCGCGAGAACGGCCGCGAGCAGCAACGCCTCGGCAAACGGCGATGCCACATACAGAACGAGGACCACCGCCAGAATGGCGAGTCCGATGAGAACGCGTCGACCCAGTTCAGTCACGGTTGAAGAGATTCCTTCCTGATGTTACGGAGGATGACGGGGACGGCCGCGGCCAGAACCAGAGCCGAAACCACGCCGAGCGGATAAGAGTAGATGTATCGATTGTCGATGACGATGATCTGGAGGATCAACGTGGCCGCGAGGCCAACCGGAGCCAGCACGGTTACGAAGCCCTCCAGATCACGTCGGCGAAGCGACAGGACCAGGGCCAGGGTGCCCAACCCAACCCAGGCGACGGCTCCGAGGGTTCCGAGCAGCGAGTACTCCGACAAGGCCATCGGAATGCGCCCGACATAAAGGCGGGCGAGTGCGCCTGGTTGCCTCCTCACCAGGCCAAGGTAGAAGGCACGCGCGCGCCGCTCCCCTTCGACACTCGCGATGTGAACGACCGGTCCGCGGAACGTATCGGCGAGAAACTGCGCGACCCAGGGATCCTCGGGCTTGAGTCCCCACGGATTCGCGGTCCAGCCGATCCCCGAGATCAAGGCTTCATAGGTTGCGTGTTCGGGCAGGGCGTCTCTTTCGATGATGCGCGGGTCGCTCAGTCTCTGCGAAACCGCGATCCGCCACGGAACTTCGCAGATTGCAAAGCCAAGAAGCAGGAGTGCAGCCGCCTTCATCGGGCGCGTGGCGCGGAAGGCGAGCCACACGATGAACGCCCCGGCGAATAGAACCATGGCCGCGTACACCGGATAAACGAGTCTGATCTTGTGGATGACGAAGGTCGCGACTCCGAGCAGCATGAAGATCGCCAGATGCGGAGCGCGCAGCGTGATCATCGCGACCGCGACCGCGAAGGCCGCCATCACGCCATGAATGGCCACCGAGTCGACGCTGTCATACGTCGGAACGATCATCGGCACGAACAGGAAGACCGGGATCAGGAACGCGCGCAGCTTGAGGGGAAACGCGAAGACCAGGAGCACGCAGGTGGTCAGCAGAACCCAGAAGTTGATCCAGCCAAGCGTGGTGCTGGTCGCTTGATCTCCCGTGATCCGCGTCCAGCCGGAGACGATGGATGCGATGCCGAGGTCATTGATGAGGCCGGCGGCGACCGAGAAGCCTCCTTTTGCGGGAACGGTCGCGAACGGCCCGCCCTGCAGCGTGGCCGTGGACGCCTGAAGGGTCGCGTCCACCCGGGGGCCATACGTCGAGCCCTGAAAGTCGCTGCGTACGATATGCCGGGCGTAGTCGAAACACTGCGGAGCCGCGCTGAACAGGGTGACCAGAGTCAGCAGCCAGCCGCGCCATCGGGTCATGAACCAATCATCGTACGGGCCTTGCCTGAAGACTTCAACCGGATGACACCCGTGGCCGGGTGACGCGCGGGAGGATGTCTCTTAGCGAACGATCCGGCCGATCAGGAAGTAGACCCGGACGTTGCCATCGCTGCCCACACTTCCGCCCGCGAAGAACGGACCGAGAAAGGTGTCGGCAGCGACGCCAGTCGTGAAGCTCGTCTTCACGCGCGCGTTGGTCGGATCGGTAAAGACGCTTCCTGCCTCGACCAGACTGCCGAGATAGACACGCCCACCGAGGAGCGGGGGGAGACGGCCGATCGGGGCCTTGAGCCCGAGGCCGCCGAGGAAATACTTCGGCCCTCGAAAGGCGTAAGTGGGGAACCCGCCGAGGCGGAAGGGCCCGCCCAGACTGAACTGGTACAGCAACGGGGGAGTCGTGCTCAAGGAGAACCCCCCTTCCATGGACACGCTCAGGATGTTGGCGCGGCCCGCGGTGGTCGCGGCCAAGAACGACGCTTCCACGAGCCCGAACTCCTTGCGCGCGTCGGGTGCTTTGAGAAACCACCGCGCGTTTGACGAAAATCTGACGCCGTGACTTGCCAGATACGCGGCATTCTGTCCGTCGGAGTCGAAGCGAGCGCGCAGACTCTGCTCCCCGCCCGTCGTGGCGGGAAGGACCGGTTCTCCGACTCGAATCACGTTGCGCACGTGCGCTGCTTCGTAGCCGATACGGAAGCGCGTGTTGCCTCCGGAATTCCATCCAAGATCCATGCCGGCGGCGACGCGTTGTTGCCCGTAGATCGCGGCGAGATCATGGTCCGAATAAAGGCTTTCGGTCGTTCTCGAATAACCCGCGTGCGGGCTGAGGAAGGCGCCGCCATGAATCGGGCGCGCGCCGGCGAGGGGCTGGTACCACTCGGTGGTAAACGCGAGAGTCGAGCCCAGGGTGCCGTCGAAGCGCCATTCGGACCCCACTCCTGTGATGTCCATCAAAGTCACGCGCGCGCCGACCGCGAGATTGATGTCCTCATTTTCGTTGTTTGTCTGCAGACCGAAACGGACGAAGGGCGGTCCGTACGACTTGTCGCGAACGCTCACACCAAGACCCATGCCGTTGTCATCGAGCACCTTGGTGTAGGTGGCACTCGCATAGCGACCGAGGCCGATCATGCGATTCAGGTCGTCTTCTATGGAAGGGATGTCCTGTTTCTTGCCGATATGTCGACTCAGTTGCTGTGTTATCTCCGTGGCCGCTCTCTCCGCGACCCCGGTCACTTCGACGAAGGAAATCGCGTCGGTGCGCGGCTTCTTGCGCGCATCGATCGAAGCACGGTAGGCGGCCCAGTCGGCGTCCCCCAGGGCGTACCGCATCAAAGCGTCCTTCTGAAGCTCCGCGGCGGCGTAGCCGCGTTCCGCGAACTCATCGGCCTTGTCGAAGTCGCCTCCCGTCAGACCGTCAAGGTTGGGAACGATGACGACATCGGCTTCGCGAAGCTTGGGCTTCTCGAGCGATTGCATCATCAGCGTGATCGCGCGTTTGGCAACCCCACCGATGGTTTCCTCCGGACGCTCGTCGGCCTTTGGCCCGGTGCGGACCGCGATGACCACGTCCGACCCCATCTTCTCCGCGATATCCACCGGAATGTTGTTGAGGATGCCGCCGTCCGCGATGAGTCGGCCGTTCAGGCGCACGGGATCGAACGTTCCCGGGATCGACATCGACGCCCGCACCGCGGGTGCGATGGGACCGTGGTCAAAAACGACGACGTCGCCATTCTCCAGATCCGTGGCCACGCAGCGAAAGGGGATGGGAAGATCGTCGAAGTTCGAGACGTCGGAATAGGGAAGCAGAACGCGGCTCACCAGCA
>JBDTQB010000236.1:0-7267 GCA_039932395.1 Vicinamibacteria bacterium | reverse complement strand
GGGAAGACGCCGCCCTGATGGCCGATCTGAAATGGGAACGCGTGTTCGGAACCGTCGTTCCTGAAGCGCAAGGCCACATCGCGCGCATCCTTGACCTTCCCTCCGCGTCCCAGATCGCGTTCGCGCCGAACACCCATGAGTTCGTAGGGCGTCTGCTCTCGTGCTTCCCCGCCGGCCGGAAGATTCGCGTGGTCAGCACTGATGCGGAGTTCATGAGTTTCTCGCGGCAGATGGCGCGAGCCGAGGAGGAGCAACTCGCCGACGTTCACCGCGTGGCCGCCGAGCCCTTCGCGACTTTTTCTGAGCGCTTCATCGAAGCTATGCAGGCCGCGCCCTGCGACCTTGTTTTCTTCAGCCATGTCTTCTTCAATTCGGGCTTCGTGGTCCCGAATTTAGAGGGCATCGTCGCCGCCGCTCCGGCGTCCGCGATGCTCGTGATCGATGGCTATCACGGCTTCTGCGCGGTTCCCACGTCGCTCAAGGCGGTGGCCGATCGGGCCTTCTATCTCGCGGGCGGCTACAAGTACGCGCAGAGCGGCGAAGGCGCCTGCTTTCTGGCCGTTCCGCGCAATTTCGAAGGACGTCCGCTCAACACCGGCTGGTTCGCCGACTTCGGTCATCTTTCTGGCGGAGCTTCCCATCGGGTCGGCTTTTCATCCGACGGCTTCCGCATGATGGGCGCCACGTTCGATCCGAGCGGCCTCTATCGCTTCAATGCGGTGATGAAGATGTTCCTCGATGAGAACCTCCCCATCGCTACCGTTCACGCTCATGTGAAGTCCCTGCAGAAGCGCTTTCTGGACGGGCTGACGTCGATCGCGCGCGGTGTCGACGCACTTCAGTCTTCCAATTTGATCGCGCCCGAGAATGGCATCGACGGCACCGGCCGGTTCCTCACCTTCCGTCGAGACGACGCGCGCGTGATTGAGGAATCGCTGCGAAAGAAGGATGTGATCGTCGATCATCGTGGCGACCGCCTCCGCTTCGGCTTCGGCGCGTACCATGACGAGTCCGACATCGACACTCTTCTCGCCCTGCTCTAATCGTCGCTTCTGGAGAACGCCATGCCCAAACCCAAGATCCTCGTCTTTGCCGGAAGCGCACGCGAAGGCTCGCTCAACAAGAAGCTGGCGCGCATCGCCGCGAAGTGCGTGACCGAGGCGGGCGGCGACACGACGCTGATCGATCTTCGCGACTTCCCCATTCCTCTCTACGACGGAGATCTCGAAGCGAAGGATGGCATGCCGCCCTTCGCCGTCAAGCTGCGCGATCTCTTCCTCTCGCACCAAGGCCTATTGATCGCATCTCCAGAGAACAATGGCACGGTGACCGCGCTGCTCAAGAACACGATCGACTGGCTGAGCCGCGAATATCAGGGACGGAGCGGACTGGAGCCGTATCGCGGAAAGGTCGCGGCCATCATGGGCGCGTCGCCCGGGAACTTCGGCGCGGTCCTGAGTCTTCAACAACTGAGGCCGGTGCTCGCCAAGTTGACCGTCCACGTCATCCCCGATCAGGTGATGATCGCGAAAGCCGATCAGGCCTTCAAAGACGATGGCTCATTCGTCGAGGAGCGTAATCTCAAGGCGGTCAGCGCCGCCGCGAAGCACCTCGTCGAAACTACTTCGAAGCTGATGGCACCGTAGCACCAGCCAGGTAATCGACCGCCAGGTTCGACAAGGCGCGCACGCCGGTGATCAGAGCCGCCTCATCCGCGAAGAAGCGCGGGGAATGATCCGCGTAGATGTCTCCGGGGGCCGTGCCCTTCGGGGTCACACCGAGGAAGAAGAACAAGCCCGGGACTTTCTGCTGATAGAAGGAGAAGTCTTCGGACGTGGTGCTCGGCACCGTATCAGGGCCCGCATGCGCGCCACCCACCCGGCGCAGTGTCGCGTCCATCTTCTTCGTAAGGTCCGGATCGTTGTAGGTGAGCGGCAGGCTTTGTCCGAAATTGAGTTCCGCGGTGGCTCCCGCACTCTGGGCGATCATGGTGGCGGTGCGGCGCATCCGTTCCATCAACGAGTCGCGCATGGGGTTGTCGTAGGTACGGAGCGTTCCCAGCATCTTCACTTCGTTCGGAATGATGTTGTGCCGATTGCCGCCGTTGATCGCTCCGATGGTCAGGATGGCCGGCGCCGTGGTCAGGTCAATCTGGCGCGAAACCAGGGTCTGGAATCCGAGAATGATCTGCGCGCTGACCACGATCGGGTCGATCCCCGCCCACGGAAGGGCGCCATGGGTCTGACGCCCGCGCACGGTCAGTTCGAAGGAATCACCGGCCGCCATCGTCCCTTTGGCGCGCCAGGCCACCGTTCCGGTCTCCATGGGAAAAACGTGCAGGCCAAAGATCGCGTCGACCTTGGGATTCTCAAGCACGCCCTCCTTGACCATCACCACCGCACCCGCTTCTTCGCCCGCGGGCGGCCCCTCCTCGGCAGGCTGGAAGATAAATTTAACGGAGCCGGACAGCTGCGCCTTCATTCCTGCAAGCACATTCGCGGTGCCAAGAAGAATCGCGAGATGGTTGTCGTGACCGCACGCATGCATGATGCTGACGGGCTGGCCATTCCACGTTCCGGTGGCGGTGGACTTGAATGGCAGGTCCACGTCTTCCTTCACGGGAAGCCCGTCCATGTCGGAGCGAAGAGCCACCACAGGGCCGGGCTTGCCTCCACGCAGCAATCCGACCACGCCGGTCTTCGCCACACCAGTCTTGACTTCAAAACCGAGCGACGAGAGTTCTTCGGCCACAAGCTTCGCCGTCCTGACCTCCTGGTTTCCAAGCTCCGGGTGCTCGTGAAAATCACGCCGCCATGCGACGACCTTGGGCATGATCGCGGCCGCCGCCTTGTCGATGGCCGCGTGCATGGCATCGAGATTAGGCGCCGCCGCCGGGACGGGCTTAGCCGCCGCTTCCGCCCGGCTCGACAGGGCGCAAGCCGCAAGAAGGAGCAACGCAGCGGACAAGACTCGATGGATTGATGCGCGCATGGAACCCTCCAAAAGAATGACTCTATCCGCTTCGCCATCGTCCACCGCTTCAATGAAGTTCATGGCGGAAAACACTGGGTCGAGTCGAGCCTCGCCGCTGCCTGATTTTCGGTCCCCGGTGTCCTTTGCTAGCCTCAGCCTTGGATAAGGCGGTTGAGGGAGCCGCGAGAAAAAGACATGAGCAAAGACACGCTGTCAATCACCGATAACCGCACGGGGAAGGTCTACGAGGTTCCGATCAAGAACGGGACCATCCACGCGATGGACATCCGTCAGATCAAGACCGCCGCGGACGACTTCGGTCTCATGTCGTACGACCCCGCGTACACGAACACGGCCTCGTGCACCTCGCGCATCACCTTCATCGACGGCGATATCGGCATCCTCAACTACCGCGGCTATCCGATCGAGCAGCTCGCCGAACAGTCGAACCATCTCGAGACTTCATACCTCCTGCTCAACGGCGAACTCCCCACCCGTCCACAGTACGAGGCGTTCAGTCAGGACATCACTCAGCACACGATGGTCCACGAGAACATCAAGGAGCTGATCGACGCGTTCCGTTACGACGCGCATCCGATGGGCATGGTGATGTCGGTGGTCGCGGCTCTCTCCACCTTCTATCCCGAGTCGAAGAAGGTCCGTGACCGGGAAACGCGCCGCAAGCAGATCCATCGCCTGATCGCGAAGGTTCCCACCATCGCGGCCTACGCATTCCGTCACCGCACGGGTCTGCATTACGTGCTGCCCGACAACGAACTCAGCTACTGCGGCAACTTCCTGAACATGATGTTCAAACGCACGGAAGGCACCTACAAGGTGAACCCGGTGCTTGAGAAGGCGCTTGAGGTTCTCTTCATCCTCCACGCGGATCACGAACAGAACTGCTCCTCCACCGCGATGCGCACCGTCGGCTCGGCGGAGAGCGATCCTTATTCCTCGATGGCGGCGGCGATCGGGGCGCTTTACGGCCCACTCCACGGCGGCGCTAACGAAGCCGTGCTGCGCATGCTCAACGAAATCGGCAACAAGGCGAATGTCGGGAAGTTCGTGAACGAAGTGAAGACGTCCGGCGGCGACGTGCGCCTGATGGGCTTTGGCCACCGGGTCTACAAGAACTTCGATCCGCGCGCCAAGATCATCAAGAAGATGGCCGATCAGGTCTTCGAGATCACGGGGCACAATCCGCTGCTCGAGATCGCATTGGAACTCGAACGCATCGCGCTGGAAGATGAGTACTTCATCAAGCGGAAGCTCTATCCGAACGTCGACTTCTATTCCGGCATCATCTATCAGGCGATGGGCTTCCCCGTCGACATGTTCCCCGTGCTCTTCGCCATACCGCGCACTGCGGGCTGGCTCGCGCAGTGGGAAGAGATGATCGAGGACTCAAAGGAGCAGAAGATCGCGCGTCCGCGTCAGGTGTATCTTGGCTCGCCCAAGCGCGACTACACGGTCATGTCGAAGCGCGGGTAGGCCGCTCAGGCTCACGCAATGAGCGATCTGTTTCAAGTCGACGACGACGGGCGCCTGTTCATTTCGCCCGCGATCGAGGATTGGGCGCCCATCACCGCGGCGGGAATCGATGCCGTGATCGACCTCGACGGCGGGATCGATGCGGGCGTGCCGACCCTCCACAACAAACAGATCTACGTCTACTTTCCAATCTACGACGATGCGTTGCCGGATCCGGTGCGCCTGGCCTCGGTCGTGTTGCTTGGTTCACATCTGGTTCGCTCGGGTCATCGCGTCCTGTCGCACTGCGGAATGGGCTTCAATCGTTCGGCCCTGGTGGCTGGCTTGATTCTTCATGAACTTGGGATGCCGGGGCCGAATGTCGTGGACCGTCTGCGGGAACGCCGGCCTGGCGCCTTGTTCAACGATCGTTTCGCCGAACACATCATGAAACTGCCACCCAGGCCATAGGTCAACGCACTGACAGCGAACATAGCTGCCGCGAATCGGATAGAGCGGAACTCGTACGTTGATCGCTTCGAAGGCTCCCAAAGTCGGGTCGTAGGGAACGCCTTTCTCCTTTAGTCCGACAATTTCGACCGTGACCCAGTCTCCGGCCGATAATTTTTCAGCCCGGTCGCCGACTTTGTATTTCGTCCGCGCGCTCAGGGACGAGCCGCCGGCAAAGATAGTGAGCAGACCGATGATGGCCGCCCACGCAAGAGTTCGCCCAGTTGGGCTGATTTGTTTTCTCATTCTTCGTTCTCCTGGCGAGTTGACTCGCGAAATATCCGTTCTTGCGGCGTGGTCATCCCAGCGGCTAGGCTCATGCGTTGAACGCACGGGGCGTTCGCACCGGAGACCTCATGATCACCAAGAGCCTGCTCGTTGCCGCCACGCTCCTCGCTGCCGCCATGCCGGTTGCCGCCAGGGCCCAGAGCGCCGCCAAGACAACCGCGCTGCCTGCCGACCCCTACATCTGGCTGGAGGAACCCACCTCGCCGCGCGCCATGGCATGGGTGAATGCTCATAACGCGGTCACCGAAAAGAGGCTGACCGCCGATCCGCGTTACAAGACGCTGTACGAGGAGGCGCTGGCGCTGGGCGGGGCCAAGGACCGCATCCCGCAGCCAAGCTTTCTGCATGGCGCCATCTACAATTTCTGGCAGGACGCCGAGCATCTGCGCGGCATCTGGCGCAAGACAACGCTCGACAGCTATCGCACCGCTAGCCCCGAATGGACCACGGTTCTCGACATCGACGCGCTGGGCAAGGCGGATGGCAAGAGCTGGGTTCTGAAGGGCGTTGATTGTCTGCATCCAGCCGAGAAGCTGTGCCTCGTCTCGCTGTCGCAGGGCGGCGAAGATGCCGTGACGGTGCGCGAATTCGATCTGGAGACCGGCAAGTTCGTCGAGAGCGGCTTCAACCTGCCGCGCGGCAAGCACCGCATCGAATGGCAGGATACCGATCACCTGCTCGTCGCCAGCGAATGGACTCCGGGCGACCTGACGCCCTCGGGCTACCCCTACATCGTCAAACGTCTGGCCCGCGGCCAGGCGCTCGCCGATGGCGTGGAGGTCTATCGCGGCAACAAGGGCGATGGCGGCTTCGGCGTCAGCCCGGGAAGCGTGCGCGACGGCAAGGACCGCAGCCTCTTCTTCTTTGTGCGGCCGCTCGATACGTTCGACCACGAAACCTGGGTGCGAACCCCGCGCGGCGTCGAGAAGCTGGCGATTCCGTCCAAGGCGAACATCGTCGCCATGGTCGATGGCCGCGTGATCGTCAGCCTCGACGCGAACATGACCGCCGGTGGAGCGACCTTTGGCGCAGGCTCGGTGGTAGCACTCGATCTAGACGCGACGCTCGCCAACCCCGGTGCGCTGAAGCCGAGCCTCGTCTGGAAGCCGGGTCCGCGCGATGCCCTCGACGGCGTGAGCGCCAGCAAGGACGCGTTGTTGCTGGCGACGCTCGACAACGTCCGTGGCCGCGCTCTGGTGCTGCGCCCGGCGGCGGACGGTGGTTGGACAACGACCAAGCTGGACGTGCCCGACAATCTCGCGGTCAGTTTCGGTTCGGCCGACGACCGTTCCAATCGGACCTTCCTGAACGTCAGCGGCTTCCTCACTCCGTCGTCGCTGCTGCTCGCGGATGCAGATACGGGCACCGTCGCCGAAGTGAAGGCGCTGCCCGCCAAGTTCGACGCGAAGGGCCTGGTCGTCGAGCAGCGCGAGGCGACATCCACCGATGGCACGAAGATCCCCTATTTCATTGTGCACCGAAAGGACATCAAGCTCGACGGTTCGACGCCCACCCTGCTTTCCGCCTATGGCGGGTTCCAGATCAGCCGGACCCCGAACTATTCGGCCGAAACCGGAAAGCTGTGGCTGGAGCGCGGCGGCGCCTATGTGCTCGCTAACATCCGCGGCGGAGGCGAATTCGGCCCGGCCTGGCACGAGGCGGGGCTGCTGACCAAGCGCCAGATCATCTACGACGATTTCGTAAGCGTAGCGCGCGACCTGATCGCCACCAAGGTGACGAGCCCGCGAAGGCTCGGTATTCAGGGCGGCTCGAACGGCGGCTTGTTGGTGGGGGTGCAGTTCATTCAGCACCCCGAGTTGTGGAACGCCGTCATCATCGATGTGCCGCTGCTCGACATGCTGCGCATTTCTAAAATCGCCGCGGGCGCCTCATGGCAGGGCGAATATGGGGACGTGAACGCCGATCCGGCCGTGCGTGCGTTCTGGCTCAGGACCTCGCCGTATCACAACCTCAAGAAGGGCGTGCGTTACCCCGAGCCCTATATCTTCACCACCACCAAGGA
>JBDTQB010000235.1:0-7268 GCA_039932395.1 Vicinamibacteria bacterium | reverse complement strand
TCCACCACGGATACGGAATGGTGTGAAGGATGCCTGGACCAATGAGCTGCGACCAGTGAAGATGATGACGGTAGGCCGCCACGAGCAGGCGTGAGCGGAAGCCACGCTCAAGAAAGAGCGCATGCGCGCGCTTGAAGACCGCGATGCCGGCCCAGGCGAGGTAGCCCGGGTCGATGGCGATCTGCTCCTTCGCGGTGACGCGCTGGAGAAGGTCATCCAGCCGACCGACCATGAGGGTCATGTAGGGATGAAGGGTCGTCATGTCGACACTGGTCTTCGCGGCGCGATCAAGTCCGCGCTCGAACGCCTCGGCCACCGCCATGGCCTGCGAGACCGTGAAGCTCACGGTCGCGTTCACGTTGATTCCGACGGCCACCAATTCCTCCGCGGCCTGAACTCCGGCGGCGGTGGAAGGCACCTTGATGGCGATATTTGGCGCGATGGCGGCGAGCGAGCGGCCGTGCTCGACCATCCGCGCGGCATTGTTGTAGTACTTCGGGCTGACCTGCATCGAGAGAAAGCCCTGAAGTCCCTTGGTCCCACGATGCACCGGCTCCAGAATCGACGCGGCCTGCCGGCCCATCTCTTCGATCAGAAGCCAGGCGATTTCGTCTTCGCTCGAAGTCTCATGGTTCCTAATGATCGCGTCGAGAACGGGGGTCCAGGTCTTTAGATCGGCCTTCACGGCCGCGGAGACGATGACCGGATTCGAGGTCGCACCCGTGGCGCCGTGCTCAACGGCGTCGCGCAGCTCGGCGAGCGCGCACGAGTCGTTCCAGAACTCGGCGCCCTTCTGGACGGTAAGACGCATGCGGCTCAGTGATGTCATGACTCTTCCTTCGGTCGCGCGGGCGGTCGCTCCAGCGGCCGCACAGACGCCGTTTAGTTCTGGATCATCTCGGTCAGGCGACGCCGGGCGTCCTGCAAGGGATAGTCGAGGCCGATGAGAAGGCCCAGCGTGGGGGCTATGTCTTCGGGCCCCGTGTCTCCTTCGTAGGCGCCCGCCTTGATGGTGGGTCCCATGAAGACGACCGGCACGTGGCGGTCGTATTCATACGAAGAGCCGTGGCCCGCGCCGCCCGGGCTGCTGGTCAGATACATATACTCCTTAAGGCGAGCGATGACCTGCGGACTGCGCGGCGCATAGTAGGAGCGACGCACGGCGTCGAAATACGGATCCTCGGGCGCCGATGGAGGGTCACCCGCGAAGGAACTCGCGGTGTAGACCTTCGCGACCACACCAGTCGAGATGAGCGCGTCGGAGAGCGCCTGCTCCACATCCTGCCGCTTGATACCCTGGCGCGCGATCGAGGCCAGGTTGAGATAGAAGTCCGGCGCAAGGTAGGCCGACACCAGATCTTTCGCGGTGGGGAACTGCTTCGCAAGTGCGTCCATGCCCACCTTCTGGAGGTCGGCAGGTCTCACGCGCTTGGCCGCGACACCCTGCTTCTGCAGAGTCTCGACGAGAGGCATGACGGAGTGGTCAGCGGAGAGAACGAAAATAGTGTTCGCGAGTCCGACTCGTGCCTGCACCGCTTCGAAGAGCCGGCCGATCGTCTTGTCCAGTCGAAGCATCTGCTCCATCATCTCGTTTGAGTCAGGGCCAAACGCGTGACCGATCACGTCGGTGGCCGAGAAGCTGATGGCGAGAACGTCGGTCACCGCATCCGCACCCAGTCCATGCGCGTTCATTGCGCCCAGTGCGACGTCCAGAGTCAGCTCGTCCGCGTAGGGCGTGCGACGGAAATTGTCGTAGTAGGCGGGCGAGCCAGGCGCGCCGCCGATGGGATGCGGGAACGACACTTCCTTCGTATCGAACTCGGTAGGGACCTGATCCTCGCCGGCGTACTTCCGATAGATCGTTTCGTCGGTGAGGGTTTTGGTCCAGGGCTTGGTGGCGTAGGAGTCTGGAATCTTCTTGTCGTTAATCGCCTGAAGCCAGGAAGGCAGGGTGCTCATGTAGTAGCTGCTGGTAATAAAACGACCGATTCCGGGTTCGTACCAATAGGCCGCGTCAGCGCGCGGCCCCGCCATGAGGATAGCGGCGCGATCTTTCAGCGAGACCCCCACCACCTTGGCTTCTGGATACCTCTCCTTAATCATGTCGCCAATGGTGAATCCGACGAAGTTGGCGGGCGATGCGCCGCGGCCCTCTCCGCCCACTGGATTCACCGCGGGGTCTTCGACCACGTTGACCACGCGACCAAGGGCGTCGTCGAACCATGAGTTAGCCACGATGCCGGAGTGCAGCGCGTTGCGCCCCGAGAGGATGACGGAATGTCCGGGCCCGGTTTCGCAGTTGGCATGACGGTAGCGCGCGTTCGAAAACACCGCGCCCTTCTCGACCAGGGTCTTCAGACCGCCCGTGAAGAGGGGACGGAAACGGACCAGATAGTCGTATCGCATCTGATCGACCGCGATCGCGACGATGAGCCGGGGTTTGGCCGCAGCCGGCGCGGTCACTGCGGTAGTGACGGGCCTGGCCGCCGAAGTCTGCGCGCCGCTCGATGCCGCAAGGGCCAGAGCCAAGGGAAAAACAACAAATGCGTTCTTCATGAACACCAGACTAGTCCTTCCAAAATGAAAGTGGCGCGCCGTCTCCGAAGAGCCGGCGCGCCTTTCCTCATGGTTTTCTCAGACGGTTCGTCGTCTTAGAAGCCCAGGCGGAGCGAAACCTGCATCAGGCGCGGGTCACCACCAAGAGAGCTGATGGTCCCGACGTTCACCGTGTCCGTAATGTTGCGATTCGGCAGGCCGAAGTTCACGCGATTGAGGGCGTTGAAGACGTCCCAGCGAAGAGTCGTATTCACACGCTTCGTCACATTGATGCGACGCTGCAGGGTGAAGTCAAGGCTCTTGTAGTTCGGTCCACGGAGCTGGTTGCGAACTTCGTTGCCGAACGTACCGGAGCTGACGGACTGGAACGCTGCGGGGTTAAACCACTGATCGACCGTTTCAGCTCCCTTGGGATCGCCACTCTGATTCGGCAGGCCCGTCATGTTGGTGCCGACGTTGTTGCCGCTCTGGTTGACGGTGAAGGGACGACCGGTGCGGAAGGTGTAGATGCCCGACAGGGTCCATCCGCCCAAGAGTGTGTTGCCAATTCCGCTCTGCGCGTACTTCTTGCCCTTGCCGAACGGCAACTCGGCCACGAAGTTCACGGCCACACGATGACGGACATCGTAGTCGCTCGGGCCGTACCAGGATGACGTGTCGCGTGAGTTCTGCGGGAAGGCGTTCGAACCCTGAGTCGACAGCTGTTCGGACGTGTTGTCTTTGGAGTTGCCCAGCGTGTAGGCGACGCCGAAGCTGTAGCCGCTCTTGAAGCGACGCTCGACACCGAGGTCGACTCCGTTGTACGAAGACTCGCCGTCCTGCGCGCGCCATTCGATAAACCCGAAGTTCGGATACGGGAGTGCGCCAAGGGCGTTGTTGCCCGCGGCATTCGGAAGAGGCTGGTTCAGGTTGATGAGCGACGCGAGGTTGGTGCCCTTCGTGTGAACGAAGTCGGCGGTGAGAACGACGCCCGTCATCAGCTCACGCTGGAACCCAATGCTCATCTGGGTAACCGTCGTCTTGGGCGCGTTGGTGTCCACTGCGCGGACCCGCTTGGACTTCAACTGACCCGCGGCGGGATCAAGATTCGGAGCCGTCAGGAACTGCGTCACGGGCATGCCGTTCCTGAGAATGAATACCGGCGAACCCGACGTTTGCGTGATCGACGTGTTGTTGAGACCGGGCAGGTTCAGGGCGAGCTGGTCTTCCGAGCCGACGCGGTCGAAGAGGTTGTAGAAGATACCGAAGCCTCCACGAAGAACCGTCTTCTCGTTCAGCGTGTAGACGAGGCCGACGCGGGGCGCGAAGTTGTTCTTGTCTGCCTTCACCAGGCCGCGATCCTCAAGGGAGCCGTCCTTGGCGAACACCAGGCTACCGCCCCCCGCAGGATTGAAGTTCGTCTGGTTGTTGGCCGCTTCGAGCGCTGGGGTGATGAAGTCATAGCGCAGGCCCAAATTGACCGAGAGTTTTGAGTTCACCTTCCAGTCGTCCTGGATATAGAACATCGACGCCCAGTGACGCTGTTCAACCACCAGGACATTGGAGAGCTGGAAGTCGGCTGCGTAGCCTAGGAGAAAGTCTCCGAGGGCATTGCCGGTGAAGCTGTTGCGGAATCGAATCGCGCCACGGCCGGCTGGAACGTCGTAGTACTGGTTCTTCATCGGAGCGATGATGTCGGCGCCCGCCTTGAACGCGTGGTTGCCCTTGAGCCAGGACAGGCTCTCGACGAACTCGAACTGGTTCGTGTGCTGGAACTTCGGAAGGAAGTCGGGCGAACCGAGGCGACCGAGACCCGAGCCGCCGAAGTAACCGTCGATGGTGATGCCGGGGAAACCGCCCGCGACCACTGGGTTGGTGACCGTGCCGGGAATGGTGGCGGCGGCCGGGGCGCTCAATCCGAACGCCTGGTGCACGGCATCGGAGTCAGACTTGGACCACGAGAAGCGGAACTCATTCACCATGCTCGGCGAAAGGATGTGGGTCCAGCCGAAGACCAAAGCGTTGGTCTTGATCTTCTGATTTCCGAAACCGGACGTGCCCGTGCCGTCGATGACGCCGCCGAAGGCACCGGGGATCTGTCGGTCACGATTCGAGTAGATGTAGCGGGCGAAGACGCTGTCGTTGGAGCTGAGCTTGTAGTCGAGGCGACCAAGGAGGCGGTCGGAGTCGTCAATGAGGTCGGCCTGTCGGAAGAAGTTGTTGGCTCCAGACTGGTTCGGAAGCGGAACCAGGCCCAGGATCGCGGCTGCGACAGGATCGATGCGATCGGCGGGAATCACGCCGCCGGGGAACGGCTGGCCGGTGAGAGGATCGCGCACGGTGCCGCCGAGGTTGCCGGAACGCTGGGCCGCGGTCGGGACGCTGGTGAGACGGGTAACGCCGCGGGTGATGCGGGTTCCCTCGTAGTCGACGAAGAAGAACGCCTTGTCCTTGATGATCGGACCGCCAAGGTTGCCGCCGAACTGGTTCTGATCGTTCGTGGGCTTGGGCTGGCCGGCACGCTTCGAGAAGAAGTCGTTGGTGTCCATCGACTCGTTACGGAAGAAATCGTAGAGCGTGCCGTGGATTTCGTTGGTGCCGGACTTGGTGGAGACGCTGACCGCGGCTCCCGGCGAACGACCGTATTCAGCCGAATAAGGGCTGGTGACGATCTTGAATTCCTGGATCGCGTCGACCGAAGGACGGGAAACCTGCGAAGTCAGTTCCTGAACGTTCTCGGAGATGGAGTTGTTATCGACGCCGTCAAGAAGGAAGTTGTTCTGGAGCGAACGCGCGCCGTGGACGTTGACGCCGCCGGTGCGACCGAACGACGTGCCGCCGCCCTGCTCGGTGTAGCGGTCGCCCTGCACGCCAGGAACGAGGGCGAGGAGGTCGTCCCAGTTGCGGATCGCCAGGGGGAGCTTCGCCACCGAGTTGTTGTCGATGACGGCGCCAAGGGTCGCGTCTTCCGTGTTGAGAAGACGGCGCGCACCTTCGACGGTCACGGATTCGGCCAACCCGCCGACGCTGAGGGTCATGTCGATGCGACCGCGCTGGCCGATCTCGAGAATGACCGACTGAACCGATTTCTGCAAACCGGACGCTTCCGCTTCGACCAGGTATTGCCCGGAGCCGAGGTTCACGACCAGGAAGGCGCCCGAACTGGAGGTCTTCGCGGTGCTCTTCACGTTCGTGGCGATATTGGTGACCGTGACCGTCGCACCCGCAAGCACGCCGCCGGAGGCATCCTTCACGGTGCCGGCCAGAGTGGCGCGGTCAATCTGAGCTTGCGCTGCGGGGACGATGCACAGCATCGCCAGGACCGCAGCAAGAATACGCTTCATCAGTGTCTCTCCTAGGTTTGATCAGGGGTTGTAGATCGGGCCGATCATGGCGAAGGACTGTGACATCGGCGCTACCTTCCCGTGACTTTATGGTGGGAACATACGCCCGGCTATTCCCAACTGTCAACACTGCCATGAGCGCGACAGACGCCCGTTGGAACGTTCCAGCGATTTGAACGCTCGGTCCTCACTCCTGACGACGGCGTGCAGCCGTGTGGACAGAAGTCCGAAGCTTCCGCGTCGGCCGTCTAGTCGAAGCGGCGGCCGGTGACCGCGTCGAAGAAGAAGACGCGTTCGGGAGAGATCGAAAAATGGACGACGGTCTCGGGCCGCACTTGGAAATCCGCGGAGGCGCGCGCGACCACCCGGTTGCCGCCGCTCATCAGCGTGACGATGGTTTCGTTGCCAAGCGACTCGGACAGAAGCACGCGGCCCTCGCTGAGACCGGGGCCTGGATGCTCGAACACGGCGACGTCCTCAGGGCGGACGCCGATTTCGACCTTTTCCGGCAGCGATGTCGAGGCGAGGCGGGGGCGATCCACCCCGAGTCCCGCCGCCTTGACCGTGCCATCAGCCGCGAACGACGCAGGCCAGATGTTGATCGGAGGGCTGCCCAGGAATGTCGCCACGAAGCGGCTGGCAGGCTTGCGATAGAGCTCGAGCGGCGGGCCGACCTGCTCGATCGCGCCATCCCGTAGCAAGGCGATGCGATCGCCCAACGTCATGGCCTCGCCCTGATCGTGGGTGACGTACACCGTGGTGGTCTTGAGTTCTTGCTGAAGGCGCCGCAGCTCCGTGCGGGTCTGAAGGCGCAACTGAGCGTCAAGATTGGAAAGAGGCTCGTCCATCAGATAGACCGCCGGGTTGCGGACGAGGGCGCGGGCCAGGGCGACGCGCTGCTGCTGTCCGCCAGACAGTTGCGCGGGCTTGCGTGCGACGAGCGACGAGAGTTCCATGCGCGCGAGGGCCGCGTTCACTCGCGCGTCGATCTCGGCGGGAGCGGTTCGTCGAGCACGCAGCGGAAACGCAACGTTCTCAAACACGGTCAGATGCGGATAGAGCGCGTAGTTCTGAAAGACCATCGCGACGTCGCGGTCCGCGGGTCTCACGTCCACCACGTCCCGCTCGCCGATCACGATTCGTCCTGAGTCCACATCCTCGAGGCCCGCGAGGAGTCGGAGAAGGGTTGTTTTGCCGCAGCCGGAAGGGCCGAGCAGGACAAGGCACTCGCCCTGCTCGATGTCGAGGTCGATCTCTCGGAGTGCGCGATGTTCTCCGAACTGCTTGCTGACTTTCTCGAAGCGAACTCTCATAGGGCGTGTTTTCTGGCTCCAATCACCTTTTCAGGACTCTATACTCCCGGCCACTTCAAATGATCAACACTCTCAT